>NZ_CP104174.1:1833461-2139038 GCF_025200925.1 Bradyrhizobium sp. CB1015 | reverse complement strand
TTCGACGACTTCCGGCCGGCCCCGGCCGCGCCTGCCCCCGCCGGCGTGGTGCGCGCGCTGGCTGCCGCAATCGCCGTTTTCGTCGCGCTGGCGCTGGCAATCTGGGGATTGGTCTGGCTCGCCGTGAATCTGCTCTGACCGGCCGCGCCTTGGCCAAAGCTTCCTTCGCGATCTCACCCACGCGCGCATGAGCCGGGGCGAGATCGCCATCCAACTTGAACATGCAAACGAATTGCGGCTAAGCGCCGATGCGGTTGCGATGACGCTTGACCTCGATCGGCATCACGCCCTGCGGACGCGATGAGCCGGTATCAACGATCCTGCTCTTTCGAAAAAACCAAAGTGCCGTTGCGGAGGGAATCCGGCGGAAGCTTGTCGCAGCGCAAACACGCTTGCCGTAACAGGCGCACACTGCACTCCGTCATCAAAACCATTTCAGATGAAGGATGCTTCCAATGTTCACCCGCAGAGCCGCATTGATCAGCGCCGCCGCGACCGCCCTGATGTTGGCGACCCCGGCTTTCGCCGCCAGCGATCTCAAGCTGCCGCGTCAGAAGGTAGAGCTGGTCGCTCCGCCCTTCGTGCACGCGCACGAGCAGGCCACGACACAGGGCCCCAAGATCGTCGAGTTCAGGATGACGGTCGAGGAGAAGAAGGTCGTCATCGACGACAAGGGCACCACCTTCCAGGCCATGACGTTCAACGGATCGATGCCGGGCCCGCTCATGGTCGTGCACGAGGGTGACTATGTCGAGCTGACGCTGGTCAATCCCGCGACCAACACCATGCCGCACAACATCGACTTCCATTCCGCGACCGGCGCGCTCGGCGGCGGCGAGCTGACGCTCATCAATCCCGGCGAGCAGGTCGTGCTGCGCTGGAAGGCGACCAAGACCGGCGTGTTCGTCTATCACTGCGCGCCGGGCGGCCCGATGATCCCCTGGCACGTCGTCTCCGGCATGAACGGCGCCGTGATGGTGCTGCCGCGCGAGGGGTTGAACGACGGCAAGGGCCACGCACTGAAATACGACAAGGTCTACTATATCGGCGAGCAGGACATGTACGTGCCGCGCGACGAGAAGGGTAACTTCAAGTCCTACGAATCGCCGGGCGAAGCCTTCACCGAGACCGAAGAGGTGATGAAGAAGCTGATCCCGACCCATGTCGTGTTCAACGGCAAGGTCGGCGCGCTCACCGGCAAGAACGCGCTGACCGCCAAGGTCGGCGAGAACGTGCTGATCGTGCACTCGCAGGCCAATCGCGACAGCCGTCCGCACCTGATCGGCGGCCATGGCGACTATGTCTGGGAGACCGGCAAGTTCGGCAATGCGCCAGAAGTCGGGCTCGAGACGTGGTTCATCCGCGGCGGATCGGCGGGAGCTGCGCTGTACAAGTTCCAGCAGCCCGGCATCTACGCCTATGTCACGCATAACCTGATCGAGGCGGCCGATCTCGGCGCCACCGCGCACTTCAAGGTCGAAGGCAAGTGGAACGACGATCTGATGATGCAAGTGAAGGCACCTGCGGAAATACCGCCTGCCAGCACAAACTAGACGCGACGAGGGGGCCGGTCATCACCGGCCCCTTCTTTCCTCGGGGGAATGACCGTGCTGATCGCATTCAAGCTCAAACTGGCACTCGCCTGCGCGGCCGGGCTTGCGGGGCCGCTCGCCGTTGCGCCTCTGGTCTCGGAGATGACGACGCGCCATGCGGGAGGTGAGCCGGCCTTGGTCGAGGTCGCCGCCGGCAGCTTCTCCTATCGCGAAGCCGGCGATTTCACCCGCGGCGGACAGCAGGCGGAAGCGCCGCTGCGGATGATGCGGATGAACCGGCCGCTGCGCATCATGCGAAATCAGGTCGCCTCGTTCGACTATCAGCTTTGCGTGCAGGATGGCGCCTGCCGCGCGCTCGATCGCGACGTCGCGATCGCCGCCGATCGTCCCGCAGTGCAGGTGAGCTGGCACGATGCCGAGGCCTATGCAGGCTGGCTGTCACGCAAGACGGGCCAGCATTACCGCTTGCCGAGCGACGAGGAATGGGCCTTTGCCGCCGGCTCCAGATTCAGGGATGATGGTGTACCGGTCGATGCGAGCGACCCTTCGAAGCGCTGGATCAGCCGCTACGAGCGCGAATCCGAGCGCGACCTCTCCGACACCACGGCCTATCGCTTCGGCAAGTTCGGCCCGAACGAGCACGGCGTCGAAGACCTCGCCGGCAATGTCTGGGAATGGACCGCGACCTGCTTCGTGCGCTCGCGTGTGGACGTTTCAGGCAATCCCGGCCGCGCGACCGTGAATTGCGGCGTGCGAGTCGCCGAGGGCGCGCACCGCGCCTATGTCACCGACTTCATCCGCGACGCCCGCGCCGGCGGCTGCGCCCAGGGCGTGCCGCCCGCCAATCTCGGCTTCCGCCTGGTGCGCGAGGAGACGTCGTGGGTTGCAAGCGTGTCGCAGCGCCTGAGCAAGACGAGGCCGGCAAGATCATAGGTGCCTATCGCTTCCCAGGATCGTCGGCTCAATGATTAGAATGGGTCTAAAGACAACTTTGGAATTGCTCTAAGCTCATGCCCTCGCGACATCGCGTCGCTAACGTTGTCCGAGCGCCTGCGCTACTCAAGCGGCGTTCAATCGTGCGCCTCGGAGCAGCCCTTATGATCTATCTTCGCGTCCTCGCCGCGTCTGCGGCGGTGTTGAGCCTGACCACGTCTTTCGTGTCGGAGGCAGCCGCCAATGGCGAGGTCAACGTCTATACCTACCGCGAGACCAAGCTGATCCAGCCGCTGTTCGACGCGTTCACCAAGGACACGGGCATCAAGGTCAACGTCGTCTCCGCAAGCTCCGGTCTGGAGCAGCGCATGAAGGCGGAAGGGGCCAACAGTCCGGCCGACGTGCTGCTGACGGTGGACATCGGCCGCATCGACGAGGCCGTGCAGGCCGGCGTCACCCAGCCGATCAAGTCGGAGGCGGTCGACAAGGTCGTGCCGGCGCAGTATCGCGATCCGGACGGACACTGGGCCGGCATCTCCATGCGCGCGCGCGTGATCTATGCCTCGAAGGATCGTGTCAAGCAGGACAAGATCACCTATGAGGAGCTCGCCGATCCCAAGTGGAAGGGCAAGATCTGCATTCGGTCGGGCCAGCACATCTATAACAACGCGCTGTTCGCGGCCTATACGGCCAAGTACGGCGAGGCCAAGGCGGAGGAATGGCTGCGCGGCGTGAAGGCCAATCTCGCGCAGAAGCCGTCGGGCGGCGATCGCGAAGCCGCGCGTGACGTCGCTGCCGGCAAATGCGACATCGGCATCGGCAACACCTATTATTGGGCGCTGATGATGAACAACGATCCCGAGAAGAAGCCGTGGGCGGAGGCGACCCGCGTCATCCTGCCGACCTTCGAGGGCGGCGGCACCCACGTCAACCTCTCCGGCGTGCTGCTCGCCAAGAACGCGCCCAACAAGGCAAACGGTATCAAGCTGATCGAGTGGCTCGTGGGCGAGCAGGCGCAGCAGATGTATGCCGACCAGAATTACGAATATCCGGTTCGGAGCGGTGTCGCCGTCAACGCGACCATCGCGGGCTACGGCAAGCTCGGCCCGGATCCGTTGCCGATCGCAAAGATCGCCGCCAACCGCAAGGCTGCGGCCTCGCTGGTGGACAAGGTCGGCTTTGACAACTGATCTCTGGCAGCCCACGTCTGTCAAACTGCTGGAAGCTACCAGCACACGGCCTCGCTCGAGGGGCCGTGTGCGCGCCGGTCGCGCCGCAACCGCCATCGCGATCGCGACCGCGATCCTGGTCGCGGCGCCCGTGATCTCGATCGTTTCGCTGGCTTTGCAGCCGGCGTCCGATGTGTGGCACGACCTGATCAACTACGTGTTGCCGGCCGCCCTTCTCGACACTGCCCTACTGCTCGCCGGAGTCGGCGCGTTCACATTACTGATCGGCGCCGGTACTGCATGGGTGATATCGCGCCACGATTTTGCCGGCCGGGGCATGCTCCTGTGGCTGATGCCGCTGCCGCTGGCGATTCCGACCTATCTTGCGGCGTACGTCTATGCCGATCTGTTCGAACCGCTGGGCCTGGTGCATCGTACCCTGGCGATTTGGCTGCCGCTGGGCGATGCCCTCGGCCATCTGCCCAACCTCCGCTCGCTGCCGGGCGCCATCTTCGTGATCGGGCTCGTGCTCTACCCTTACGTCTATCTCTCGGCGCGTGCGACGTTCCAGGTTCAGTCAGCCGAATTCGCCGAAGCCGCTAAGACGCTGGGCGCCGGCCGATGGACCGTTTTCTGGCGCGTTTCACTGCCGATGGCGCGGCCGGCGCTGGCGGTCGGCGTGGCGCTGGTCGCGCTGGAAACGCTCAACGACATCGGAGCCAGCGAATATCTCGGCATCCGCACGCTGACGGTCTCGATCTTCACCACCTGGCTCAACCGCGGCAGCCTTGCCGGTGCAGCGCAACTCGCATGCCTGATGCTCGCGATCGTCGCCGGCCTGATCGCGATGGAGCGCTACGGCCGCCGCAACGCCAACATCGAATTCTCGGCCGAAAGCCCGCATGTGAGGCAGCGAACCCCGCTGTCCGGCGCAAGAGCGTCGATCGCGTTCGCAGTCTGCCTGCTGCCGGTGCTGATCGGCTTCGTGGTACCGCTGCTCTATCTGGCGCATCAGGCTCTCGGTCGCGGACTGCTTGCAAATTTCGACCCGCTCCTATGGCGCCACACCTTCCATTCGTTTGCCTTTGCAGGGCTCGCGACGCTCATTGCGCTGATGCTTGCGCTCGCCACGACGATCGCGCACCGCTTGCGGCCGGATCCTCTGCGATATGTCGCGCTGAGCATCGCGCAGGCCGGATACGCGCTGCCGGGCCTCGTCATCGCTCTCGGCCTGCTCACCCCGGTCCTGGCGGTCGACAATGCGCTGAGCGCGGTCGCGACCTGGACCGGACGTTCCCTTCCCGGGCTGGTCCTGGTCGGCTCCGGGATGGCCGTCGTCATCGCCTACACGATTCGTTTTCTGGCTGTGCCGGTCGGGATGATCAAGGCCGGGTTCGACAGCATTCCGAGCGACTATGACGAGAGCGCGCGCGCGGTCGGCGCGGGCCAAGTAGTCATGTTGAGGCAGATCTATCTGCCGTTGCTCCGGCCGGCGATGCTCGGCGCCGTCATCATCATGTTCGTCGACTGTCTGAAGGAGCTCCCGGCAACGCTGCTCTTGCGGCCCCTCAACGTCGAAACATTGTCCACTTCGATCTACCAGTACGCAAGCCGCGGCAACTTCGAGGACGGCGCGCTCGCGGCCCTCCTGATCATCGCCGCGAGCATCGGCCCGGTTGCCTGGCTGACCCGGTTCTCCGAGGTGCCGAGCGGCCCCGCTTGAAGGGGCACATCGTCCGCACATTCATGGCGCCTCGACCAATTGAGTCGTCGTCGCTCAGCCTGATCGCGCGATCCGGCCCTTCCGAGACGCTCCTGCGGTAAATGAGGTTGCTCGCGGTGTCGCCCGCTTAGGCGTGCACGACGGCGAGGTCGGCGAACGGGCCCCGCTCGCCGGCGCCTGCAACCTGCTCAAATCTTCCGCGCGAACATGCGAAAACCGGGCGCGCCGATGATTGCCTCGAAATTCGGATCGCGCTTCTCTTCGGCGAAGACAAAACCCGCCTTCGAGTAGGCGCGCTCGGCCGGCTCGTTGCCGATCAGGAACGATATCGTCGCCCGGGCAAAACCGGCTGCCCGCCCTTTGTCCAGCGCATGCGCGATCAACGCCTGCATCAAGCCGCGACCACGATGGGCAAGGTCAGTCGCGACATGCTCGATCATCCAGTCGCCCTCGCCGCCCTGGACCCAGCAAGCTCGCGAATAGGCACCGCGCTGGCGGATGGCGTCGAGCTCTGACGCCGTGAGCCCAATTGAGAGACCGACCTCTTCGACCGCGCGCCATGCCGCAGGTCCGGTGCCGGCCGCCGGCACGGCGCAAAGTGCAGCAGCGGGCTTGCCATCGATCTCGGCGACCAGGAACTGCGAAAAGTGCCACATCGACACCGCCCGTGCGACAGCGACGCGCGCGACGAAAGCGAGGCACTCCGCTTCCGGCCAACCGAGCGCCACGTCGAACCAGCCGCGCGGCCGGTAGCCGCGCATCGAATTCAGGATGGTTTGTGCGATGAACTCGGCATCTTCGGGACGCGCGGACCGTATCGTCATGCGCGCCCCTTTGCGACGACTTACGTGTTCTTCAGCGCCACGCGGAATTCGGCTTCGGTCTTGGCCTTGACCTCGTCGAGCGAGACGCCGTCGGCGAGTTCGATCAGCGCCATGCCGCCAGTGCCGTGCTTGTCGATCGTGAAGACGGCGAGATCTGTGACGACCATGTCGACCACGCGCTCGCCGGTCAGCGGCAGATTGCACTTCTTCAACAGCTTCGGGCCGTCCTTGGCCGAATGCTCCATCACCACGACGACGCGCTTGACGCCGGCGACGAGATCCATCGCGCCGCCCATGCCCTTGACCATCTTGCCGGGGATCATCCAGTTGGCGAGATCGCCGTTCTGGGCCACCTGCATGGCGCCGAGGATCGACAGATCCATGTGGCCGCCGCGGATCATGCCGAAGGAATCCGCGCTCGAGAAATACGAGGTCGAGGGCAGCTCGCTCACGGTCTGCTTGCCGGCGTTGATGAGGTCGGCGTCTTCCTCGCCCTCATAGGGGAACGGCCCCATGCCGAGCATACCGTTCTCGCTCTGCAAGGAGACGTCCATGCCATCGGGGATGTAATTCGAGACCAGCGTCGGGATGCCGATGCCGAGATTGACGTAATAGCCGTCGCGCAATTCCCTCGCGGCGCGCGCGGCCATCTGTTCACGGGTCCAGGCCATCTTGGTCTCCTGATTAGGCGGCGGGGCGCGGGCGGGTGTTGCGGAATTCGATGCGCTTCTTGGCCGTGCCGACCTCGACAATGCGCTTCACGAAGATGCCGGGCGTGTGGATGTGGTCGGGATTGAGTTCACCGGCGGGAACCAGATGCTCGACCTCGGCCACCGTGATCTTCGCGGCGGTCGCCATCATCGGGTTAAAGTTGCGCGCGGTCTTGCGGTAGATCAGGTTGCCGGCGGTGTCGCCCTTCCAGGCATGCACGATGGCGAGGTCGGCGAACAGGCCGCGCTCCATCAGGTACTTCTCGCCGTCGAATTCCTTCACTTCCTTGCCTTCGGCGATCAGGGTGCCGACGCCGGTCTTGGTGTAGAAGGCCGGGATGCCGGCGCCGCCGGCGCGGATGCGCTCGGCCAGCGTACCCTGCGGATTGAATTCGAGTTCCAGCTCGCCGGCGAGGTATTGCTGGGCGAACAGCTTGTTCTCGCCGACATAGGACGAGATCATCTTCTTGATCTGGCGGGTTTCGAGCAGGCGGCTGAGGCCGATCCCGTCGACGCCGGCATTGTTGGAGACCACGGTCAGGCCCTTGACGCCGGAGTCCCGGATCGCGTCCGACAGCTCCTCGGCAATGCCGCAGAGGCCGAAGCCGCCCGACATGATCATCATGTCGTCTTTGAGAATACCGTCGAGCGCCGACTTGGCGTCGGGATAGACCTTGTTCATGCAAAAAACCTCGACTGAACCTTCGGCTTGCGGGCGCCGCGCCTCATTGGCGGCGATTATTAGGCGAAATCGTCCGAAGCCGTCAATGATACGGGGTTCTCCGCTCCGCCCCCGGGTGATAGAAGCTGCCCATGCCGTGGGCATAACCCTGCAACGGCCTTGAAAGCGTCAAGAAAACCCATCAAGTTGCGGCACTTAACACCATAGGATCTGGGCGCCGGCACGCAAGCTTTCGCGGCCCGCCCTTCTGGCTCCAACGACCAACCCGATCAGGACATGCCATTGACCATGGCCCAAGGAATGAAGCGCCTCGGGACGCCGATCGCGGCGCTGCTCGGCATCGCGCTGATCGCCCTGATCGCGACCTCCTGGCTCATCAACCGCGACGCGCTGCGCAAGGCGGTCGAAGCGCAGATCCGCGACGTCACCGGGCTCGAGCTCAATGTCGCGGGCAGCATCGACATCTCGGTGCTTCCGGCAAGCTACATCTCCTTCCGCGACGTCGGCCTCAAGGGCGGCGGCACCAGCGCTCCCGCGCTCCAGGTCGACGTGCTCACCGCGAATTTGCGGCTGCTGCCGCTCTTGCTGCAACGTTTCGAGATCGCCGACCTGACGCTGCTGCGGCCGCGCATCCACGTCAGCCTGAAGCCGGACGGCGTGAGCAATTGGACGCCCTTCATCCAGACCATCGCGCGCACCATGAAGCCCGGGGCCGAGAACCAGGTCTCGTTCTCCGAAATCCGGATCCAGGACGGCGTGCTCGATTACGAGGACGTTGCCACGCATGCCACCGAGAAGCTCGAGGACATCGACCTGTCGCTGGCCTGGCCTTCGATCTCGCGCTCCTTCGCCGCGACCGGGCAGTTCGACTGGCGCGGCGAGCGCGTCGACGGCTCGATCAGCTTTTCCGATTTCGTCGCCGCCCTCTCCGGCGACCGCTCCGGCCTGAAGGCGCGCATCGCCAGCGCGCCGCTCAAGCTCGCCTTCGACGGCAGCGTCGCCAATCGCACCAGCCCGATGATGGAGGGCACGCTCACCGTGGACAGCCCGTCCTTGCGCAACGCGCTGCGCTGGACCGGACAGCCGCAGCCCGGCAGCGGCGGCTTCGGCCGCTTCGTGCTGAAGGCGCGCGCCAACGTCGTCGGCGCCTCGATCGCGCTCACCAATGTCAATGTCGAGCTCGACGGCAATGCCGCCGAGGGCGTCATGACCTACGCCAATAACGGCCGGCAGACGCTGCAAGCGACGCTCGCCGCCGACGCGCTCGACTTCACACCTTATATCTCGACGTTCCGCCTGCTCGCGAGCGGGGCGCGCGACTGGAACAGGCAGCTGTTCGATCTCCAGGGATTGTCGACCACCGACCTCGACATGCGCCTGTCGGCGGCCAAGCTGACGGTCGGGCCCACGAGGCTCGGCCGCACCGCGATCGGCGCCAATTTGCGCAACGGCACGCTGGCGCTCTCGGTCGGCGAGGCGCAGGTCTATGGCGGGATCGCCAAGGGCTCGTTCGGCATCGCGCGGTCCGACACGGTCGCCGACATCAAGGCGCAATTCCAGTTCACCGACGTCGATCTGCAGGCCTGCGCCACCGAGCTGTTCGGCCTCAACAAGCTGTCCGGCCGCGGCAACATCAACGTCTCGCTGTTCGCCTCGGGCTCGAGCCCGTTCGGCCTCGTGCAGTCGCTCGACGGCAGCGCCACCGTGACCGGGCACAACGGCGCGATCTCGGGCTTCAATGCCGAGCAGCTGCTGAAGCGGCTGGAGCGGCGGCCGCTGTCGGGCGGCGGCAATTTCCGCAACGGCTCGACGCCGTACGACAACCTCACCATCTCGGTGAAATTCTCCGACGGCATCGCCACCGCCGAAGACATCCGCATCGAGGGCCCGGCGGCCAAGATCACGCTGACCGGCACCGCCTCGGTGCCGGCGCGCGAATACGACATGAAGGGCGTGGCGAGCCTCAACACGGCGTCCGGCTTTCAATTGCCCTTCATGGTGCAGGGCCCCTGGGACGATCCGCTGATCTTTCCCGATCCCGAAAGCCTGATCCGACAGTCGCCCGCAGCGTCTCCCTTCCTCGATCTCCTGAAGCAGCGGATCACGGGGGGCGGAAAGCGTCCCGACGGATCGCCGACCGCGGAGAATGCCAAGGAAAACGCCAAGGAAAACGCGAAGTCCAACTGAGGCAAGATCCGGCGCGGGCTCATGCGGCCGATTGGGTCGTGGAAATCCAGCTCTTCTCCTCCCGCACCACGGGCGCTGCAGCGATCGTCGGCGCGGCCGCGGCCGCAGGCGTGCTGCCCTGACCGAGTTCGCGAGCCAACACCTCGCGGTCACAGGCGTTCTCCCACAGCGAAATGGTGATGGACGCGACGCAATTGCTGATCATGCTGGTCAGCGCCCGCGCCTCCGACATGAAGCGGTCGATGCCGACGAGCAGAGCCACGCCGGTCACGGGCAGATCCGGCATCACCGAAAGTGTCGCGACAAGCGCCACGAAGCCGCTGCCGGTGACGCCGGCCGCCCCTTTGGAGGTCAGCAGCATCAGCCCGAGCATCGCGGCGATCTGTCCCCACGACAGGTGAATGTCGCAGGCCTGCGCGATGAAGATGGAGGCCAGGGTGAGATAGATGGCGCTGCCGTCCAGGTTGAAGGAATAGCCCATCGGCAGCACGAGACCCGAGACGCCCTTGCGGCATCCGAGCTGCTCCAGCTTGCGCAGCGCGCCGGGCAGCGCCGGCTCCGAGGACGAGGTGCCGAGCACGATCAGCAATTCTTCCTTGAAGTAGCGGATGGTCTTCCACAGGCTGAAGCCGTTCAGCCGCACCAGCGTACCAAGCACGACCACCACGAACACGGAGCAGGCGATGTAGAAGGTGAGGATCAGCAGTCCGAGCGAGCCGATCGAACGGATGCCGTAGCGGCCCACGGTGAACGCCATGGCACCAAAAGCGCCGAGCGGAGCGAGCTTCATGATGAAGCCGAAGGACACGAACAGCACGTGTGAGAACGAGGCGACCGCCTTGGTCACCACCACGCCCCCATCGCCGGCTCGGCTGAGGCCGAAGGCGATCAGGATGGAGATCAGCAGGACCGGCAGCACTTCACCGTCGGCGAACGCTCCGAAGAACGAATGCGGGATGATGTGCAGCATGAACTCCGTAAATCCGGTCGCGCTGGCCTGCTTGGTGAATTTCGCAGCCACCGACGGATCCAGCGTGCTGACGGAAACATGCATGCCGACGCCCGGCTGGATCAGCGAAACAGCGACGAGCCCGGCCAGCAATGCGAGCACGGTCAGCAGGTAGAACAGCGCCATGGATTTCACCAGCGTGCGGCCGACCTCGCGGGAATCGCTGATGCTGGTGATGCCGCTCACGATGGTGCAGAACACGATCGGCGCGATCATCATCTTGACCAGCTTGACGAAGCCGTCGCCGAAGGGTTTTAACGCGGCGCCGAATTCAGGCCAGAAATGACCGGTGAGGACACCGAGCGCGAGGCCCATCAGCACCTGGACATAGAGAATCCGGTAGAAGGGTTTTCCCGCCTCGGTGTTGGCGTGGCCAACCAGCGCTTCCTTGTGCATTCTCATTTCTCCCATGGCTCTGATTTTTTGTGATGGCTTCGGAGGCGGCGGGGCTCAGGCCGCCAGCACCGAATGAGGCACGTGTGACCGGCGGGCGAAGACGTGGCCCTCGAAGATCCGCCGGGCTGTCCGCAGCACCCGGGCAACCGGGCCCGGCTCGAGCCTGACCACGAGCTGGCCGGAGGGATGGGCCAGCGTAATCGGCACCGGCGGCGCCAGCTTTCCGACCATCTCTGCGGCGATCGTTCCGGGTGTGACGCATGCGGTCGCGATCGCGACGGCGCCTGTTACCGCCAGCGCGCTATGGCAGTCGTGCGGCATGAAGTACCTGACGTTCAACGTCGCCCCGCTCGCGGGCGCGATCAGAACCGGTTTCGGGATCACCATCGACGCGGGATTGGGAAAGCCCATCCGGCGTCCGGCCTCGATCCGCAAGTCCTCGAGGCGCGCGCGGAAGCTGGCGTCGGCGAAGTCCGAGGGAGCCTCGCGGCCGCTCCATCCCAGATCCGCCGCACGGACCAGCATGACCGGCATCGCCGCATCGAGACAGGTCACGTCGATTCCCTTGATGCGGTCGACGGCGCGTCCCGTCGGCAGGAGACGACCGGTGCGTGCGCCGGCCGCGTTGGGGAACGACAGCTCGATGGGCGCGGCCGTTCCCGGCACACCGTCGATCTGCGCCTCGCCGTCGTAGGTCACCCGCCCTCCCGGCGTGGCGACCGTCGCGTCGATCAGTTTGCCGGTGTTGACGTTGTGGATGCGCACGTGGGTGCGATCTGCGGTGGCGGCGACCAGGCCAGCCTCGATTGCGAACGGCCCCACCCCCGCCAGCATGTTTCCGCAGTTCGGCGAAGTATCGACGATGCCTTCACGAACCCGCACCTGGGCGAACAAATAGTCGACGTCGGCGTCGGGCACCGATGCCGGTCCAACGATCGCGACCTTGTTGATGACGGCATTGCCGCCGCCGATCCCGTCGATTCCAAGGTCGTGTCCGCCTCCCATCACGGACAGCAGGACCGCGTCACGCGAGCTTGCGTCGGCCGGGAGATCGCGGGCCAGGAAGAACGGCCCGCGCGAGGTACCCCCGCGCATGACCACACAGGGAATGGCAATCTGATCGTTCATTAGAGCTGTTCCGTTCGGCGACAACTTCGCGCCGGCCAGAGCATCCCCCGGCAGAACTCTTTTGTGAAATGCAAAGATCTGAGGTATTATTTCGTATATCGGTATAATTGGAGAGGGCCATGAACGCGGAACTGCTCGACCTCAAGGCTTTCATCACCGTGGCGGAGACCGGAAGCTTCGTCCGCACCGCGCGGGCATTGAACCTGTCACAGCCCGCGCTCAGCCGACGCATTCAGAAGCTGGAAGAAAGCCTCGGTGCGCCACTGCTCGAACGCTCGACGCGTCACGTCAATCTCACCATGACGGGCCGCGACTTCCTGCCAAAGGTGCGCCGCCTGATCGACGAGTTCGAGACCTCGGTGCTCGCCATCCAGGATATCGGCGCGCGAAGTTCGGGCCTGGTCTCGGTGGCTGCGGTACCGACAGCCGTGTTCTACTTCCTGCCGCGCGCGATCGGCCGGTTTGCCGAAGCCTATCCGCGCATTCGCATCCGGATTCTCGACATCGGTGCCAATGAGGGATTGGAAGCAGTCGCGCGCGGCGAAGCCGATTTCGGCATCAACTTCATCGGCGCCTCGCATGCCGAGATCGAGTTCGAGAAGCTGGTCGAGGATCCTTTCGTCCTCGCCTGCCGTCACGACCATCCGCTGGCATCGCGCAAGCAGGTCAGCTGGCCGGAGATCGTGCCGCACCGGGTCATCACCGTCGGCCGCAACAGCGGCAATCGTGCGCTGATCGACAATGCGCTGGCGCGACACGGCCTGCAGCTGAACTGGTCCTATGAAGTGGCTCACCTCTCCGGTTCGCTTGGCCTGGTCGAAGCGGGCCTCGGCATCGCCGTGCTACCGAAGCTCGCGACGCCGGCGGCGGGCCATCCGATCATTCAGACCATTCGCCTGATCGAGCCGGAAGTGTCG
Organism: Bradyrhizobium sp. CB1015; assembly: GCF_025200925.1. GTDB lineage: Bacteria > Pseudomonadota > Alphaproteobacteria > Rhizobiales > Xanthobacteraceae > Bradyrhizobium. Next base: position 2,125,807 of record NZ_CP104174.1, on the reverse strand, counting down.
CGGACGATCGGCATCGTGCGGAGGCGCGGAGCTACGCTGTCCCCTCATGCCAGCCAGTTTCTCAAGATGCTGCTCGAGGCCTGGCGCTCGCCTGCTCGCAAGAACGGGCAAGGCAGACCGCGTTCCCGATCCGCCGAGACGCGCCCGAATGCCGCTTCGACCAGCCCCAGAGGGAAACGCTGACGAGGTGAGACACCACGAGGCGAATTGATTGGCATGTATTGATGCGGCCTTTGGATCGATGCGCGAATTCTCATCTCCACAGCCTCGCGCCAACCGCGACATAGGTCTGACAAGAAGCCGCTAGATCGGATGACGGCCATGGGCTAGTGTTTTATACGACCGGTTAAAACACCGGCCGTTTGAGGGAGAAAAACGTGAAATCCAAGGTTATCGGCGCAATCACATTGGCGGTCGCTGCGGCTGGGCTGTTTGCAGCCGCCGCACCCGCCTTTGCGCAGCAAAAGACGATCACGGTTTGGTGGGTCAAGGGCTTTTACAAGTCCGAGGACGAAGCGCTCGCCGAGACGATCAAGAAGTTTGAAGCCAAGACCGGCATCAAGGTCGAATTGTCGCAGTACGCGATCCAGGACATGATTCCGAAGACCGTCGCGGCGCTCGATGCCGGCACCGTGCCCGACGTCGCCTATTCCGACAGCTACGACGTGCAGGTACAGGGCAAGTGGGCCTATGAGGGCAAGCTCGAGGATCTCACCGACGTCATGGAGCCGATCAAGGGCCGTTTCGTCCAGAACACGCTCGATGCCTCGATCCTCTACAACGACGTCACCAAGAAGAAGGCCTATTACGGCTTTCCGCTGAAGCAGCAGAGCATGCACGTCCAGATCTGGAACGACCTGCTCGAGAAGGCCGGCTTCAAGCTGAGCGACATTCCGAACGACTGGACGGGCTACTGGACGTTCTGGTGCGACAAGGTGCAGCCGGCGATCCGCAAGGCGACCGGCCAGCGCCTCTACGCCGTCGGCCAGCCGATGGGCGTGGAATCCACCGACTCCTTCCAATCCTTCTACACCTTCATGGACGCCTATCACGTCAAGCTGGTCGATGACGACGGCAAGCTGCTGGTCGACGATCCCACGGTTCGCGAGAACCTGATCAAGGCGATGAAGGACTACACCGACACCTACATCAAGGGCTGCACCCCGCCCTCGTCGACGACCTGGAAGGATCCCGACAACAACGTCGCGTTCCACAACAAGACGATCGTGATGACTCATAATTTCACGATCTCGATCGCGGCGAAATGGTACGAGGATTCCCAGAACCAGAACCTCACGCCGGAACAGCGCGAGGCCGGCAAGAAGGCCTATGAACAGGACATCATCACGGCGTCGTTCCCGAAGGCGCCTGATGGCTCGACCATCCGCTACCGCTCCGACGTCAAGACCGGACTGATGTTCACCGCCGCCAAGAACAAGGCCGAGGGCAAGCAGTTCATCAGCTTCCTGCTGCAGGAAGAGAACATCCGTCCCTACATCGAGGGTGCGCTCGGCCGCTGGTTCCCGGTGACGAAGGAAAGTCAGGAAAGCCCGTTCTGGCAGGCTGACAAGCACCGCAAGGCCGTCTACGCCCAGTTCAAGGGCGGCACCGCGGCGTTCGACTTCACCAAAAACTGGAAGTTCACGATCCTCAACAACGAGAACGTGTGGGCGAAGGCGATGAACCGCGTCGTCAGCGAGAAGGTTCCGGTCGACAAGGCCGTGGACGAGCTGATCGCCCGCATCAAGCAGGTTGCGGGCTAAGGTCCATCCCTCCCTCTCCCTTTTGTTACGGGGAGAGGGTCGGGGTGAGGGGCTCTATCGGCGGGTTGTGCGCGCCGTGAGTCCCGTCCCCCTCACCCGGATTGCGCCGGACGATGCTTCGCATCGCCGGGGGCAATCCGACCTCTCCCCGCAAGCGGGGAGAGGTTTTAGATTTGAGAAGAGTTTCGAAAGAATGGCGATCACGCTCTCTGGCGATCAGGCAATTCCCGGCCCGCCCCTGTCGTCGCGGCTGACCCCGGCGCAGGTCTGGGGCATCATCCTGCTCGCGCCCTATATGCTGGTCTTCCTTGCCTTCGTCGTCTATCCCGTCTGCTACGGGCTGTGGCTGGCGCGGGCCCCGTCGAACTATGTCGCGCTGTACAACGACCCGATCTTCGCGCGCGCCGCGATCAACACGCTGATCTTCCTGGTCATCGGCATCAACGTCAAAATGCTGATCGCGTTGTTCCTGTCCGGCTTCTTCGCGCAGCAGCGCACCTGGATCAGATGGCTTTCGGTGATCTTCATCCTGCCGTGGGCGGTGCCGTCTATCCCGACCATCCTGTCGGTGCGATTCATGCTCAACCCCGAATGGGGCGTGGTCAACCACCTCATCTTCTCTTTCACCGGCGATGACGGTCCGAACTGGCTGAACGACCCGACCGTGGCGCTCAGCATGGCAATCGGCGTTCACATCTGGAAGTCCCTGCCGTTCTGGACCCTGATCCTGATCACCGGCCGTCTCGCGATCCCGCACGATCTGTTCGAGGCCGCCGAGGTCGACGGCGCGAGCTGGTGGCAGAAATTCCGCTACATCACCTGGCCGTCGATGCAGACGCTCTACGTCACCTGCACGCTGCTCTCGATGATCTGGACGCTGGGCGATTTCAACAGCGTCTATTTGCTCACCGGCGGCGGACCTGCCGACCTCACGCACGTGCTGGCGACGCTCGGCATCCGCTATCTCCGGCTCGACCAGCTCTCGCTCGCGATGGCATCCATCGTCTGCGCGATGCCGTTCGTCCTGCCGCTCGTTTACTTCATGATGAAACGGTTGTCGCGATGAAGCTTCCCTCTCTCCGTGACGTCGCGACGGAAGCGCGGCTGCTGCTGATCGGCATTCCCGTCTTCCTGTGGACGATGATCCCGATCTACCACATGTTCCTGTTCGCGATCTCTCCGAAGGAGGACGCGTTCTCGGGCAAGCTGTGGCCGGACCATCCGACGCTGCACAACTTCGAAATCGTGTTCAAGCAGCAGCACTATTTCCTGCGCGACTTCTACGTCCAGTTCTGGAATTCGACCCTGATCGCGGTCTCCGTCGGCGTGCTGACGCTGTTCATCGCGACCGCAGCCGCGTTCTCGATCTCGCGGCTGAAGGTGCCGGGCGGACGCGCGGTGCTGAACCTCGCGCTCTTCACCTATTTCATTCCGGCGGCGTTCCTCGCGGTGCCGATGTATCGCACCATGGGCAATTACGGCCTGCTCAACAATCACTGGTCGCTGATCCTGGCGATGGTGACGATCGCGAGCCCCTACGCGATCTGGGTGCTCAAGCAGGCTTCCGACAAGCTGCCGGTGGAGCTGGATGAAGCCGCGGTGATGGACGGTGCCACCACGCTGCAGATATTCCGCCTGGTCTACCTGCCGCTGATGATGCCCTCGCTGGTCGCGATCGGCACCTACGCGGTGCTGCTGGCCTGGAACGAATATCTCTACGCGTTCCTGCTGCTGTCGAACGACCGCGAGATCACCCTCCCCGTCGCGCTCGGCAACTTCCTCGCCGCCGACGATTCGCCGTGGGAGTTGTTGATGACCACCGGCTTCATCTACGCGCTGCCGCCGGCCGCGGTCTATTACGCCTTCCGCCGCTACATGGTGGGCGGGCTCACGGCGGGCGCGGTGAAGTCGTAAATAGGCTGTCATTCCAAGGATGGTCCGAAGGACCAGATCCGGAAGCTCGAGTTTCTCAGGTGTGCAATTGCGCACCTGAGTTCGATGCTTCGCATCGCCCCGGAATGACGCTCTCCCCTACAGCGGCGCCGCGCTCTCGCCCTGCGAGCTCGACAGCTTCGAAGCGAGCGAGGCAATGACGATGACGACCGCGATCAGGGCGATCACCAGCGTGCAGATCGCGTTGATCTCGGGCTTCACGCCGAGCCGCACCTCCGAATAGATGCGGATCGGCAGGGTCGCCGAGCCCGGGCCGGTGGTGAAGCTCGCGATCACGAGATCGTCGAGCGACAGCGTGAACGCCAGCATCCAGCCGGCGACGATCGCCGGCGCGATCAGCGGCAGTGTCACGGCAACGAACGCACCGACGGGATCGCAGCCGAGATCCATCGCCGCCTCCTCCAGCGAGCGATCGAGCGAGCCGAGGCGCGACTGCACGACCACCGCGACGAAGCACATGGTCAGCGTGGTATGAGCGATCGTCACCGTCCAGAAACCGCGCTCGGCGTTCAGCGCCACGAACAGCAAGAGCAGCGACAATCCGGTGATCACCTCCGGCATCACCAGCGGGGCGTAGAGCATGCCGGAGAACAGGGTGCGGCCGCGGAACCTCTCGCCGCGCGACAGCGCCACCGCCGCCAGCGTGCCGAGCAGCGTCGCGATCGTCGCGGAGGCGACCGCAACCCGCAGGCTCATCCAGGCCGCCTCGATCATGGCGCGATCATTGAAGAACTCATGATACCAGCGCAGCGACCAGCCGCCCCATACCGTCACCAGGCGCGAGGCGTTGAATGAATAGATGATGAGGATGAGTATTGGCAGGTAAAGGAACGCCAACCCCAGCGTGAGCGAGGCGATGTTGAAGCGGGAGAGACGAAGGATCTTGCGCATCGTCTCAACGTCCCTGTTCCAGCTGCCGCTTCTGCAGCCGCTCGTACAGCAAGAGCGGCACCAGCAGCACGACCAGCAGCACCATCGCGGCAGCTGAGGCAACCGGCCAGTCCTTGTTGGTGAAGAATTCGAGCCACAGGGTCTGGCCGATCATCAGCGAATTGGAGCCGGCCAGAAGATCAGGAATCACGAATTCGCCGACGATCGGGATGAAGCACAAGAGCACGCCGGCGCCGACGCCGGGCAGCGACAGCGGGAAGGTGACGAGCCAGAACACCTGCCAGGGCGGCGCGCCGAGATCGGAGGCCGCCTCCTCCAGCGCCGGCTCCATCTTGGCGAGCGTCGCATAGAGCGGCAGGATCATGAACGGCAGATAGGAATAGACGATGCCGATATACATCGCGGTGTCGGTGGAGAGCCACACCACGGGTTGGCTGGCCAGATGCAGCGCGAGCAGGATCTGGTTCAGCAGGCCGTCGTGCTGAAGGATGTTGATCCAGGCGTAGATGCGGATCAGGAACGAGGTCCAGAACGGCACGATCACCAGCACCATCGCCACTGCCTGCCAGCGTTTCGGCAGCCGCGCCATGCCGTAGGCGATGGGATAGCCGATCAGGAGCAGCAGCGCAGTGGCCGTGATGGCGACGGTGAGGCTGCGCACATAGGCGAAAACATAGATGTCGTCGGAGCCGAGCAGCTTGAAATTGTCGACAGAAAGCACTGCGAACGCCGCCTTGAGCGCGTCCCATCCCGCCGTCAGGTCGAACACCGGCTCGTAAGGCGGCTGCGCGATCGCGGTCTGCGACAGGGCGATCTTGAGCACGAAGGCGAACGGCACCAGGAAGAACAGCACCATCCAGACATAGGGCGCGATCGCGGCGAAGCGCGCGGGCCTTGCGAAGATGCGGCGCGAGCTCATGATTGCAGCACCACGCAATCGTCCGGCGTGAACCAGGCGACGACGTTCTGGTTCAGGCTGTAGGCATCGACGTCGAGCCGCGCACTGTTGGCGACCGACGCCTGTAACGTCCCGCCTGTGTCGAGCTTCACCTTGTAGGTGGTGGTGCCGCCGAGATAGCAGATGTCGGCGATCACGCCGTCGAGAATGTTGATCGCCGTCTCGCGACCGGCCCCGCTGACCGGGCCGCGGCGCGACAGCTTGACCTTCTCGGGGCGGATCGCGACCGCCAGTCTTCCGGTGCCGACGGCTTCGCGCGGCTCGGCCACCACCAGCGCGCCCGCATCGCGGGTGCCGATGACCAGACGATGGCCATCGCGCAACTTGGTCTCACCGTCGAACAGATTGATGTCGCCGACGAACTCGGCGATCCAGCGCGAGCGCGGCGCTTCGTAAAGCTCGCGGGGGCTCGCGACCTGGGCAAGCTTGCCTGATTTCATCACGCCGATGCGGCTCGCCATCGTCATCGCCTCCTCCTGGTCGTGGGTGACGATGATGAAGGTCATGCCGAGCCGCCGCTGCAGCTCCATCAGCTCGGCTTGCGTGTTTTCGCGCAGCTTCTTGTCGAGCGCTGCGAGCGGCTCGTCGAGCAGCAGGAGCTGGGGCCGGCGCGCCAGGGCGCGGGCCAGCGCCACGCGCTGGCGCTGACCGCCGGACAGCTGGTCCGGCTTGCGTTTTTCCAATCCTTCGAGCTTGACCAGCGCGACCATCTCCGCCACGCGCGTGGCGATGTCGGCACGCGCCATGCCGGCGCGCTTCAGTCCGAAAGCGATGTTGTCGCGCACCGACAGATGCGGGAACAGCGCATAGCTCTGGAACATCATGTTGATCGGGCGCTCATGCGGCAGCGCCTGCGCGATGTCCTTGCCACCGAGCAGGATGCGTCCCTCGTCCGGCGCCTCGAAGCCCGCGAGCATGCGCAAGAGCGTGGTCTTGCCGCAGCCGCTCGGCCCCAGCAGCGCGAAGAACTCGCCGGCCTTGATATCGAGCGACACGCCGTCGACGGCGCGAAACGTGCCAAAGGTCTTGGCGACGCCCTCGATGCGCAGCAGCGGCTGGCCGGCTGCCGGACATGCATCTTCGCCAGCCGCTTCAGCCGCAACCCTCATCCCGGGCAATTCTTCCGCCATGGTCCCTGCCAACCCCGATTCCGCCGCACGCTAGCGGCCGATCGTCTCTAGCTCAACCGGTTCGAGGATAACTTACATCCCGCCGCCGTAGCCCGGATCGAGCGAAGCGTAATCCGGGGCGGTTCATCGGCGCAGAGATTTTCCCGGATTGCGCTTTGCTCCATCCGGGCTACGCCAGTGACGGGCTCAGATCCGCCATGAACGCCGCCAGCGCCTCACGGTCCGCCGCGGGCATTGTCAGGCCCAGCTTGGAACGGCGCCACAGAACGTCATCCGGAAAACGCGCCCATTCGCGGCTCATGAGGTAGCGCACTTCGGCGCCGGTCAGTTCGGGGCCGAAGGCCGGGCCAAGCTCTTCACGTGTCCTTGCTTCACCGAGCACGGCCGACAATCGCGAGCCGTAGGCTGCGACGAGGCGCTGGGCCTCCGGCTCCGACAGAAAGCGCCAGCGCTCGCGTGCGAGGTCGACCTCGGTGTCGAAACGGTCCCAGGCGAAATCTCCACCTGGCAGCGCTGCGCCGGCGGTCCAGGGCGGCGACATCGGATAGAACGGCGTCAGCGTCGTCACCGCCCGCTCGGCGCGCCGGCGCGAGGTGGTGACGTCGCCGCCGAACATCGTGATCAGCGGCGCCTTGCGCCGGCGCGCGTGGAACAGGGTCGTGCCCTCGCGTTGCCGCGCGAACGCCGGCCTCAAATTGACGCCGGAGACCGTCCTGACCACGTCGGTCGGGACGACGCGCTCGCGAAAGTAGCGGCTCGCCGCTTCGCAGAGATAACCGACGTCAGCTCCTCGCATCGCCACGATGGCGGGATCGCCGGTGAAGTCATGCGTGACCGTGCCGATCAGCGTGAACGCGCGCTCGAACGGGCTTGCGAAGATCAGCCGGCCGTCGCTGTTCTGGAACACGTAGACGTTGTCTGAATCGAACAGCCTGGGCACGATGATCTGGCTCATCTGCATGGCTGTCACGGCGGGCTGCGGCTGGCGCAGGACCGTCTCCGCGACGATCGAGGTCCAGCCGCCACTGGCATTGGCCAGCGCCCTGGCCGTGATGGAGCGGCGATGGCCGCGATCGACCACGGCGAGCCGCCAGATGTCGGTTCTGTCGGCACGCACGCAGCGTGCCCCGGTCCGGATCGCCGCGCCACGTTCGGCGGCGCCCAGCGCCGTGACCACGACAAGGCGGGAATCGTCGACGACACAGTCCGAATATTCGAACGCCGTGCCGAATGGGCGCTTCAGCGCATTGCCGACCGGGTGATGGCTGATGTCGAGGGTCGCCGACGCGGGCAGGCCGCTGCGGCCGGCGAGGCCGTCATAGAGGAACAGGCCGGCGCGCAGCAGCCAGGGTGGACGCTCGTCCGCATGCGCAGGAATCACGAAACGTATCGGCCGGACCAGATGCGGCGCGATCCGGAGCCAGGTCCGGCGCTCGGCCAGTGCCCGGCGCACCCGCCAGAAGCCGCGGCGCTCCAGCACCGAGAGATCGCCGTGGATCAGCCGCGGTGTGGCTGACGACGCCGCGCCGCCGAGATCGCCCTGCTCGAACAGGACCACCCGCAGGCCGCGGCCCGCCGCATCGCGGGCGAGGCTGACGCCGTTCAGGCCGCCGCCGATGATCGCGAGGTCGTAGTCCGCCATGAAGCCGTCGAATGGGAGCGAAGCACTCCCATCACTAGAGCCATTTCCGTTCCGATGAAATCGGAACGGTGGCTCTAGACTCATATTCTGACGCGTTTCTTGACGCGAACCGGTGTCCACTTCGCTGGAAAACGCGCTAACCGGTCTTCAGCGCAAGCTCCATCGCTTCGTCGCGGCCGACGAGGCCGGCATATTTCCCGATCGGCAGCGGCTTGCCGAGCAGGTAGCCCTGCACGCCGTCGCAGCCCTCCTTGGCGAGGAAGGCGAGCTGGTCGACCGTCTCGACGCCCTCGGCGATGATCGACATTTCGAGGCCGTGGCCGAGGTCGATAACGGCGCGCACGATCGCCGCGGATTGCGGGTTGCGGCCGAGGTTGATGATGAAGGCGCGGTCGATCTTGATCTTGTCGAACGGGAACGCCTGGAGGTAGCTCAGCGAGGAATAGCCGCTGCCGAAATCGTCCATGGAGATGCGCACGCCGAGCGCCTTCAGGCGGCGCAGCAGCGCAAGGCCGCGGTCGAAGTCCTCGATCAACACGCCTTCGGTGATCTCGAGCTCGAGCCGGCCGGGTGCAAGGCCCGTCTCGATCAGGATCGAATGGACGAGGCCGACCACGTCGCCGTGCATGAACTGCGCCGGCGACAGATTGACCGCGACCTGCAGCGGCTTCGGCCAGGACGCCGCCTCGCGGCAGGCCTCGCGCAGGATCCACTCGCCCATCTCGACGATGAGGCCGCTCTCCTCGGCGATGGGAATGAATTCGGCCGGCGAAACCTGGCCGCGCACCGGATGCTGCCAGCGCGCCAGCGCTTCGAAGCCGATGATCTCGCTCTCGGCGACGCTGTGGCCCGCGGCCCCCTGCGGCTGGAAGGCGAGCGCGAGCTCGCCGTTCTTGACCGCCATGGAGAGGTCCTGGTGCAGCACGCGGCGGTCACGGATCTGCTGGTCCATCTCGGGCTGGTAGAGGCTGATCGTGCCGCGCGACTTCTGCTTGGCGCGGAACAGCGCCGCACCGGCATTGGCGAGCAGCGAGGCGCCATCGGCGCCATTGTGGGGGAACACCGACATGCCCGTGGTGATGCCGGCGCGGACCGGACGGCCGTCGATCTGAAAATCCTTCGCGACGGCTTCGCCGATCTGCTGCGCCAGCGCGAGGCCGGCCTCGGGCTGCTTGCCGTCGATGATCAGGCCGAACTCGTCCCCGGACAGACGCGCCACCACGCCGCCGCGCGCGGAGTCCTGGAGCCGGTGGGCGACCTCGATCAGGAGCTTGTCGCCGAGCGCATGGCCGAAGACGTCGTTGACCTCCTTGAGGCCGTCGAGATCGACGCAGAGCACGGCGAACTCCTCACCGGTGCCCTCGCAAGCCTCGATCATCTGGGTCAGCGCCTGCAGGAAGGCGGCGCGATTCGGCAGATCGGTGAGGCCGTCGTGATAGGCCATGTGCGCCATGCGCGACTCGGTCTGCCGGCGGTCGGTGACGTCCTCGTGGGTCTTGATCAGATATTGCGGCTCGCCGGCCTCGCCGAGCACGGTGGCGCGGCGGGTCAGGAACAGCCGCAGGCCGTTCTTGGTGCTGATCGGATGCTCCTCAGTGATCATCCCGCGCTTCTTGATCGCGGCCTCGTCGCGCGCGACGATCAGCTTGGCTTCCTTGGCGTTGAAGATGTCGGACGCGGTCAGGCCGGTGGCTTCCTCGCGCCTGCGGTTGAGGATCGTCTCGGCGCTGCGGTTGGCGAGAAGATAGCGGCCGTCCTTGACCTGCTCCACGATCAGCGCAACCGGGATGTTGTCGACCACGAGCTCGAGGAACTTCTTGGTGCTCTCCAGCTCCTCCGACAGCGAGCGGCGGTCGGTGATGTCCTCGAACACGATGAGCAGAAATTCGGGCTTATTGCTCTCGTTGCGGACCACGATCCGGATCGAGGCGACCGTGCGCTGCGCACCGGCACGATCCACGTCGAACTCGTTGCGGTACTGGCCATCCGGCGAATTGAGTGCCGCCTGGTCGGCCGCCTCGATGCTCGCCGCCGAAGACGATGCAAACAGCTCCCGCGCATTCCTGCCGACGGCGAAGTCCCGCGACAATCCCCAGAACTTCTCATAGGCGCTGTTGGCGAAGATGTAGCAGCCGTCCTCGATGTTCTTGGCCGCCACGCAGGCCGGCACATGGTCCAGCACCGTCTCCAGGAACTGCTTGGTGGAGGCGAGCTGCCGCGACAGCCTGCGCTCCTCGCTGACGTCGAGATGGGTCGCCACCGAGCCGCCGTTCGGCAGCACGAAATATTTCACCAGGATAGACCGTCCGTCGGGCAGCTCCGTGATCAGGCCGTTGGCGCTTGATGCCTTCTCGTAAAATTCGTTATCGTTGACGCCGAGGACTCCGCGCTCGCGGCGCAGCCTCAGGATGTCGTAGCCGGTCATATTGGGCCGGAGGTCGGATCGCGTCAGGCCATAAATCTCGAGATAGCGGTCGTTGCAGAAGATGATGCGGCGCTGCGCATCCGTCATCACCACGCCCTGGTTGAGATTGTTCATCGCGGAGGAGATGAAGGCGTTGCGCCGCAGCTGCAAACGCCTGGACCGGCGCACAGCGGAATGGATCCACAGCCCGATCGCGGCGAGGAACGCGCAGACCACGATGCCGGCGATCAGGGCTTCCCAGATCACGCCGGGATCAAGCCTGGAGAGATGGCCCTGAACGGCAAAGCTGTCCGATGCCGCAAAGGCGCGCGCAGGCGCGCCCGTGCCGGCCAGGCATAGGAGGGCCTGCACAGCAATCGAAAGCGTGCTGCCCACGTGCCAGTTCTTCTCAGCCATCAGCCACCCGCGATTTCAACGTCGGATTGTCTGGCTTCGCGGGTTTGGATCGGGTAAACGCCTGAGGGAACAACAGAATAATGTGACGTTACATACGGCAATTGCCCTGACATGATAAATACCTTCTTAACGGAAGCCCCGCCTGCGTCGCCGTTCCAGCGCCATACGCCACCGGTGCTTCCACCTGGTATCCTGCACAACCATGGATAGGGTCGACTGCGTCGTCATCGGAGCCGGCGTGGTCGGTCTCGCGGTGGCCCGAAAGCTCGCCCAGGCCGGGCGCGAGGTGATCGTGCTCGAGGAAGCCGAGGCGATCGGCACCGTCACCTCCTCGCGAAACAGCGAGGTGATCCATGCCGGCATCTACTACCGGGCCGGGAGCTGGATGGCGCTCATGTGCGTGGCCGGCAAGCACGCGCTCTACCGCTACTGCGCCGAGCGCGGCATCCCGCACAAGAATTGCGGCAAGCTGATCGTCGCAACCAGCCCGAAGGAGACCGAGAAGCTGCAATCGATCAAGGCGCATGCCGAGGCCAACGGCGTGCTCGACATGCAGCTGCTCTCGGGCGAGGCCGCACGCACGCTGGAGCCGGCGCTCGCCTGCGACGCCGCGCTGCTGTCACCGTCGACGGGCATCATCGACAGCCACGCCTACATGCTCTCGCTGCGCGGCGAAGCCGAGGACGCCGGCGCGGCTTTCGCCTTCCACACCCCCCTGATCCGTGCCAAGGCGGCGGCGGGCCTGATCGAGATCGATGCCGGCGGCGAGGCACCGATGACGCTGCAATGCAGCCTCCTCGTCAACGCCGCCGGGCTGTCGGCAACGCATGTGGCGCGCAGCATCGACGGCATGCCGCTGGACCGGATTCCACCGGCCTATCTCGCCAAGGGAAACTACTTCAGCTGCAACGCCAAGGCGCCGTTCTCGCGCCTGATCTATCCTGTGCCCGAGCCCGGCGGCTTGGGGGTGCACCTGACGTTGGACATGGCAGGGCAGGCGCGCTTCGGGCCTGACGTCGAATGGATCGAGACGATCAATTACGAGGTCGATCCCTCACGCGCCGAGCGGTTCTATCCCGCGATCCGCAAATACTGGCCGACGCTGCCTGACGGCGCGCTGATGCCGAGCTATTCGGGCATCCGCCCGAAGATCGTGCCCCCGGCTGTGGCCACGCAGGATTTCTTGATGCAGGGCCCGCGCGATCACGGCGTTGCAGGCTTGATCAATCTATTCGGTATCGAATCGCCGGGACTGACGTCCTCACTTGCGATCGCCGATCACGTCGCCGAGCTCGCAGACATCTAGAGCGTTTCGAGAAGCGGATAGGTGCGCGCGTCGAGACCACGCGTCCACGCAGAAGCGGGCGCCGCGCAACCGTGTTGCACGCTGCACACCTTGCAGCAGGGATGAGCACGAATGCTCTCATCCCTGCGTGAAGGATGTGATCAACTCTACACTGTCACGGGGGTTGCTAGTGGAGCGTATCGCCTTGCTTCAGACGCTCGATCTGGTCCTTGACCATCAACTTCCGGCGCTTCAACTCAACAATTTGCAGGTCGTCTGTTGAAAGGTGCACGAGAGCTTCGTGCAATTCGTTTTCGAGAAGTTTGTGCTTCCGTTCCAATTCAACGAGATGTGCCTGAATTGTCATTCGAAACCTCCTCGGTAGGGTTGAACCTCAGGATTCGATCCGGACGACCAAGTCTACATCACCGATTCGTCCTGTCGATGGGTATCCGTCGCCGCAGCGTCATTTTTGAAAGTTCATATGTAACGAAGCGTGACTAAGGGGAACCGCGCCGGAAAAATCCATGATATCAATGCGCCGGCGCAACGCCGCAGCTCCTCGCAGAAATATGTTGCGGGAGATCGGCGACGAGGGATCGCAGATCGCTTGCGATCACGCGGCGCAAGGACGATAATTTCCACAGGGCATCCACAGCCCAGATCTCACGCCTATCGGTTTTCGGCCACCGCAGACATGACCAATGAAGATGAGCGTGAGCTCGAAGCCGAGCTCACCCGGTTGCAGCAGGAACACCGAGATCTCGATGCGGCGATCGATGCGTTGCATCAATCGCCCGCCCCCGACCTGTTGCGGTTACAGCGCCTGAAGAAGCGCAAGCTGTTGTTGCGCGACCGCATCGCGTTCATCGAAGACCAGATTACCCCCGACATCATCGCCTGAGCCTGAGTCGGTCTTGCGCGGCGCCTGCCGCTTCCGAATCCGCTTGACTCAACAAGAACAAAAGAGGAACATTCGCGGGCGCACAACACCTCAGAGAACGCTCAAGCACAACACACGAGGACAACGCAGATGTCGGCGACCGCCCTTCTCGACAACAGCCATTATGAACAGGCCTGCGATCAGGCGATCGCGATGTGCGACGGCAATCTGCGCAGCACCATCAAGGCGCTGATCATGGCCAACGAATATCTGGAAGCCGAGCTGGAGGAATTGCAGGCGGCGATTTCCGCCGGCTGCATTCCGGAGACCTCGCGCAGCAAGATGCGGAGCAAGAGCAGCGCCGCCTGATTTTCAACATTGGAGCAACGCCATGTCGGATGTGACCTATTACGTTGCAATGCCCTTTTTGATCGATGACGACGGATCACCCGTCGCCGGCGCGGCAGAGGAATGTCAATCCTCGACGGCGGCGCTACGACGCGCGGAGATTCTGGCGCGCGGCGCCGGCCATATCGGCGCGGTCGCATTCAGCCGCAGCGGCGATCCCATGACCGGCGAGTTCGGCGACGCGACGCTGCTGCGCAAATTCGGCAACGTGCCGGAAGATCTTGCGACGCTCTAGGCTAGCGCTCGCTGCCGACCAGCCTGATCTGCGGCTCGTGCCGGCGGTGCGCCTTGCGCACATACATGGCGGCATCCGCCTCCTCCAGGGCGCGGCCTGCATCGGAGTGCGGACCGAGCAGGGCGACGCCCGCCGAGGCGCCCGCGGTCACGTGCTGGCCGCGAAACACGAAGGACAATTCGTCGATCGCCTGCTCCAAGGCCGCGGCCTTCGCCTTGGCATCGGTCTCGCTGAGATTCCAGAGCAGCAGCGCGAACTCGTCGCCGCCGAGGCGGCCGACCACGTCGGAGGCGCGGACCTGTCGCGTCAGCGTGGCGACAATCGCCTTGAGCACCTCGTCGCCGGCGGCATGACCGAAGGAATCGTTGATCGGCTTCAGCCGATCGACGTCGAGCACGATTAGCGCCCCGCTGGCGCGGTAGCGCTTCATATAGGCGATGGCGCGCGCGAGCTCTCGCTCGAAACCGCGCCGGTTGGGGATCTCGAGCAGGAAATCGGTGTCGGCGGCCGCCTCGAGTTCCGAGATCCGCAGCAGGGCTGCCTTAAGCTTGCTCCTGAGGCCGCGGATGGTCGCCTTGCTGTCGTCGGCAGCCGGCGCTCCGCGCAAGGCCGGTTTGGCCGCGCGGCTTGAAACGGCTTTGGATCGGCCGGCGCTGGTGGTCCGGACCTTTCTGGCCTTCGCAGAGCTCGCCCTTTTTGGTTTCTTCATGGGCATCCTGCTCAATGAAGGCTTGCGGGGATTCACCAAGACAGGATAGTGGATTCCCTTCTCCTTGCCACCGCCTTGCGAGCCGCCGGCCGGAATCGTTAGTCTGGCCTATCTTTCTGTTTTTCTGGGCACAATTGACGTCATGACCGCGCCAATCGCCATCATCATGGGAAGCCAGTCGGACTGGGACACGATGCGGCACGCCGCCGAGACGCTTGACGCGCTCGGCATTGCAGCCGACAGCCGCATCGTCTCGGCCCACCGCACGCCCGACCGGCTGTTCGCTTTCGCCAAGGGCGCCAAGGACGCGGGTTACAAGGTCATCATCGCCGGGGCCGGTGGCGCGGCCCATCTGCCCGGCATGACGGCGGCGCTGACGGAACTCCCGGTGTTCGGCGTTCCCGTCGAATCCAGGACGCTCAAGGGCATCGATTCGCTCTATTCGATCGTGCAGATGCCCGCGGGCATCCCGGTCGGCACCCTCGCCATCGGCAAAGCCGGCGCGATCAATGCCGCGCTGCTGGCGGCCGCCGTGCTGGCATTGTCCGACCCGGCGCTGTCGGATCGCCTCGCCGCCTGGCGCAAGGCGCAGACCGAGGCGGTCGCCGAGCGCCCGGAGGACAAGGCGTGACGGACACCAGGCACGTGAAGCTGAAGCCCGGTGACACCATCGGAATCCTCGGCGGCGGACAATTGGGCCGGATGCTGGCGATGGCGGCGGCGCGGCTCGGCCTGCGCTGCCAGGTGTTCTCGCCCGACCCGGATTCGCCGGCCTTCGACGTCGTGCTGAACGCGACCTGCGCCGAATATGCCGACGTCGAGGCGCTCGAATTGTTCGCGCACGATGTCGACGTCATCACCTACGAATTCGAGAACGTGCCGGCGGCAGCCGCGTTGGTGCTGGACGCGCGCCGCCCAGTGCTGCCCAACCGCAAGATTCTCGAGACCACCCAGGACCGGCTCGCCGAGAAGGATTTCGTGACGCGGCTCGGCATCGGCACTGCCGCCTATGCCGACGTCACCTCCGTCTCCTCGCTGCGCGAGGCGATCGCCAGGATCGGCCTTCCGGCCGTGCTGAAAACCCGCCGCTTCGGCTATGACGGCAAGGGCCAGGCCATCATCCGCGAGGGCGACGACATCGCGAAAGTGTGGACCAGCCTCGCCACCAAATCGGCGATCCTGGAAGCCTTCGTGCCCTACGAGCGCGAGATCTCCGTGATCGCCGCGCGTGCGGCCACGGGTGAGGTCGAGTGTTTCGACGTCACCGAAAACGAGCACCGCGACCACATCCTGAAGATATCGCGCGCGCCGGCTCCGATCCCGGACGCGCTCGCGGACGAGGCGCGCAACGTCGCGAGCAAGATCGCAACGGCGCTCGACTATGTCGGCGTGCTCGCGGTGGAGATGTTCGTGCTCGCCAACGGCACCGGGCCGAAGGTGCTGGTGAACGAGATCGCGCCGCGCGTGCACAATTCCGGCCACTGGACGCTCGACGGCGCCTCCGTCTCGCAGTTCGAGCAGCACATCCGCGCCATCGCCGGCTGGCCGCTCGGCAAGCCGGTGCGCCACGGCGACGTCGTCACCATGACCAACCTGATCGGCGACGAGATCAACGACTACGAGAAGTGGCTGGGCGTGCCGGGCGCGACCGTGCACATCTACGGCAAGGGCGCGCCCCGTCCCGGCCGCAAGATGGGCCACGTGACCGAAGTCAGGCCGCTCCGGGACAAATGACGGGATCGCAGCAAAGGCTGCAATCCCGCCGGCTGATTGTGATTACGCCGTCTTCACACCCGCAACGACGCCGGTGGGCTCCTCGCTGAGCCAGCGATAGATCACCCCGCCGAGCGCGCCGCCGATCAGCGGCGCGACCCAGAACAGCCAGAGCTGCGACAGCGCCCAGCCGCCGACGAACAGCGCCGGGCCGGTGCTGCGCGCCGGGTTCACCGAGGTGTTGGTGACGGGAATGCTGACGAGATGGATCATCACCAGCGCGAGCCCGATCGCCAGCGGTGCGAAACCCGCCGGCGCCCGGCCATGGGTGGCCCCCATGATGATGAACAGGAACATCATGGTCATCACCACCTCGGTGAGGAAGCACACGATCATGCTGTACTGGCCGGGCGAATGCGCCTCATAGCCGTTGGCGGCAAAGCCCTTGCCGACGTCGAAGCCGGGCGCCCCGCTCGCAATGACATAGAGCAGCCAGGCGGCAATGATCGCGCCCGCCACCTGGGCGACGATGTAAGGCAGAACCTGACCCGACGGAAAACGGCCACCGGCGGCGAGACCGACCGTGACGGCGGGGTTGAGATGGCAGCCGGAGATGTGGCCGATCGCGTAGGCCATGGTGACGACGCTCAATCCGAAGGCCAGGGACACGCCGACCAGCCCGATTCCGACCTGCGGGAAGCCGGCGGCGATCACCGCGCTTCCGCAGCCCGCGAATGTCAGCCAGAAGGTGCCGATGGCTTCGGCAGCATATTTTTTGATGTTCATTGTGGTCCCCTCATTGCAAAGATTCCGGAGAAGCTCCGGCGCGGCCCCGTTCTCGGCGCCAAACCACCCAAATCGGGGCCGCATGGAGGTATTTTCGCCGCATTTAATGGCCGAACTTGGCCCGAAAACTCGCTTGGCCGGTGGACATCTGCGGTTTTGTCTGATACATCCGCACGCTCAAGGTTAAGGGCTTGCGCGTTTCGCCATCCCCTTTGACTTACCAGAATTCAAATCCGATCCACCTGAAGAGGATGCCGCGTGCAGGTTCTCGTTCGCGATAACAATGTTGATCAAGCCCTCAAGGCGCTGAAGAAGAAGATGCAGCGCGAGGGAATTTTCCGCGAGATGAAGCTCCGCGGTCATTACGAGAAGCCCTCCGAGAAGAAGGCCCGCGAAAAGGCCGAAGCCGTGCGCCGTGCGCGCAAGCTCGCCCGCAAGAAGCTGCAGCGCGAAGGCCTGCTGCCGATGAAGCCGAAGCCGGTGTTCGGCGCCGGCCCGGGCGGTGATCGCGGCGGTCGTGGCGGCCCCGGTGCGGGCCCGCGCGGACCGCGCTGAACCGATTCAGCAAGACTTCAGTTTTCGATGACGCGGGCCTCAGGCCCGCGTTATTGTTTTGAGGACTTGTCGGATCAAGCTCTAGTGCGAGCGAACCGTAGATGGCCTCCCCTTTCCCTCAGCGCGGCTTTGCGCGACGGCGCCGGATCTGGCAGCCGCCGCTCGCGGTGGCGTTGACGGGAATCGCACTGTGCGGCTGCTCGTTCGATCTGGGATCGCTGATGCCGGAGAAGGACACGCCGCAGGAAGCGCCCAAGGCCGCTGCGCCCACCGAGAGCGCGGTGAGCGCCGGCAACGTCACCGAAGCCCAGGCCCATACCGCGAAGGGCCAAGCCCTGGCGAAGTCAGGCGAGACCGCGGCAGCGCTCGACGAATTCAACCGCGCGGTCGGCCTCGATCCCTACAATGCGCAGGCGCTCTATGGCCGCGCTCTGATCTACCAGGGCAAGAACCAGCACGATTTCGCGATCGCCGATTTCAGCGCCGCCAGCGGACTCAACCCGCAAAAGGCCGAACCGCTGCTCGGCCGCGCCAACAGCTATCTCGCGCTCGGCAAGGTGAAGGAGGCCGCAGCCGATCTCGATGAAGCCTCCGAGGCCGATCCGCACAACGCCCAGATCTGGACCGCGCGCGGACAGGCCTATGAGCGGCTGGGCGACAAGGCCAAGGCGGCGGCGTCCTACACCAAGGCGGTCGCGCTTCGTCCACGCGATGAAGCGGCCCGCAGCGGTCTCGCCCGCGTCGGCGGCTGACCGTTTGGCGCAGCCTCAGCGGACTTCTAGTCGGGGGTGGCGCTCTTGGGCAGAACGGCGTTGAACATCGACTTCATGCCCGACAGCATCTCGTCGGCGACATTGGTCTTCTTCGGCCGCGGCATGGAGGCGCCCGCATCGGCACGCAGGTCCAGCGGCGGCGCGATGACCGGCACGGGAATGTCGGCGGGCGGCGTCACCCGATTCGGATCGTCGTTGCCGATCGAGGCCGTGTAGGGCGGATTGGAGCCCGCATTGCCATAGGCCTCGGGTGACGGCGTCGAGACATTGATCGGCGGCGGCAGCGGACGAACCGGAGACGGCTCCACATTCACGACCCGCGGAGCCTCCGGCGTGCGGGCGGCGTCCCGCACCGCAGGCTCTGCCGGCCGCTCGGCCGGCTTGGAATCCGAGGCGCGAGCCTCGGCCGGCTTGGTTTCGGACGCTCTGGCTTCGGACGGCCTAGCTTCGGATGACCTAGCCTCGGCAGCCTTGCCCTCAGGCGACTTGCGCAGGCGCTCGATCGCAGCACGCGCCAGATCGTTGGCGTCGGGGGCCGGGGAAGCCGCCGTCGGGGCCGAATTGGCCTCGACCACGGGAGCAGAAGTAGCCGGTGCGGATTTCGCCGCGGCCTTGTCGCGGGCGGAGGGACGGCCGCGCAGGGCGGTGTCAGCGGGAGCCACGTCTGCGGCCTTGGTCTCGGCGGCCGGCTTCTCGGCTGCCGCCTTGTCCGTCACGCTCTTCTCGGGGATGCCCTTGGCCTTGACGCCGGGGGCGGGAAGGTTGGCGGTATCGGTCGGCTTGCCGTCGCTGCCGGCCTGGGCAGGCGCGGTCACGGCGGCTGGGGTGTCGGCGGCCGGCTTGGCGTTGATGTAATGATTTACGATGTAGGCCCCGATGATCGTCGCGAGCACCGAGGGGAAAATATCCATCGAAATTTTTGCGAGGTATTTCAGCATTCCGACCACTCCCCGCGCGACCTGATGCGGGAACTTTAGGGCATTGTGAGGGATCAACTGCGACGGATCGATGGCAAACGGTGGTGCGACCCCTAGCGTTTCAGCTCAATTTCAAGGAACACGATCTCAGTTGAGGTTTCGTTAAGTACGTCATGCTGGACGCCGGCCTTGCGGAAATAGGATTTCCCGGCGGCAAGCTGCGCCTTGGACCGTTCGCCATTGGGCGCCACGATGGTCATCTCGCCGGCAGCGACCGGAACGATCACATAGTCCATCCCATGGGTGTGATGGCCGGTGGCGCTGCCGGGGGCAAGCCGCCATTCCGTCACCCGGACCTCTTCGTTGTCGACCTGAATCTCGGACTTGGCGGCAAGCACTGGGAGCTCCTTCTAGGGCACGAAAACCATGAACACGTAGACGGCAAATACCACCATATGGACCAGGCCGAACAGGACATTGGTCCTGCCCGTGCCGAAGGTCAGCATGCTCAGGAAGAAGGTCAGCAACAAGAGCACGCTGCCCTGGGCGTTGAGGCCGAGCTCGAGCTCCTTGTCGAGCGCATAGGTGGCGACGCCGACGGCTGGAATGGTCAGGCCGATGGTCGCCAGCGAGGAGCCGAGGGCGAGATTGATGCTCTTCTGGAGGTCGTTCCTGCGCGCCGCCGCGACGGCCGCAACGCCCTCGGGCATCAGGATCAGCAGCGCGACCAGAAGGCCGGCGAAGGCCGGTGGCGCGCCGATCCTGGCGCCCACGGCATCGACAACCAGCGAGAATTTCTTGGCGAGCAGCACGACCGCCAGAAGCGAGACCAGGAGCAGCACCACGGTGAGCGCGAGGCCCCCCGCCGACACGTGCGCCGCCCCGCCCTCGCCGTCGGCACGTTCGTGCACGAAGTAGTCCTTGTGCAGGACGGTCTGGGTGTAGAGAAACACCGCATAGAGCGCGAGCGTGACCACGTCGACGAAGCCGAGCTGGACCGCCGAATAGACCGGCCCCGGCGTGGTGGTGGTGTAGTTCGGCAAGATCAGCGTGATGGTCGCGAGCGCGAACAGGACGCTGAGATAGACGTTGGCGCCGGAGAGCTGAAAGCCCTGCTCGCGATAGCGCAGCCCGCCGATGAAGATGCAGAGCCCGACGAGGCCGTTGCAGACGATCATGACCACGGCGAACACGGTGTCGCGGGCCAGAGCCGGGGCAGGCTTGTCGCCCAGCATGATCGTGGTGATCAGCGCGACCTCGATGATGGTCACCGAGAGCGTCAGCACCAGCGTGCCATAGGGTTCGCCGACCCGCTCCGCGATCACCTCGGCATGATGAACCGCAGCGAACACCGTGCCGAACAGGATGACCAGGAGGACGATTGCGAAGACCAGCCCGGCAAACGACAGCGTGAACACGTAATCCGTCGCGCTGACGGCTGCGAACAACAGCACGGCCAGCGCCGGAAAGACCCAGGCCGACCGGGGCATCGGATCATGGGCGCTCATCCACCGGCTCCAGTTACGAAAGCGAGCAGTAGCAAATCGGTCGGCGGATTCAATGCCACTGCAGGATGGGCGCGACCGGCAGGAACGTCAGCAACAGGAACAGCGGGATCAGCACGGCGCCCGCGCGCAGGAGATAGCCGAAGAAGCTCGGCATCTCGATGCCGTTCTCGCGGGCGATGCTGCTCACCATGAAGTTCGGCGCGTTGCCGATATAGGTGAGCGCCCCCATGTAGACGGCTCCCATCGAGATCGAGGCGAGCGTGCCCGAGAGCTCATGCATCAGCACGTGCGGGTCCCCGCCGGCAAGCTCGAAGAACAACAGATAGCTCGGCGCATTGTCGAGGAATGCCGACATCAGTCCGGTGAACCAGAAATAGGCGACCTCGCGCGGGGTGCCATCCGGCCCCGTCACGGCCGACAGCAGCCAGGCGAACGCACCGTGATGGCCGGCATTGAGCATGGCAATGACCGGGATGATGGCGACGAAGATGCCCGCGAACAGCTTTGCGACCTCGCGGATCGGCTCCCAGGTGAAGCCGTTGGCTTGCCTGTGCTCGTCGGGTGTCAGCCATACCGACAGCGCCGCGATGGCCAGCAGCATCAGATTGCGGACGAGGTCCTCCAGATCAAGCCTGGTGCCGAGAACATCGAACGCGATGCCGGGCTTCCACATCGCCGAGGCGAGCAGGCTGGCGACGATGGCCGCGATCAGCACCAGATTGATGAGGCCGCGGATGCGGACCGGCCGCGCGGGCTCGGCGTCGCCGGGCGGCGGCTCGCTGCGAAAGCGCCAGACGTCGATGACGGCGAAGATCGCGAGCAACAGACCGGCAACGAGCGCGGTCTGCAACCAGATGGCCTGCGTGGTCCAGAAGAAGTCGACACCATGGAGGAAGCCGACGAAGAGCGGGGGATCGCCGAGCGGGCTCAGCGCGCCGCCGACATTGGCCACCAGGATGATGAAGAAGATGACGACATGGGCGTTGTGGCGCCGCAGCCGATTGGCGCGGATCAAGGGGCGGATCAGGATCATCGCGGCACCCGTGGTGCCGACGATGCTCGCCCCGAACGTGCCGAGCGCGAGGATGCCGACATTCGCCGCCGGCGTGCCGTTGATGTCGCCCGTGATGAGGATGCCGCCGGCCACGACATAGAGCGCGAACAGCAGCACGATGAAGCCGAGATATTCGGCGAGCATGGCATGGACCAGCGCCGCCAGCGTCGCCATGCCGCCGGCGAAGACGACGAGCGCGGCGAGCGCCAGCAGCGACCAGGCAGCAGTGATCTTGCCGTAGTGGTGATGCCAGATCTTTGGGCACAGCAGCGGCCCCAGTGCGATCGACAGCAACAAGCCGGCAAACGGCAGCGCATAGGGCCAGCGCATCGCCGCACCGTCGAGCCCGGTCGCGGCAAGCGCATTCTGCGGCAGAAACGTCAAGCAGGAGACGGCGAGCGCAGGAACGTAACGTTGAGCCAAGCCGTCAGCCGCCAATGAAGCCTCTCGCCGTTTCGATCGCGCCATATTGATCGAGATTGTCGTGCCCGCCGCCCACCATGCGAACGAACCGCTTGGGCTCGCGGGCGAGTGCGAACAGACGCTCTCCGAAGACGATCGAAATGGCAAGGTCATTGGTGCCATGCATGACGAGCAGCGGCACCGTGACGCGCGACATGCGCTGGTCCGAATGGAACGGGTCGCGCATCAGAAGGCGGACCGGAACGAACCAGAACGATAACCCCGCAATGTCGGCTGTCGACGTATAGGGCGCCTCCAGGATGAGTTTTCCAATGCGCTGCTCCGAGGCGAGCGCGACCGCGACGCCCGTCCCGAGCGAAAAGCCCCAGACGACGATTCGTTCCGCCGCATAACGCGCGGTGGTGAACGCGTAGGCCGCTGCAGCGTCGCGCAGCAGGCCCTGCTCGCTCGGCATCCCGCTCGAGCCGCCATAGCCGCGATAGGACAGCGCAACGAGGCCGGTGCCGTCGGCAGTCATCGCCTTGAAACGGCTGACGCGGCCGGCGAGAAAATCGCCATTGCCGTGGAAGTAGAGGATCACCGAACGACCGGGCTTGGCCGGCACGTGCCAGACGATGACCTGCTCGCCATCAGACGTGGTCAGGACATGCTCTTCCGCCTCGGGAAGGCCCGCAGCGTCGGGTGCGGTGCGGCCGACGGGCGGGATCGGAAACAGCATCTCGCGCTGGCGGACATACAGCACGACGAGACCGGCGCAATAGACGGTCACGAGCACGATGGCGATCCACTTGACGATGGTCATCATTGCGCGGCCCGCCCCCGGGTTGAGACTAGGGCTTGCGACGGCTCCGCAGCAATTTCATGACTTCGGGCCGCAGGCTCGCCGGAACGTCGCGACAGCCGCACGCCGCCTTGTGGGCAGCGTGCCAGGCGATGCGCTGCTCGCGCGTCGCCTTGGGCGGCATGCGATGGGACCGGTGCCATTCCTTGTTGATGGCCACGGTCCCTCCCGCGTTACATCGCCTTGACGATGTTCTCGGTGACCTTCTTGGCGTCGCCGAGCAGCATCATCGTGTTGTCGCGGTAGAACAGCGGATTGTCGATGCCGGCATAGCCCGAGGCCAGCGAGCGCTTGATGAACATCACCGTGCCGGCCTTCCAGACCTGAAGCACCGGCATGCCGTAGATCGGCGAGGACTTGTCCTCTTCGGCCGCCGGATTGGTGACGTCGTTGGCGCCGATCACGAAGGCGATGTCGGCCTGCGCAAATTCGGAGTTGATGTCCTCGAGCTCGAACACCTCGTCGTAGGGCACGTTGGCTTCGGCGAGCAGCACGTTCATGTGGCCGGGCATGCGGCCGGCGACCGGGTGAATGGCGTATTTCACCTCGACGCCTTCCTTCTTCAGGATGTCGGCCATCTCGCGCAGCGCGTGCTGGGCCTGCGCCACCGCCATGCCGTAGCCGGGCACGATGATCACCTTGGAGGCGTTCTTCATGATGAAGGCCGCATCGTCGGCCGAGCCGAGCTTGGCGGGCTTCTGCTCGCCCGTGCCGCCGCCGGCCGCCGCGGTCTCGCCGCCGAAGCCGCCGAGGATGACCGAGATGAAGGACCGGTTCATCGCGTGGCACATGATGTAGGACAGGATCGCGCCGCTCGATCCGACCAGCGCGCCGGTGATGATCAGCGCGGAATTGCCGAGCGTGAAGCCGATGCCGGCGGCCGCCCAACCCGAATAGGAGTTCAGCATCGAGATCACGACCGGCATGTCGGCGCCGCCGATCGGGATGATCATGAGCACGCCGAGCAGAAGCGCCAGGATGACGTTGAGCCAGAAGAACACCGGACTGCCGGTGACGACGAGGCCGACGATGCAGGCGACCAGCGCGATCGCAAGCACGATGTTGATCACGTGGCGGGCCGGCAGGATGATCGGAGCGCCGCTCATCCGTGCCGACAGCTTGAGGAAGGCGATCACGGAACCGGTGAAGGTCAAAGCGCCGATGGCGACGCCGAGCGACATTTCGACCAGGCTTTGGGTGTGGATGTTGCCTGGAGTGCCGATATCGAAAGCCTCGGGCGCATAGAATGCGCCGGCGGCGACCAGCACCGCGGCCATGCCGACCAGCGAGTGGAAGGCCGCGACGAGCTCCGGCATCGACGTCATGGGCACGCGCCGCGCGATCACCGCGCCGATCGCAGCGCCGATCGCGATGCCGACAATCACCAGCACCCACGCGAGACCGTCGGCCGGCGGATGGTTGGCAAGCGTGGTGGCGACCGCGATCGCCATGCCGATCATGCCGAACAGATTGCCCTGGCGCGACGACGCCGGGCTGGACAGCCCGCGCAGCGACAGGATGAACAGCACCCCCGCCACGAGATACAGAAATGCAGAGAGGTTGGCGCTCATCTCAGGTCCCCATTGATCCCATCAGCCCGAGGTGGCCGCTCACTTCGACTTCTTCTTGTACATCGCCAGCATGCGCTGGGTGACGAGGAAGCCGCCGAAGATGTTGATGCAGGCAAAGATCAGCGCGACGAAGCCGAAGGCGCGCGCCCAGCCCGAGCCGCTCGAAACATTGGCAACGCCGCCGGCAAGCAGCGCACCGACCACGATCACCGAGGAGATCGCATTGGTCACGCTCATCAGCGGCGTGTGCAGCGCCGGTGTCACCGACCACACGACGAAATAGCCGACGAAGACGGCGAGGACGAAGATCGACAGCCGGAAGATGAAGGGGTCGACGACCTGTGCAGCGTGCTCCATAACGGGTCTCCTTAAACCTTCGGCTGGAAGTTCGGGTGGATCACGGCGCCGTCTTTCGTCAGCGCGGTGGCCTTGACCAGCTCGTCGTCCCAGTTCACGGCGAGCTTCTTCTCCTTCTTGTCGACCATGGTCTCGATGAAGGAGAACAGATTGCGGGCATAGAGGCTGGAGGCCGAGGCTGCGACGCGGCCGGCGACGTTGGTGTAGCCGACGATCTTGATGCCATCGAGGTCGACGACTTCGCCGGCCTTGGCACCCTCGACATTGCCGCCGCGCTCGACGGCGAGGTCGACCAGCACCGAGCCGGGCTTCATCGACTTGACCATGTCGGCACTGACGAGCTTCGGCGCCGGGCGGCCCGGAATCAGCGCGGTGGTGATGACGATGTCCTGCTTCTTGATGTGCTCGGCGGTGAGCGCGGCCTGCTTGGCTTGGTATTCCTTGGACATTTCCTTGGCATAGCCGCCGGCGGTCTGCGCGTTCTTGAACTCCTCGTCCTCGACGGCGAGGAACTTTGCGCCGAGCGATTCCACCTGCTCCTTGGTGGCCGGCCGCACGTCGGTCGCGGTCACGACGGCGCCGAGACGGCGCGCGGTCGCGATCGCCTGGAGGCCGGCGACGCCGACGCCCATCACGAACACTTTCGCGGCGGGCACCGTGCCGGCTGCGGTCATCATCATCGGAAAGGCGCGGCCGAAGGCCTCGGCGCCCTCGATCACGGCACGGTAGCCGGCGAGATTGGCCTGCGAGGACAGCACGTCCATCACCTGCGCGCGGGTGATCCGCGGCATCAGTTCCATCGCGAAGGCGGCGATGCCGGCGTCGGCCATCGTCTTCAGCGCGGCCTCGTTGCCGTAAGGATCCATGATCGCGATGACGAGGGCGCCGCGCTTGTACTGCGCAAGCTCGGATGCCTCGGGACGCTTCACCTTGATGATGATATCGGCGTCCTTGAGCGCGTCAGTGCTGACGGTGGCGCCGGCTGCGGTGAATTCGGAATCCGGCAGGCCCGACTTGATGCCGGCACCCGGCTCGACGGTGATCGCGGCGCCGAGCGCCTTGAATTTTTTCACCGTATCGGGCGAAGCGGCAACGCGCGGCTCCGACGGATCGATTTCCTTGGCAACGGCGATCTTCATAGGCCCTCCGGCGACGCGGGACAAAGCGCGCACGCGAACTTAGCGTTACTCCCGCAACGTTGGATACCGGTTTTAGAACCGGCTTGAATGCAAATTTTATGGGCACCGACAGCGCTGGCGGTGCGACAACGGATGGATCAGGTGAGGAAGATCGCCATCAGGATCACGATGAGCGCGACCGAGGCCGTGCCGTATTTCACCAGCTTGATGAAACCCTCATAGGTCTGCTCGTGGGCAACGTAGTCGTTGCCGTCGGCAGTGCTGTACGCCACTTCGCTATGGTCAGCCATGGATTGTCCCCAGTCGAAAGTCGAATTCTCGGGCTGGGATACCTGAAAGATTTAGACAGGGCAACGGCAGCGAGGCGGGGTTTTCCGGCAAATCGGGTCATTTGGAATCCAGATTGTCGCGGATCCAGCGCGCGAGGCTCTCCTCGCTGACTTCGCCGGCGGCGAGAGAGAGGATGATGGTCGTCGCTTCCGCCGGATCGGGACTGAACGCCACGCCGTTCTTGTGCAGAAAGACCATCATCGCCATGAAGGCGATACGCTTGTTTCCGTCGACGAATGCGTGGTTTTTCGCAAGGCCAAATGCATAGGCTGCAGCGAGTTCGTCCATCGGCGCCTGCTCATAGCGCCACTTGTTGATCGGCCGTTCCAGCGCCGAGCGCAGCATGCCCTCGTCGCGCAATCCCGGCGCACCACCGAAGCGCCGGAGTTGCCGGCTGTGAATGGCGACGGCCTGCTCGTAAGTAATCCAGAGCGGCTCCTGAGGATCGCTCATTGCATGAGCCGACTATTTCGCAAGCGCCGCGAGCGTGTCGCGATACTTGTCCATCACCTCGTCGGCGATTTCCATCGTCCGCTCGAAGTCGGGATCGTAAGGCAGCAACTGAAAACCACCGCCGGGTAATTCCACGACGTGCAATTGCTGTCCGCGCTTGAGATCGAGCCGCTGCATCAATTCACGGGGAAGCAGCAGTCCGTCGGAATTGCCAATCTTCTTGATCTCGATCTTCATGGCATGGCTCCAGCGATGTTATACATATGTATAACATCGCCCAAGCTTTAGTTCAACAGATGTTTTACGTGGGTCCCACCAAAAGCGCTCACCTCAGCCCATCGCCTCGAGCTCGTCGATCATGCCTGCGATGACGCTCAAGCCGCCGTCCCAGAACTTCGGGTCCTTGGCATCCAACCCGAACGGGCGCAGCAGCTCGGAATAGTGCTTGGTGCCGCCGGCGGCGAGCATGTCGAGATAGCGCTCGGCAAAACTCTCGGCCGCGCTCTCGTAGACCGCATAGAGCGAGTTCACGAGACAGTCGCCGAACGCGTAGGCGTAGACGTAGAACGGCGAGTGGATGAAGTGCGGGATGTACATCCAGTAATTCTCGTAGCCCGCCTTGATCTCGATCGCCGGCCCGAGGCTCTCGCCCTGCACCGACAGCCAGATTTCGCCGAGCCGGGTCGCGGTGAGCTCGCCGTTCTTGCGCTCGGTGTGGACCGCGCGCTCGAAGGAATAGAACGCGATCTGCCGCACCACGGTGTTGATCATGTCCTCGACCTTGCCGGCGAGCAGCGCCTGGCGCTGCTTGGCGTTCTTGGTCTGGGCCAGCAGCCGCTTGAAGGTGAGCATCTCGCCGAACACGCTCGCGGTCTCCGCCAGCGTCAGCGGCGTCGGCGCCATCAGCGCGCCGTTCTTTGCCGCGAGCACCTGATGGACGCCATGGCCGAGCTCATGCGCGAGGGTCATCACGTCGCGCGGCTTGCCCTGGTAGTTCATGAGCACGTAAGGATGCGCCGACGGCGTGGTCGGATGCGAGAACGCCCCCGGCACCTTGCCCGGCCGCACCGGCGCGTCGATCCAGCGGTCGGTGAAGAAGCGCTCGGCGATATCGGCCATTTTGGGCGAGAAGCCGCGATAGGCCGTCAGCACCATGCTGCGCGCCTCCGGCCAGGCGATGACGTCAGTCGCCGCAAAAGGCAGCGGCGCGTTGCGGTCCCAATAGGCCAGCCGCTTCTTGCCGAACCATTTCGCCTTCAGCGCATAGTAGCGATGCGACAGCTTTGGATAGGCTGCGCGCACCGAGGCGACCAGCGCGTCGACGACCTCGCGCTCGACGCGATTGTTCAGATGGCGGGAATCGGCAACGTCCTTGAAGCCGCGCCAGCGGTCGGAGATGTCCTTGTCCTTGGCGAGCGTGTTGGTGATCAGCGCAAAGGTGCGCTCATTGGCCTTGAAGGTCTTCGCCAGCGCCTCCGCCGCGCTCTTGCGCTTGGCGCCGTCGCGGTCCTGCAACAGGTTGAGCGTCGGCTCGATCGCGAGCTCCTTGGTGCCGAGCTTGAAGCGCAGGCTGGAGATGGTCTGGTCGAACAGCCGGTTGAAGGCTGAATAACCGGTCTGCGCCTTCTCCAGGAAGAGCTGCTCGAGCTTGTCGTCGAGCTGGTACGGCTTCTCCTTCCGCAGATCCTCGATCCAGGGACGGTAGTGCGCCAGCTCGGCAGCCTGCATCGCGCGATTCAAAATATCGTCATCGATCCGGTTGAGCTCGAGCGCGAAGAACAACAGATGCGTGGACGCGGCCGTCAGCCGCTCGGACACATCGCCGTAAAACTTTGAAATCGCTGGGTCCACGCTGTCGCCGGCATGGACGAGGCCGGCATAGGAGCCGAGACGGCCGGCGAGATCGTCGATCGCCTCATAGCGTCGCACCGCTTCGGCGAGCCATTTTCCGCCATCTTCGTTTGCTGTCCCTGTCGCCAGCTTGCCCTTGTAGTCCGTCTCGAAGGCGACGCAGTCGGCATCCATTTTCTCGAGATCGCGCGCCACTTCCGGCGCGTCGATCCCGGAATAGAGGTCGGCCAGGTTCCACTCCGGAAGCTTGCCGGTCTTGCTCGCAGCTTTGGAGGGTCTTGCCTTGGCGGCGGATTTTTTGGTGCTCGGCTTACGGAGAGCGGGCTTGCTGGGTGCGGACTTCTTGAGAGCGGTCTCGGTCGAGGCAGACTTGGAGCGCGAATTCATTGTGTGGGAAACCTGTGTTCAACAATCGCGGCGGCGGGCGGGGGCATCAAGGTTTAAGCGTGCGTTAATCGGCTTCGGCCAGAGTGCCCCGATTCGAGACAGATAGTAGTAGCGTGCGGGGAACACCATGGCTGCCAGTATTTTGATCGCCGACGACGACGCTGTAGCCCGCCGGCTGGTCGAGAACATGGTGCAGAAATGCGGCTATGAGACGGTCGTCGTGGACTCCGGCGACGCCGCAATTGCCGCCCTCACCGCCCCCGACGGACCGGCCATCGACGCGGTCATCCTCGATCTCGTGATGCCCGGCCTCGACGGCATGGGCGTATTGGCGAAGATCCGCGAAGCGGGGCTGAGCGTCCCCATCATCGTGCAGACCGCCCATGGCGGCATCGACAACGTGATCTCCGCGATGCGCGCGGGCGCGGCCGATTTCGTCGTCAAGCCGGTCGGCGTCGAGCGGCTCCAGGTCTCGCTTCGCAACGCGCTCAACACGTCCGCGCTGAAGGGCGAATTGCAGCGCATCCGTCACAGCCGCGAAGGACGACTCACCTTCTCCGACATCATCACCCGCTCCGAAGCGATGGCGGGCGTGATGCGCGCCGCTCAGAAGGCGGCAAACTCCGCGATCCCCGTGCTGATCGAGGGCGAGTCCGGCGTCGGCAAGGAGATGTTCGCGCGCGCCATCCATGGCAGCGGCGAGCGCAAGGCCAAGCCGTTCGTTGCGGTCAATTGCGGCGCGATTCCCGACAACCTCGTCGAGTCCATCCTGTTCGGCCACGAGAAGGGCGCCTTCACCGGCGCCACCGAGCGGCACACGGGCAAGTTCGTCGAGGCTCATGGCGGCACGCTGTTTCTGGACGAGGTCAGCGAGCTGCCGCTGACGGCGCAAGTGAAGTTGCTGCGCGCGCTCCAGGAAGGCGCCGTGGAGTCGGTCGGCGGCCGCAAGCCGCTCAAGGTCGACGTCCGCATCATCTCGGCGACCAACCGCAAGCTGCTGGAGCGGGTGAAGCAGGGACATTTCCGCGAAGACCTGTTCTATCGGCTGCACGTGCTGCCGCTGACGATCCCCTCGCTGCGTGCCAGGCGTGAGGATATCCCGCATCTGCTCAGGCATTTCATCGCGCGCATCGCCGCCGAGGAGAACCGCCCGATCACGGGGATCAGCGGCGAGGCCGTGGCCCACCTTGCCCAGCTCGACTGGCCCGGCAACATCCGCCAGCTCGAGAACGCAGTCTATCGCGCCGTGGTGATGAGCGACGGAGACCAGCTCGGTCTCGGCGACTTCCCCCTGCTCGCCTCGCATCCGCATCCCGCCACGGATATTCCATCCGCCCCGCTGATGCTCGAGCCGGCGGCGACGCCTTCCCTGGTGTCGGGTAATGAAATACCAATTGCTCCACTCCCCCTGATGGGAACGCTCTCCATGCTCACTGCGACCGGGGATGTCCGCTCGCTGGAAGACATGGAGAACGAGATCATCCGTTTCGCGATCTCGCACTATCGCGGCCAGATGTCCGAAGTGGCCCGCCGCCTCAAAATCGGCCGCTCGACGCTCTACCGCAAACTCGACGAGGCCGGGGTTCCTGGGCATGGCGGCAAAAGCGGTGAAGAGACGCACTGAGCCCAGTGCGAACGGCGGTTCGCGCGGCGGTGCGAGACCGCTCTAAGTGTGGAGCCTCAAGAGGTTGTCCTCGGTTAGACCGAGCCTGCTGATCGGCGTTTGAGATCTTATCCCGCCGTGGGGGCGATGCCAGTTGTATCGATGGAGCCAACGGGGCAACTCCTCGGCGCGGCGGTCGGAGGTGGGATAGGCTTGCGCATAGGCCCACTCCCTGAGCGCGGTCTGGATGAAGCGTTCGGCCTTGCCATTGGTTTTGGGCGTATAAGGCCTGGTTCGCTTGTGCTTGAGGCCGAGCTCCTGGCAGGCGTCGCGGAAGTCGAAGGCTTTGTAACAACTGCCGTTATCGGTCATGACCCGGGTGACGGTGACGCCGAGGCCTTTGTAATAATCAATGGCCGCTTTGAGGAAGGCTACGGCGCTCTCGGCTTTTTCATCGGGCAAGATCTGGGAGAAGGCGACGCGGGAGTGATCGTCAATGCAGACGTGGACGAATTCCCAGCCGACCCCTCGGTTGTTGCTCTGACCGGTGCGATCGCCGGTGATGCGGTGGCCGATCTTGTCGAAGCGGCCGAGCTTTTTGATGTCGATGTGGATCATCTCGCCCGGCGTTTCGCGCTCATAGCGGCGCACCGGCTCGGCCGGCTCCAGGTCGCGTATCCGGTTCAGTCCCAAACGACGCAGAATGCGGCTCACAGTGGCCGTCGATATCTTGAGTTCGACCGCGATCTGCTTGCCGGTGTGGCGCTGGCGCCGCAAGACCTCAACAGCGGTGCATGTGGCAGGCTCTGTTTGGCTCGGCAGTGAATGAGGTCGTGACGAGCGGTCGCGCAAGCCATCAACGCCTTCCATGCGGAAACGGCCGACCCATTTGGCAACCGTTTTCGGCGTCGTATTGAACTGGCGCGCCGCGGCTGCTTTGGACAGGCCGAAATCCACGACGGCACGAACCATCGCCTCTCGACCTTTCGGTGTCAGGGGAGCATTCTTGTGGGTGTCCATTCGGTTCTCCGCGAATCGCTGTGGTTTGGCGACTTCAGAGTTCCCGGTCAGGGCCGAATGGACAACCTCCTGAAAGACCACATCTAAGCCGCTCGCATGATGACAGAATTCGGTTGCGATTGAACCGTGACTTGGAAGTGACAGACAGAGGGAAAAGCGCGTGGCAGAAGCCTGCAATCCGTTGCCAAGAGGCTCCCTTGAAGTCAGTTTGTGGTGAGTTGTCCCGGGTAGCGCTGGCTGCAAAATCGGGGCCTGTGTATCGTCTGCGTCAGAATCGTTGCGTGCAGGCGTGCAACTTTCGAGAGGCCGGCGCGGTTTTAGCCGAAACTCATTAATAGGCGATAACGAAGCTGTTCCACGAAGGAACAGTTCACCCGAGGGGTGCGACACAATGCGTGACTGTTTGAATCATCGTGTGGGCTTTGACCGTGTCTTGATGACGGTCGCGGCGACCTTCCTCACGGTGTCGGCCAGCTCGGCCCTGGCACAGGATCAGGCGCGCAGCAGCGCTGCCGAGCTCGCGATCGAAGCTGCGATCCCGCGCCCGGAGCCGGCAAACGTCCCGCCCCCGACTGCAGCCGACATCAAGCTGGACACCACCGCCACGGTGCAGGATTCCGTTAAGGACGCCGCGAGGGACTCCGCCAAGGCGGACGTCGCGCCGGCGCCGGACAAGGTCGAGACCAAGCCGTCCGACGTTGCCACCACACCAGCGCCAGAAGCGCCGAAGAGCGAGACTGCGAAGACCGAGCCGGCCAAGGCCGACACCGCGACCGCCACGCCGGCGGCTCCCGCAGCGCCGGCCGCCGAGCCGGTGAAGGCCGCAAGCAACGTGCCCGCCGCCGACCAGCCGGTCGCGGACAGGCTCAAGGACATGATCGGCGCCAAGACCTCGCGCCATTTCGACCGCAAGAACGAGCGCGCGGCCGTCGAGAAGTTTTACGGCGCGCGCGACTTCGCGCCGGTCTGGACGCAAGGCGGTAGCCTGACTGCTGCGGCCAAGGGCGTGATCGCGCGGCTCAAGGACGCGGCCTCCGACGGTCTCAATCCCGCCGACTATCCGGTGCCGGATTTCGCCGCGGCCACGACACCCGATGCGCTGGCCGATGCCGAGCTCAAGCTCACCGCCGGCATGTTCGACTACGCGCGCCACGCCCAGAGCGGCCGCATGCATTGGTCGCAGGTCAGTGGCGACATCCTCTATCCCGAGCACCCGGTCGACCCCGGCGAGGTGCTCGCCAAGGTCACGACGGCGGCAGACGCCTCCGCGGCGCTCGACAGCTACAACCCGCCGCACAAGCTCTACAAGGAGCTGAAGGCCAAGCTCGCCGAGCTGCGCGGCCAGGGCAGCGGTCCGGTGATCGAGATCGCCGACGGTCCGGCGCTGAAATATACCCCGGCCGGCAAGAAGCAGGCTGAGATCGTCGTGGAAGATCCGCGCGTGCCGCAACTGCGCGCCAAGCTCGGCCTCGCCGAGAATGCCAGCGACACCCGCTACGACGCTGCGGTCGCCGAAGCCGTGCGCAAATTCCAGAGCGGCGCCGAGATGAAGCCGACCGGCATCCTCGACGACAAGACGGTCAAGGCGCTCAACACCCCCAAGCGCGACAAGCAGATCGACGTGGTGCTGGTGAACATGGAGCGCTGGCGCTGGCTGCCGCGCGACCTCGGCGCGCCGTCGCTGGGCGATGCCTATGTCATCCTCAACATTCCGGACTTCACGCTGAAGGTGATGCAGCGCGGCCAGCAGGTCTGGACCACCCGCGTCGTGACCGGCAAGCCGGGCTCGCATGCGACCCCGCTGCTCACCGAGACGATGAAGTACATCACGGTCAATCCGACCTGGAACGTGCCGCCGTCGATCGTCTACAACGAATACCTGCCCGCCTTGCAGCAGGACCCGACCGTGCTTCAGCGCATGGGCCTCAGGCTCGAGCAGAACCGCGACGGTTCGGTGCACATCTCGCAGCCGCCCGGCGAGGCCAACGCGCTCGGCCGCATCCGCTTCAACTTCCCGAACAAGTTCCTGGTCTATCAGCACGACACGCCGGACAAGCATTTGTTCGCCAGGGACGAGCGCGCCTTCAGTCACGGTTGCATGCGCGTGCAGAATCCGGATCAGTATGCGTCGGTGCTGCTCAACATCGCCATGCCGGGCGAGAAGTACACGCCGGAGCGCGTGCGCAGCATGTACGGCAAGAGCGAGATCGACCTGAAATTCCCGACCCCGATCCCGGTCAACATCACCTATCAGACCGCGTTCGTGGACGACGCCGGCAAGCTGCAATTCCGCAAGGACGTCTATGGCCGCGACGCGACCATGATCAACATCCTGAAGAACAACCGCGGCAAGGACCTCGAGGCCGTCGTGGCGCATTCCCAGCCGAGCTATTCGCGTCCCGCGACGACGCTGCCCTCCGGGGTGGCCGTGGCCAACAATGGCAGCGGCTTCGGCTCGTCCGGACCCAACTTCTTCGAGCGGTTGTTCGGGGCGTCCACCCCGGCCGCGCCGCCGGCGCCGGTCGGCCGCCGTCCGCAGCGGGTGTTTACCCGCTGAGCCCCGCTCGGCACCCTGGCTTACAGAAATTATCCAATGAAATCAGCGGCCTCATCCCTTTGGATGGGGCCGCTTGACGTTAACCATGCTGTGACCTGCCCTCGGGCGGCGGGCGTTTTTTTGCCACAGTCAACCGCTTAGGATCGCATTCTGACTTGGTTTGGGGGCGGGAAGGTCAACTTCAAATTAACCTTCTCGCTTTAAGAAAGCGTTCATCCTCTTTCGCGCTGCTAACGGGGTTGGCGGGAGAGTCCATTTGAACGCTCGTCGACTGGGTGGGCTCATACGTGCTGACTGGTCTCGCACGCCAATTTTCTGTGCTGTCGTTGTCCCATGCGGGCGTGAAGGCCGGATCCCGGATCGGCCTCGCGGCTGCATTGCTGCTTGCGGCCGCCGGTTCGGTTCATGACGCCGCCGCGCTGAACGAGACCAAGACGCTCTCCTTCCACCACACCCATTCCGGCGAAGACCTCACCGTCACCTTCAAGCGCGACGGCCGCTATGACGAAGCGGCGCTGAAGCAGCTCAACCACTTCCTGCGCGACTGGCGCACCCAGGACGAGACGGTGATGGACCGTCGCCTGTTCGACATCCTCTGGGAAGTCTATCGCGACGTCGACGGCAAGCAGCCGATCCAGATCATCTCCTCCTATCGCTCTCCCGCCACCAACGCAATGCTCCGCCGCCGCTCCTCCGGTGTGGCGCGCTTCAGCCAGCACATGCTGGGGCATGCGATGGATTTCTACATTCCCGGCGTGCCACTGGAGCAGATCCGCTTCGCCGGCCTGCGCCTGCAGCGCGGCGGCGTCGGATTCTACCCGACATCCGGCTCGCCCTTCGTGCACCTCGACACCGGCAGCATCCGGCACTGGCCGCGCATGACGCATGACCAGCTTGCGCGCGTGTTCCCGGACGGCAAGACGGTGCATCTGCCGACCGACGGCACGCCGCTCAAGGGCTATGAGCTCGCCAAGGCCGAGATCGAGCGGCGCGGCAGCGGCGACGATGCCGGCAGCAAACCGAATTTCTTCGCCGCGCTGTTCAGGGGCAAGTCGGCAGCTCCGGCCGCCAGCGACGAGGATGACGAGGGCGCGCCCGCCCCGGGCGCGAAGCCGGCGGCACCGACCGTCGTCGCAGCTGCCAAGCCCGCCGAGCCGGTGCCGACGCCGCGCGCCAAGCCGCAGATCGCCGCAACCCTCCAGCTCGCCTCGGCCGATGCGCAGATCGTCGCGCCGCCCAAGCCGAAGCCCGAGCCTGTGGCTGACAAGCCCGCTTCCGGCAAGCCGGAGACCCCGGCCGACATCATCAATGCGCGCGGCTTCTGGGATGACGTTCCGGCCACGCCGCAGCAGGCGACGCCGGCGCAGGTCGCAGCGCTGAAGGCGCGCCAGGCGCTGGCCGCGGCCACCGATCCGCAACCAACCGCGAGCGTATCCAACGCGGCCCTCCAAGCCCTGGCGTTCGCGCCGGCGGCCTCCCCGGTCGACCGCGCCACTGTCGTCGCCGCCTCCGCGCCGGTCCCGCGCACCGCCCGCCCCCGCAGCGTGGCTCAGGCGACGGAGATCAACACGGTGGTCGGCAAGAGCATCGACGGCAGGATCGCAACCGCGACCCGCCTCTCCGCGGCCAAGGGCGAGAGCATCTGGCTCAAGATCGTGATGCTGTCGCCGAGCGCCAGCCGCGCGATGTCGGTGACGCTGATGGGCGAGCTCGATACCGCGGCGCTGCGCGGCTATTTCGTCAAGCCGAAGGCCGTGATCGCGATGGGCTTCTCCGACGACCCGATGCAGGGCCTGTCCTGCGACAATTTCTCGGGCAGCGCGACCGCAAAGCTCGAGACGACGTCCTTCGTCTTGCGCACCGCCGCGCTGCGCTGAGGCGCAGAGCTGGTCGGTCCCCGCAGCGCGCCAGATCAAGCCGGCAGGCCTGCCCGGAGAAGGCCCGCCTCATAGCGCTGACGATCGAGCTGCTGCTTGTAATGCTGGGTAGCGAGATGATTGGCCACCGAAAATGCCGGCTCACGCTTGAGAACTTCGGCCGCGTGCGCGCCAGCCGCCACTGCATTGCCCATC
Source organism: Bradyrhizobium sp. CB1015 (assembly GCF_025200925.1). Taxonomy (GTDB): domain Bacteria; phylum Pseudomonadota; class Alphaproteobacteria; order Rhizobiales; family Xanthobacteraceae; genus Bradyrhizobium. Next base: position 2,089,219 of record NZ_CP104174.1, on the reverse strand, counting down.
TGCGCGAAGATCCCGGCAAGGAACGCATGATGGGTGTGATCGGGGCGTGAGATCCTCGAGAAGGCTTCGGCGGCTTCGGCGTATTTCTCGGCACAGTAATAGGCGCGCCCGAGATGGCTCCAGAAGCGTTCCGGGTGATACGGGTTGAGCCGCATCGCCTTCTTGATCCAGTCGATGCCCTCCTCCGGCCGCCCCAGCCAGGTCAGCAGTTCGCCCTGCTGCACCACCACGAGGTCATAGTTCGGGTTGAGCGCGAGCGCACGCTCCTGATGGTAAGTGGCCTTGTCGTGGTCGTCGCGGTTCAGATTGAGTGCCGCGAGGATGCGGTGGACGTCGCTGTCATTGTCGTCGAGGCCCAGCGCGATTTCCAGCTCTGCAGCCACCTGCTCAAAGGTAGCGTCGCGATCCGCGCACCAGTTATAGACCCAGGTCTGGCCGAGGACGCACGCCTTCCACGCGTGCGCGTGAGCATAGTTGCCGTCGAGTTCGAGCGCCCGATCGAGCAGAAGCTGCGCCCGCGCATTGTCTTCGCGATTGGAGCGATGGTGCAAGACCTTTGCGGCCAACACGCATTCATAGGCTGCCATGTTGTCCGTCGGCTTGCGGGTCGCCCGATCGTGCGTCGCGGCCTCGACACGGCCGGGCAACGTGGCGGCGATCGCCCGGGTCATCTCGTCCTGGATCGCGAAGATGTCTTTGAGCTCGCCGTCGTAACGCTCGGCCCAGATATGCCGGTCGGTCTCCGCATCGATCAGCTGCACGGTGACGCGGACGCGATCCCCGGCCTTTCGCACGCTTCCCTCGATGACGTAGTCGACACCGAATTCGCGGCCGACGTCCTGCACCTTGACCGACTTTCCCTTGTACACGAAGGTCGAGTTGCGCGAGATCACCAGCAGGTCGTGGAAGCGGGAAAGCTCCGTGATGATGTCCTCGGTCAAACCATCCGCAAAGAACTCCTGTTCCGGATCGCCGCTCATGTTGGCGAAGGGCAGCACGGCGATTGACGGCTTCTTCGACTTGCCAGTCGCCTTTGCGGCGGCCGTCGTGCCGGCTGGTGCGCTTGCCAGCCCATCCTCCAATCGAATCCGGTAGACGCGGATGGAACGCGCGATGTTCTTGACGTTCTGCTCGCCGATGTCCTCGAATGCGACGCCATCGAGACGCTGGCCCAGCTGGTCGCGCACCGCGCTGGAGATGCAGATGCCTCCAGGTTCGGCCAGCGCCTCCAACCGTGCCGCGACGTTGACACCGTCGCCGAAAATGTCGTTCTGATCGACGATCACGTCGCCCAGATTGATACCGATGCGGAATTGTATCCATCGCGGCGGCGGGACATCGGCGTTGCGGCGCCCCATCCGGCTCTGAATTTCAGCAGCGCACAACACTGCATCGACGACGCTATGGAATTCGACGAGCAGGCCGTCGCCTGTTGTCTTGATGATGCGGCCGTGGTTTTTGGCAATCGCCGGATCGATGAGCTCGATCCGGTGGGTCTTGAGACGCGCGAGCGTACCGCCCTCGTCGACCTCCATGAGACGACTAAAGCCGACCATGTCAGCGGCGAGGACCGCGGCGAGCCTGCGCTCTGGTCCAGGCACATCCATTGCTCGGTCCCTTCACCGAGCATTCTAGCAGACCAGCGGGTTTTGCCCAAGCGCGGGCCCCCGCAAATTGCGGCCCGGCGAGGTACTCTTACGGATGAGGCGCGGTCCTGTCGCCTTCAGATCATCCCCAGTGCCTGCATGTAGGTCTCGAGAATGGTCTCGGCCTCGGCGCGCTCGTTGGGGTCCTGCTTGCGCAGGCGCACGATGGTGCGCAGCGCCTTGACGTCGTAGCCGTTGCCCTTGCTCTCGGCATAGACGTCGCGGATGTCGTCGGAGATCGCCTTCTTCTCTTCCTCCAGCCGCTCGATGCGCTCGATGATGGATTTGAGCTGGTCCTTGGCAAATTTCGTCGCGGGCTCGTCGTCGCGGACGGCGGCGGAGGTGGCCATCTTGGTACTCCCAATGGAACTGGCAAAACGAGGTGACGCCGGCATCCCTCACCGCGCGTGCTGGGTAGACCCTTAGGGTCGGCGCTCCCAGCGTTCAAGCAAGCATCACGTTCGTCCACAGCGCGCCCACACCTTCCTGCGCCGGCGCACAGAAAGCTATTGTGTGGTGCGACTCAGGGCACCGCGATGGCTCGTTCAATGCCCGTGCGGATGGACCTTCTTCATCGCCTCGAGCTGCTCGGGCGAGGCCGTGCCCTGGTACTTCGCCTTCCAGGTCTCGTAGGGCATGCCGTAGACGGCCTCCCGGCTCTCGTCCTTGCTCAAGGCGACGCCCTGAGCGTCCGCGGCGTCCTTGAGCCAGTTGGAGAGGCAGTTGCGGCAGAAACCGGCCAGATTCATCAGGTCGATGTTCTGGATGTCGGTGCGGCTCCGCAGATGCTCCACCAGGCGCCGGAAAGCGGCCGCCTCGAGCTCCGTTCTGGTTTTGTCGTCGATTGCCATGGCTGTCTTCCCTCAAGGTCCGTTCGGGGCAGGGTTACGGGATCAGGTGGGTCTTGTCACAGATTTTGCCATATCGCAGCGCAAAGGGGCCACAGCCCGGCTGCCCCCGGCCCAACGCCAAATCGTCAATGATCTGGTATAGCTTCCGCGACAATGACGACCGAATCTCCCCGCTCCCCGCTTCGCCTGCTCGCCCGGTTGGTCCCGGTGCTGGCGGTCGCCCTGCTGTGCCTCTCCGCCAGCCCGGCTTCCGCCGATTTCCGCCTCTGCAACAACACGTCGAGCCGGGTCGGGATTGCGCTCGGCTACAAGGACGCCGAGGGCTGGACCACCGAGGGCTGGTGGAACATCTCGTCCCGCTCCTGCGAGACGTTGCTGCGGGGCACGCTGGTCGCCCGCTATTACTACATCTACGCCATCGACTACGACCGCGGCGGCGAATGGTCGGGCCAGGCCTTCATGTGCTCGCGCGACAAGGAGTTCACCATCCGCGGCACCGAGGATTGCCTGGCGCGCGGCTATGACCGCACCGGCTATTTCGAGGTCGACACCGGCGAGCAGCGGGCCTGGACGGTGCAGCTGACCGACGCCAACGAACAGCCGGCGCAGCAGCGCGTGCCTGGCCTGCCCGGCCCGGTGGGTCCGGGCGGCGTTCCGGGTTTGCCCAATGGCCCGCCCGGTGCTACGCCCCCGGGCTCGCCCGGCCTGCCACCCCCGTCTGGAAATAAGCCATGAGGCGCCTTCGCCGTATCAAGATTCTTGCGACCCTGGGACCGGCCTCTTCAGACCTCGCGATGATCCGCCGCCTGTTCGAGGCCGGCGCCGACCTGTTCCGCATCAACATGAGCCACACTCCGCATGACAAGATGCGGGAGCTGGTGGCGACGATCCGCAACGTCGAGAGCAGCTACGGCCGGCCGATCGGCATCCTGGTCGACCTGCAGGGCCCGAAACTGAGACTGGGCTCCTTTGCCGAGGGGGCGATCCAGCTCCAGAACGGCCAGGCCTTCACGCTGGATTCCGACAAGACGCCGGGCGATGCCACGCGCGTCCATCTCCCGCATCCGGAAATCCTGGCGGCGCTGCGGCCCGGCCATGCGCTGCTGCTCGACGACGGCAAGGTGCGGCTGATCGCGGAGGAGACCTCGAAGGAGCGTGCGGTGACGCGTGTCGTGGTCGGCGGCAAGATGAGCGACCGCAAGGGCGTCAGCCTGCCCGACACCGATTTGCCGGTCTCGGCGATGACGCCGAAGGACCGCGCCGACCTCGAGGCCGCCCTCGTCACCGGTGTCGACTGGATCGCGCTGTCCTTCGTGCAGCGCGCCGACGACGTGATCGAGGCCAAGAAGATGATCCGTGGCCGTGCCGCCGTGATGGCCAAGATCGAGAAGCCGCAGGCGATCGACCGCCTCGCCGACATCATCGAGGCTTCCGATGCGCTGATGGTGGCGCGCGGCGATCTCGGCGTCGAGCTGCCGCTGGAGCGGGTGCCGAGCCTGCAGAAGCAGATGACACGCATGGCGCGCCGCGCCGGCAAGCCGGTCGTGATCGCGACCCAGATGCTGGAATCGATGATCCAGTCGCCGGTGCCGACCCGCGCCGAAGTCTCCGACGTCGCCACCGCGGTCTATGAGGGCGCCGACGCCATCATGCTGTCGGCGGAATCGGCGGCCGGCAAATTCCCGGTCGAGGCGGTCTCGACCATGAACCGCATCGGCGAGGAGGTCGAGCGCGACCCGACCTACCGTTCCGTGATCATGGCCCAGCGCCCGGCGCCGGAATCCACCGCGGGCGATGCCATCGCCGACGCCGCGCGGCAGATCGCCGAGACGCTCGACCTGCCGGCCTTGATCTGCTGGACCTCATCGGGCTCGACCGCCGTGCGCGTGGCGCGCGAGCGGCCGAAGGCGCCGATCGTGGCGATCACGCCGAACATCACCGCGGGCCGCCGGCTCGCGGTCGCCTGGGGCGTGCATTGCGTGGTGGCGGAAGACGCGCGCGACCAGGACGACATGGTCAGCCGCGCCGGCCAGATCGCGTTCCGGGACGGATTCGTCCGCGCCGGCCAGCGCGTGATCATCGTCGCCGGCGTGCCGCTCGGCATTCCCGGCACCACCAACATGGTGCGCATCGCCTCGGTCGGCCCCGAGGGCGACGCGAACATGTAGGCCCGCCGGGGCCGCCAAACAAAAAGTCGAAAAACAACCCCATGCACAGTAGCCGGCCGCTCGGCCGGACCTTGCCGGGGTTTTGCGCAGGCAATGGCCTGCGCGCGATCAGGTCGCCAACCTCGCCCGCAGCGCGATTTTACGCGCCGACCAGCGCCTTGGTCGTCGGCAGCAGGGTCTGCTGGACCACGAGGCCGCGGGCGCGGGCGTCCATGACGCCGACCGCGCGCAGCGCCAGCAGCGTCACGGTCTGCACCGCATCGCGCATCTTGACGGGATCGTCGAGATTGTCGGGCGCGAGCGGGCCAACCAGCGCCTCGTGCAGTGCGCCGAGCAAGGCGGTGGCGGCGAGCGCGGTATCCTGCGCCGGCAGATGGCCGGCGCGCACCGCGGCATCGATCCGGCCAGCGATCTCGCCCGCGATCTCGCGCCGGCTGGCGAGGCGGGAGGCGCTGACATCGACATCGACAGGCTCGGCCAGGATGCCCCAGGCCAGCCGGCGCTGCGACAGCGTATGGACCGCCACGGTGGTGACGGCGGCCGCCAGCGCCGACGACGGCCCCGGGGCCGCATCGGCCGCCCGTCGGATCGCCGCAAGCTCGTCGCGGGAGACCTCGGCAATGAGCTCGGAGATCAGCTCGGCCTTGGAGGGGAAATAGCGATAGACGGTGCCGGCCGCGACATTGGCCCGGACCGCAACCGGCGCGATCTGCACCGCCGCCATCCCGCCTTCCGCCGCCGCCTCCCGCGCCGCCGCCAAAATCGCGCTGCGCCGCGCCGCAAGGCGCTTCACCACTTGATGCGTCCGCCGATAAACCATGGCGCGCTTCCTGTCCCACACGCCGGCCGCACGCCCTGCGGCCCGACGCTTCGTCACGCAAAAGATGCAAATCGCCCCGCAAGGACTGAACAACTATTCAGGCGGAATGACAAGATGGAAATGCGTGAAGCGTCATGGTGAGCGGACGGGGGCGCCGAAGCTCTGCCCGCAAAGCCGCACGCGGGAGCGGTGGCACCCACCGCACCATTCCGATCTACGCTAGTTTACGTCGAGAACACGCGGGAATCGCATTGACGCTCGCAAAACGCGAGAAATTCCCATGACTATTGTCGTCTGATCGCTTTTCGATGGCTGGCCGGATCTTTAACCGGCGCCATCGCACGCCGCCTCGCCGGAAATCCTCTTGTCCAGCAGAAGATTAAGCCTGTTCCGACCGAGGAAAATCGTTTCGTTGCGAACGGGAATGAGGCCAAGCAAAGGGCCGAGACGGGAGACGCCAACATCTCGGGCGCCCGGGATTTCAGTGACCGAGCCGTCGTCCTGGAGGGCATAAGCCGAGGCCGCGGTTAGGATGAAGACCGCCCTATATTCTGGTATCTCCGTGACCGCGCGGATTGGTTCCCGCGCAGCGTCGAATGGGAGGACGATCGGGATTGGTCCAGAGGATCCCAGTTCGACGAGGCCCGATCGCCGAATAGCTATCGTCTTGCCGATGCTTGGAGCAGAGAGGCGGGTATGGCTCAAGTGCAGCGGGGCTTCCCCGACAACGAATGACCGCCCCTGAACGATCGGTTTCCGCGATTCCCTGCTCAGGCGAACGGTGTACGTCTTCCTGTTTCCGTGTATTGAAACGCTCCCGTCCGCCTCAACGTTGACGCCACGCGCAAAGTCGAAGCGGTCAAGCGTCGCGACGTGAATTACTTCGCCATCATAGCGGACGACAGCAGACGAGTTCTGCGCGTTGACTACGAGCGCATCAAAAGCTGGGAGATCAAATACCCGGGAGGGGGCCCCGAGTGTCGCATGATCGGCAATGGGCAGCGGCGACAACGCGCCGGCGCGGTCCAGCAGATAGAGGCCAGTATGGTCACTGATCACGAAGCCCTTGAAGCGCGGAATGAACTCGACGGAGTTAGGATGCCGCAGTGGAGTGTCGCTCAAGCCGTACAGTTTTCTGAATAGCGATTGGCCGGGATCCATCGCGAAAATGCCGACCGCACTGTTTACCCCGATGACGCGGCCGCTTTCCGGATCGTGCGCAATCTGGTCAAGAATCGGGTTGGAGGGGAATTCGCCTCCGAACGGAACAAGGGCTCGGTTGTCGTCGATAGTCCAGACGCCGCCTCGATTATAGGCGTATATGACCGGCCTCGGCACGCCGGGGAGCATGATGACCTTGGAGACCATCCTCCAAGCGTCATTGAAATCCTTTTCAGTCGGGGTGCCGCCTCGAATCGGAACGAGACAGAATCTCGACGAAAGACGATCCGGTGCAGCCGCGAGACTGCTCGCGAGCGAACAGAACAGACAAGAAATGAGCAGCAGGCAACGCATGATCGCCATCGCGATGGGCCCAACCCGACGAAGCCGTTCCTTCACGAGGACTTACCTCTAACTTTTTGCAGCGCAATTGACATCCCGAGAGCTTTTTGGTCGGGACATTTGCTTTGATTGTGTCTCATTTGAGAAATGACAGCCATACATTTCATTCTGGCCCAGTCAGCTCCCCAGAGCCCATGATTCGGCGCTGGCGCATCAATGCATGATATCCTTGTGCCGAGGCGCGCAGGTCGCATCAGCCAGATCAATCTGAGTCACCATATCAAGTACATGGAAATCTGCGAACGGTCGCGCCGTTGCACGAAGTATTATTTGCAACCTTTCGGCGAATGCGCTAGTTCAAGGTAGTTTGAAATTTCAGTGCGCGAGCAAACAATGTGAATCCTCATAAAAGGTTCAGCGCACGGAACGACAACTCCATTACAGCTAAAGAGATTCTGCTCAGGTAGGCCTGCCCTGAAGTGACCTGCCGGTCGCGCGGTGCCTAGCTGTGACGCCAGTCAGTTCTCGTCGCGCAACTCGCAGGAGCTAGCCGAACTTGCGGAACTCAACCAGCTGATCAACGGAACGTTGGATCCAGCTGATGCGCAATATTGGCAGGGACAAACATCGGACTTTCAGAACAAGTATTATCTCGCGTACCAGTACCTCGTAGATGTGCAGACGCAGGCGGGCTCAGTGGCCAGTCCAAAGCCCGACGCCGATGCGTCTGCCTGGCTATGGTTGCGCGGGGCTGTCCAGATCAATCAAGGGGCGGGCGCCTTCTCCACATTCATTCGTGCGTACACAAAAGAGCAGTATCTCCTTCGCACCGGGAGCGAGGCAAGCGACGCCCTAATACAGCAGTCATCGGACGACATCGCTAAGAACGTGATTGCTGACGTGTTGGGTACCGGCAAAGTACCGACGATCACCCAACTGGGCCAGCGTGACGCGGGTGGCGTGGTCGGAACGCTTTATGGGGATTCGTCTGATTTTTCATCGTGGTCCGGCGCTCCCTTGTTCTTGTTCCTAGGTGCAGACTTTTTCAGCGGTCACATTCTGGATCAGAAGAACGGCACATATGACCCGCTCGCCTTGATCGAGAGTGCAAACGGCGGCGCCGGAAACGACATCTATATCGTCGATGACGCCGGTGACGTGGTGAACGAGAATGCCGACGAGGGGATGGACGAGATTCGCACCTCGCTGTCGAGCTATACGCTCGGCGCAAACGTCGAGAACGTGACGGCGACGACCTCGACGGCATTGACCGCGAGCGGCAACGCGCACGACAACGTCATCACGGGCAACAGCGGCAACGACGTCCTGTTCGGCGGAGACGGCAACGATACGCTATTGGGCGGGGCCGGTGACGACGTTCTGCAAGGCAACGCCGGTGACGACATCTTCGACGGCCAGGGCGGCCAGAACTGGATCACGACCGGCAGCGGGCAGGACACGCTGATCTTCAACGCCGCCAGCGGATATTTGCAGGTCGACGATTTCAGCGACGGTAACGACAAGCTCAACATGCGCGGCACCGGCATCACCTTGCAGAATGCCGCGCAGAACGTCACCCTGACCGAATATGCGGAAGGCGGCGTTCTGGTCGAGTTCGGAACGTCGCAGATCTGGTTCGAGAACGTCATGCCGGGCCAGATCACGTTCGACGGCGACTTCATCTTCGACACCTCAGGCGGCGGGGACAATCACGCCCCGACCAACGCGACCTTGAACGGTGGTTCGGTTGCCGAGAATGAGGCCAACGGCACTGTTGTCGGCACCGTGACGGGAATAGACCCCGACGCCGGGGCTGTGCTGAGCTATTCGCTCACGAACAATGCCGACGGTCGCTTTGCCATCAATGCTACGACCGGCGAGATCACGGTCGCGAACGCAGCGCTGCTCGATTACGAGGCTGCCACCTCGCACGATGTCACGGTTCGCATCGTGGATCAGGGCGGGCTGAGCTTCGACAAGATGTTCACGCTTTCAGTCACGGACGTCGCCGGCGTCACGCAGAACGGGACCTCCGCGGCCGATACGCTCACCGGCACCAACGAGGCCGACACGCTCAACGGGCTCGGCGGCAACGACACCCTGAACGGTCTTGGCGGCAACGACGTTCTGGATGGTGGCGCCGGCGACGACATCATGATCGGAGGAACCGGAAACGATATCTATATCGTCGATTCCGGCAATGACGTCGTCAGCGAGAGTGCCGATGAAGGTATCGACGAGGTCGAGACCTCGCTGTCGGCCTATACGCTCGGCAACAACGTCGAGAATCTCACCGGATCGAACAGCGGCGGCTTCACGGCGGCCGGCAACGCGCTCGACAACGTCATCACCGGCAGCAGCGGCAACGACGTTCTGTTCGGCGAGGATGGCAACGACACTCTGCTCGGCGGTGCCGGCGATGACGTCATGCAGGGCGGCGCCGGCAACGACACCTTCCAGGGACTGGGCGGCGTCAAGTGGATCACAACCGGCGACGGCGCCGACGTCCTGGTGTTCAATGCCGATAGCGGCGCCTTCCAGGTCGACGACTTCACTGACGGGAGCGACATGATCGACATGCGCGGCACCGGGGTCACGGCCCAGAACGCCGCGCAGAACGTTACTCTGACCGAATATGCGGAAGGCGGCGTGCTCGTCCAGTTCGGATCCTCGGAGATCTGGCTGGCGGACGTCATGCCGGGCCAAATCACGTTCGCGGACGACTTCATCCTGAGTTGATCCGGGTCACACGTGATGCATTCGGAGACACTGACCGAGGCCAAGCGCGTCCGCCGATAACCATGGCGCGCTTCCTGTCCCCCACGCCGGCCGCACGCCCTACGGCCGAGTATCGTCTTTCCTTCAAGAGCTTCAGGTCGACCCGCAAGGACCCATTCGACTTCTCGACCATTCGCGACTTTTGCGTGTAAGCGCGCAAAGTTCCCGCTTTGATTCATGCAACCTTAACTGGCTTGCCGTAGTCCTGCGGTTGTAAACTGGAATTCGGCAATGCGTTTCACGAGCGGGCTTTCTGCGGTTCAGCGACCCGGCTCTGCTCGCGACGTTCCCGGCGCAGATGGCGCCATGATGCTGGAACGCGCGGCGATTTCCTCCGATCTGCGAGAGGTGATGTCCATAGCCGCGGCCGGAAGGCTGCGGCGATCATGGACGGCGAAGCTGCGCGGAAATGCGCTTGCAGCCATCGCTGTTGCCGTCTGCTCGATGCTGGCAGGCGCGCTCTACACCTTGGCAATGGGCGAGGACGTCAACTGGGATTGGCAGAACTACCACGAATACAATGTGTGGGCCGTTCTCAACGGCCGCTACGGCGTCGATGTGATCCCGCCGGGCTTTCAGACCTACTTCAATCCGATCGTCTATTTTCCGGTCTACTATCTCCGCCACCTCCTGCCGGCGCCCTATGGGCTGATGATCATCGGCGCCGTTCACGGCCTCAACCTCGCGCTGATCTGCCTGTTTGCACGGCTTGTCCTGCGGCAGGCCGCGACGATCGCCTCGGTCGCGGCGGCGGTCGTCATCGCGGCGTCGGGTCCGATGACGCTCTCGGAAGTCGGCACGAGCTTTTCCGACGTGCTGCTGGCCTTGCCGGTGATCGGCGGCAGCCTTTTGATCCTGACGGCGGACCGCCGACCCGCGATCTGTGTCCTGCTCGCCGGATTCCTGATCGGCGCCGCAGTCGGACTGAAGCTGACCAATGTCGTCTACGCGATCGGCGCTGCCGCGGTGCTGCTCGTCTCCGCGCGTCCGCTGCGGGCGATGACGCTACTTGGAGCCGGCGGGATGGTCGGCGCGGCGCTCACCGGCGGCGAATGGTGCCTGATCACGTGGCGCGATACCGGCAATCCGATCTTCCCGCTGTTCAATGCACTGTTCCAGTCAAGCGAGGTGGCCGGCGTCAACCTGATGGATGCGCAGTTCATGCCCCACGGCCTGCTCGATGCACTGGCCTACCCCTTCTACTGGCTGATCGGCGACCACAGAGGCGCGGAGCATCCGTTCCGCGACGCGCGCTTCGCGGTGGTGATGGTCCTGTTCGTGCTCGGCCTGTGGATCCGCACGCGGCGAAACAGTGCAATCTTCACACGACGTGACATACAGCTGGTGGTGCTGTTTGTCGTCTCCTACCTGGCGTGGCTCGGCCTGTTCTCGATCCAGCGCTATGCGATCGTTCTGGAGCTGCTGTGCGGCCCGCTGATCGTTCTGCTGCTCGCGCGTCTTGCCGAGAGCGCGGGGCCGACATGGCTGACGGCGTCCCCTCGTCCGCTCACCGTGCTGACGTTGACGCTCGCAGCCGCGATCGCAGCGTGGTCGCAGCCGGCGGACTGGTGGCACCGCCCCTGGTCCGATGTCTACCGGCCGAAGATCGCTCACGAGCTCGATGAGCCCGCGACGTACTTCATCCTCGGCAAGCCGCTCGCCTATATCGCGCCGCAGCTCCCCTCCCAGTCCCGCTTCTACCTGCTCGCCGACATCGCTGTGCCAATCGTGCCCGGCGGCATCTTCGACCAGCGCATTCGCGCCGGGCTGAACGCGCCGCTGCCCGGCGGCGTCCGCGAATTGCACATGCGCGGCGAACCGGACCGTAGCGCGCTCTTGGATCGTTACGCACTCACCATCGATCGCTCCCGGCCCTGCGTCGCCATCGAAGGCGCCCGCCCCGGCACGATGCTCGAAAGCTGCCCGCTCATCGCGCGGACCGCGCAATAGGGCGTGTACCCAGAAAGGCATGTCGGCTTGCCGATGGCCGAGTGGAAAACATCTGCTCGGGGAAACTTTATCGGTTTGGCCCACTGCAGATCTAGGCGAGGCGGGTCTGCTGGACACGGCCCGGACTCGAATTGCTCGCGTCGAGCTGTTCTCAGTTTGACCCGAAGGTGACGCGCGAGGGTCCAGACGGCATGGCCTGTTCGTGCTAAGTTGAACGACGTTTTGATGCAAAAGGTGACAGCTAGATGCGCCGCCGTGATTTCATCAAGGCTGTTGCGGGCTCGGCTGCAGCTTGGCCGATCGCGGCGGTCGCGCAGCCCACCGATCAGCCCAGGAAGAAGATGCCTCGAATCGGCCTTCTGGCGTCGGTCCCTCATGAACGAATCGATGCCTTCGATCATGGGCTACGCGAGCATGGGTATGCCGAGGGCGAGAACATCGTCATCGAGCGCCGGTTCTGGAGGAACGATCCGAAGCAACTGGCAAGGTTTGCCGCCGAATTGGTCGCTCTGGATGTTGAGGTGATCGTAGCGCCCTCTACGCCCGAGGCCCTTGCCGCCAAAGCGCTTACCAGCACGATCCCCATTGTGACTGCCACCGCCGACGCGGTCGGTGTCGGGCTGGCCGCAAGTTTCGCGCGGCCCGGCGGAAACGTCACCGGACTTACCGCCGTCGGGGGAAGCAGCAAGAATCTCGGTCTCCTGGCGGAATTGCTGCCGCGAGCATCGCGTTTTGCGGTCCTGCTCGATCCAGACAACCGATATCATGCCGAGTTGATGGCCGGGTTTCAGAAAACCGCCGCGGAACGACACTTCGAGATTCTTCCGGTGGTGAAACGCTCGGTGGAGGACATAGGTCGGGGATTCCAGACCATGGCGTCGCAGCATGTCCAGGGCCTGCTCGTGCTTGCGGACCCCATCGCGCGCACCAACCGGCGGGAGATCATCGAGCTCGCCGCACAATACCGAATTCCCGCGGTGTACTATTTTCGTGAAGAGGCGGTCGAAGGAGGCCTTCTTGCTTATGGCGCTGATCTCGTCGACCTCAATCGTCGGGCCGCCGCTTATGTTGCAAAGCTCCTGCGAGGCGCGAAAGCCGCCGAACTCCCGATCGAGCAGGCCGAACGCTTCCGCCTGGTGATCAATCTAAAGACCGCCAACGCACTCGGCCTGAGTATCCCGACTGCGCTACTCGCGACCGCAGACGAGGTGATCGAATGATGCGGCAGCTGCTGCGTCCGCTGCTGGCCTGTGGCTGGCACTAGCTCATAGCGCCGCGAATCCGGCTTCCTGATGGTGGCCCGAACAGGGCGATGCAACTGGCCAAAGCCACCTTTTGATCCGCTGCGGACCTGAGGGACCGACCTTATTGCCGCGCCATCAGCGCGACAACCAACCCAAGCAGAGCGAGCAGAATGGTGAGAGGATACAGCTGAACGAGCTTCGTCCTAAGCGGAATGGGTGTGTCAAGGTTGTCGAGGTCGAAGTTAAATGGAAGCTCAGAGAAACGCAGGCCGAAGTCCAGTTCGTACTTCTTGCAAAGATAGGGCCATCAGGTCGTTCGTGAGGAAATAGAATTCGAAGTAGATGATGGTTGGCAAGAGATACAGCCCCGTCTCAGAGCTCAGTATTTGCAACGTCCTGCTCCATTGCATCCCAAGGACGCCAGCCAATACGATGGCCAGGAGCACTGCGGTGAAGGTTGCAGCGCAGACCGCCACGAGGGCAATTTTGAGCAGCGTTCTCACGCGCGGACCCTCGTGCGAAGGCGCGGGTCCACACTCAGCGGAACAAGCAGGCGGATCGGCCGGAGTTCGGGCACGTTCCAGTAGAAAGATCGATGCGCGTGCGTGCCAAACGGATCGTGGTCATGTTGCCGCGCGGCCAAAACGCGCGCGACCATCAGTAGCATTGTGTTTCTGACTGCAAGCGTCGTCTTTTAAGCGGTGAAATCTGTCGATCGTGGGTGCGCTCTCGAGAGAGGCCAGCACATGATTGAGCTTTGGAACAGGTGGTATGAGACCTTGGCCTCCCTCGAGGGGCTGGCAGCCGTGGTCATTGTTGCCGTAACGACCGCTGGCGTTCTTACCTTGATTGAGGGTCGGCGGCATAGGACAACAAAACATTCGTTTGAGAGGCGGAAAACGCCCAAGTAGACCGGGTAGCTCAACGAGTAGATGGCTCCTACTAAAGCGCTCGTGTGCGGGAGGATCAATGATCGCCTCTCATGCAAGTTGGAACAGGAATGCGCCTTGGCGGGACACATTCTGCTTATTCGCGTTGTTGAGCATCCTGGTCGCGACTCCCGCCCTCTTTATGATACTCCTGCTGGATTCCCAACTCGTCTTACCAGCGCTCAGTCTTCTATTTTTCTCAGACGCGATGATCACCGCGCTCTTGGCCTGGGCAAAGCCCGAACATGTAACGTCAGAACATGTAACGCTCTGGGATATCGCAGGTGCATTCACCATGATGTGTTGCGCCGCAGCGATTTTCGGCGAACCGGATCAAGTCGCAATGCTTTTCGGGGGGCCGGTCGGACAACCTTCGGACGCCGCTTTGGAAGATCGTCACCTGGCGCCCGGATTGCCGGCGACGTCGGACTAGAGTTGAATTGGCCGCTCTGTTTTGGATGGTAACGCGCATCGGTCAATCCATAAGGACGTATGCGACCATCGCTCGAAGTTGCCATTTCCCTGGCATCGGGGACCATGATCCGTGTTAGAATCTCTCAATACGGATTTTCTTAGCGTACTCTTTCAGGTCGTTCTAATCGACCTTGTGCTCGCCGGCGATAATGCCATCGTCATCGGCCTTGCCGCGGCAGGACTTCCTCAGGCCCAACGAAGCAAGGCGATTTTGATCGGTATAGTCGCCGCGACGATACTGCGCCTTCTGTTAGCCGGGATAGCGACGCAGATCCTGCAGATCGTCGGCCTCCCGCTCGCTGGCGGGATCCTGCTATTGTGGGTATGCTGGAAAATGTGGCGAGAGTTGCGCACGTCCCCCAAGGGCCCCACCGTTAGGGAAGGGGCAATTGAAGCAATCCCAGAAAGCAAACCTCGTAAAACACTCATCCAAGCGAGTTGGCAAATTATCGTTGCCGACGCTTCCATGTCTCTCGACAATGTTCTGGCCGTCGCAGGGGCTGCGCGGGAGCATCCAGTGGTCCTGATTTTCGGCTTGGGCCTTTCCATTGCGATGATGGGAATGGCCGCTTCCTTCATTGCCCGCCTTCTGGAGACTCATCGCTGGATTGCTTACGTCGGTCTGGCCGTCATTCTCTACGTAGCACTTGAGATGATCTTTCGCGGAACATTGGATGTCATGAAGGTCGCGTCGATATGACCGCCCTGTTGTGTCCGACGCCACGGCAAGATTTCCCCGTTGCCCGACGAGACACTGACTGCGCTCCACTCCGGAGGCTGCGCCGCTTTGCCCCGTCACGGTCCCATACCAATTCTTGCGAATGCCATCGCATGGGAGCAATCTCGAGCTAGCTGTCTGGTCGGTCGCGGACTTCGGCCTTGAGGGTCAGGTGCCCCAGTTTTCGAGTTTACTGATTCTGCACAAATTGATGGCGGCGTTTGCCGCCGTGGTAGCGGTCATATTCGTGAGCGGCGCAATCGTCTACGACAGACTTAGCGTGATCGAAGAGGCCAAAAACCGGCGGGTCCATACCACTGACGTGTTGGACACGCTGGAGGCGGCAGTGGCCGCAGCACTGGATCAACAAACTGTTCTGCGCGGCTATTTGATCAGCGGCGACGAGAAATTCCTGGACCCGTACCGCAGAGGCAGCGCCAACTTCAGCGCGGCAATCCGAAAATTAAGAGAACAGACTTCGGATAACCCGGACCAGCAAAGTCGTCTAGATGAATTGAACAAGCTGGCGATGACGTGGCGCGTCGAGACCGCCGAGCGGGAGATCGCGCTGATGGCGGATCCCACGACTCGGGAGCAGGCGCGCACGTTGGAGGGGGCGACCGGCAAAGCTGCCATGGACGCAATCCGCGCCAAGGCGAGCGAAATCGAGAAGGTTGAGCGCGATCTGTTGGCAAGCCGTGACGCCGTACAGAACGCGGCATATGCTACTGCATACACGGCAACCGTGATCGGCGCCGCAGCCTCGCTCATGATCGCAGTGTTGATGGGCATAATACTCACACGCGCGATCGCGCGGCCGATCACACGCATGACCGAGGCTATGGCGGCGCTTGCCAACGGAGACACGAGCATCGACGTCCCCGGAATTGAACGGCGCGACGAAATCGGCGCAATGGCGGCCGCGGTCAATGTTTTCAAGAAAGGCATTGTCGAGCGCCAAAAGACACAGGTCGAGCTCGCTCATGTCAGTCGCGTAGCCACAATGGGGCAGCTGACGGCCTCGATTGCCCATGAGATCAATCAGCCGATCTCGGCTGTGCTTAGTAACGCCGACGCCGCCTTGAACTGGCTCGCCGCGGACCCGCCAAACCTGGACAAAGGCCGCGAGTCCCTCCACCACATCGTCACAGATTGCCAACGAGCTGGCGACATCGTCCACCGGATCCGCGATATGGTCAGGAAGGCGCCGGTGCCCAAAAGTCGGCTCGACGTCAACGCAGCCGTTCTGGACGTCATCGCGATGGTCCGGAGCGAGGCGGTGAGGCATGGAATCTCGGTACAGATGCAACTCGCTGAAGACCTGCCGCAAATCGAAGGTGAGCGCATTCAGCTGCAGCAAGTGCTGCTTAACCTGATCCTCAATGCCGTGGAAGCCATGAACAGCCTCGAGGACGGCAAGCGGGAGTTGCAGATCAGTACCGAAAGAGACGTTGCAGGCAGCGTGCTCGTCGCCGTACGGGATTCGGGCCCGGGGCTCGAGCCGACGAGTGCGGAACGTGTTTTCGACGCGTTTTACACGACCAAGTCCAACGGCCTAGGCATGGGGCTTACCATCTGTCGGTCGATCATTGCGGCTCATGGCGGACGGTTGTGGATCACCGCGAATGAACCGCGGGGCGCCGTCTTCCAGTTTACCCTCGCCCCCCTCCAGGACTAGATGACGCCACTTGTCCTGCGCGGCTGCTGAGTTTTGCGTCCGATGCGCGAGATGGGCCCGAGGGCTCTATTTGGCGAACTACCGGTGCAGCAGCGTTGGCGCTGCCGATCGCTGGCCCGATGACATGCGGCTGTGGGAACTGTTTGCGCGTCTGTGCCCTGCGGAAGCACCGACCAGGCTGCAGCGGTCTCATAGCGGCTACGGCCGCCAACCTCGGGTGCCCAACAATATGCCGTGATTGCGCCCGGGCACGTTGAGGTCATAGGTCTTGGCCGTCGACCAGTCCACCTTGGATTTCAACTCGGCCATCGAGTCTACGTTCACCTTCTCATATACTTGTATAGCAAAGAGCATGTGGCGGCCGGCATAGGCGTCAGCAATTCGCGCAATGATGTCGGTGATCGGCGGTTCGGTCCGCCGCAGATCAAGACCCTCGACTTCGTCGAGCGCAGTGCCCCATGGCGGCGCTACGAAGACGATCAGGGCGTCGTGCGCCGGCAGGTCGAGCCTATCCAGGATCGAGGTGTAGTCGCCCTGTATGAGCTCGATCGGACGATCGAGATCAGCAATGTTTTGCCTGGTGAGTTGATACACGCTGGGATCGAACTCGAATGCGATCCCTCGCGAATGAGGGACGTGACGCAGTATCCAGTAAAGCGTGTTGCACGAGCCTGAGAAGGGATCGATGACCGAGAACTTGGTCTCCGGCGGGAGCGAGGCGGCCACCGCCGCAATGTCGCGGCCGATGAGATCGGCCAAGGGGTCGCGCGTGCATTCAACAGCCGTTCGGCCCAGCAATCGTACACCGCGCGCGTACCATTGCGTGGGCGTCATGCCATAAAGGCGAATGTAGTCCGGATCGGAGAAACTGTCCGTGCCGTATCGCTGCACCTCGCTTAAAGTGAGCACCTCGTTGCGCTTGCGGCCGTGCAGCAGCAACGTCCGGTCATAGAGCGGCTCTTTGCCGGGCCCGTCGGTGTTGCTTTCCTTTCGGTCGGCCATCGCTCCCTCCATACAAAGAACTATGTGATACCACAAAGGCAGCGGCTCGGCGGGAGCGAAACTGGGCCGCAGTCAAGCGTGGATGATCCACGTCGGCAGGAAAGACCGCGCAACTCTTCTTGTCTGCGCTTGCGGGAGAGGGTTGGGGAGAGGGTGCTCCCGCAATGGGACAATCCCCAAGAGGAAAAAGCCCCCACCCGGCGCGCGGGACGATGCTACGCATCGCCCGGAACGCGCCGACCTCTCCCGCAAGCGGGAGAGGTGAACGAGCCGCGGCCATCGATTCAACCTAAAGCCATTCCGCCCCAGCGTCTCACCCGGAGCCCAAACCTGGTCGAGCTTCTCAGCTCGTTCGCGTGAGAGCGAGCTGCGCCGATGCGGCCTCGGCACTCCGCCAGGCGGCGCAGCGTCGGAGGATCAGCCCGAACACGATGAGGATCGCCGGGAAGCCGACCGGTTGCCCGAGAAACAGGAAACTCGCAAGCAGCGCGAAGACGAGCGCCAGCGCCATCACCTCGTGGCGGGCGAAACCTTCATCGAGTCCGGCGCGGATGAGGAAGGCCACCGCGATGCCCAGCACCACCAGATCGTACATGAAGAGATAGGGCGTCGTGAGCAGCGTCGCCGTCGCGAGCATCGCCGCCTTGAGGGCGTGGGGCAGCCGGCTCCGCCACACCACGACCAGCACGACGGCCACAGCCGCGGTCAACACCCACTGGAAGATCCATCCGAGCTGCTCGGTGCCGCCGACATAACGCACCAGCGCGAAGATGCTCTGCATCTTGAACCAGGGCGCCCTGCCCTCGGTCAGGAAGGCCTGCGAGAACATCGGAATCCAGTGGAAGAACGCCTGCCAGCTTTCGCTGCCGAAGGCGAACCAGGACATTGCAGCGATCGCTACGGTGACGATTGCGGCCGTGAACACCACCGTCCATTGGGCGGCGGCGAGCAGGACAAGCGGAAACAAGAGCCCGTATTGCGGCTTGTAGCAGAGAAGGCCGAGACAGATTCCGGCCAGCACCGGCCGTGCCGGCAACAGATAGAGCGTGCCGCCGATCAGCGAAGCCGTGAGGAAGCCGTTCTGCCCGACCAGAATGTTGAGGAAGGCGGCCGGAAATCCAATCGCGATCACCAGGCCCGCATTGCGCCCGATGATCGCGCGCATCACGGCAAGATACGGCACCATGCTGAACGCGGCCCAGCCGATGAAGGCGATTGCATAGGGAAATTGCGCCAGGAAGGACGCGACGAACAGGAAGGGCGGCGGATAGTGCCAGGCGAAATGGCCGACGAAATCCTGCTTGAGCAGCGCAAGCTCGACCTGCTTCTGAATGTCCCAATCCCAGGCCTGCGCGGGATGCCCATCGAGCGCCAGTCTTCCGGCCGCCCAGACGTTGACGAAGTCCGTGGGGATGCCGCGTCCGTCGGCGTCAAAGATCCAGATATGGGTGAGATAGGCCGTCGGAAAAAACGCCAGCGTGACGATCGCCAGCACGAAGGAGATGTTGACGAGGATCGCAGGGACCGCACCGTGGCGATCAACGGCAGGCGGGGCGGACGAAGCTTCGGCCATGCGGCTTCCTTACGCGATACAGTGATCTAAACCCGCCCAGCCATACACCCCGGGACTTGAAGGAGGCTTAAGCCCGATCGTCGCCCCCCCGCGCCGATACCGCAAAGCAAAAGAGCCCCGTCGATGACGGGGCTCTTCGCACTTCCGCTGGTCGTCCGGCCTTACTTGAGGCTGGTCGAGATCGAAGTGAACTTGGCGTTCAGCGTGGTGCCGAGGTTGTTGACGACGGTGATGATCGCCAGCGCGATGCCGGCAGCGATCAGGCCGTATTCAATAGCGGTGGCGCCGGATTCATCTTTCATGAAACGCGCAACGAGGTTCTTCATGGAGTGCTCCAAATGAGTATACGAGGCTACAACTGATCTGGTCTCTTCGGCTTCCCAGCGCCGCCCGACCATGGGAACGGAACGTAGAGGCAAAGAATTGCGTCGCAGTTAATTCGACTGCGTAAACACTGGGCGGATTGCGTGTATTGGCCCATGGTAAATCGAACTTCGAAACAATCCGTTAAATTGTAAACATATGACGCCGGCCTGGCGCGGCCGGTTTACCCGAAGTTATGACCGGCGTGGTCCAATGCCGCCCGCTCGGACTGAAGCGCGACGAGATGGTGCGCACGCAGCCCGCCAGGTCCGGATCATGGCCGGACCGGCAAGAGCAACCAGGACGACGAGGCGGGCATGTCCCTTTCCTTCGCCAACAGCATCGCGGTGCAGGGCCGCGCGCGCGCGCTGGTGCCATTGTGCGTCGGTGCCGGCGCCTATCTGTTCTTCCTGTTCCTCGGCGACACGCTGCTTCAGGATTCCGACTCGTTCTGGCAGATCAAGATCGGGCAATGGATCCTCGATCACGGTGCCATGCCCACCATCGACTTCTATTCCTTCACGCGGACGGGCGCGCCGTGGATCTCGACGTCATGGCTGTCGCAGGTCGCGTTCGCCTTCTCCCATGCGCAATGGGGCTGGGCAGGTCCCGTCATCCTCACCGCGGCCGCCGTCGCGCTCACCGTCGCAATCTTCGTCCATCTGCTCGAGGCGCATCTCGAAGCCCCGCGCGCAGTGCTGTTCGCGATGCTGGCGCTGCTGCTGTCGATCCATCACGTGCTGGCGCGCCCGCATATTCTGGCACTGCCGGTGATGGTGGCGTGGGCCGGCTTGCTGATGGCGGCCGCGAGCCGCAAGAGCGCGCCGTCCTGGACCTGGCTGCCGCTGATGGCGCTCTGGGCGAACCTGCATGGCGGTTTCGTGCTCGGGCTCGCGCTGATCGGCCCGATCTCGCTCGAAGCGGTCGAGCATGCCGAGAAGGGCCGGCGGCTCGCCCTGTTCATGCGCTGGGTGCTGTTCGGAATCGGGGCGCTGATCGCGAGCTGCTGCACGCCATATGGCTGGCGAACGCTGCAGGGCGCGACCAACATCCTCAGCCTCGGCGAGCTGCTGACGCTGATCCTCGAATGGATGCCGGCGAACTTCGCCACCTTCACCCCGTTCGAAGGCGCCCTGCTCGCCCTGATCGCATTCGGCTATTATCGCGGCCTGGTGCTGTCGGCGCCCCGGATCTTCCTGATCCTGTTCCTGACCTGGAGCGCGCTGAGCCACGTCAGGAGCATCGAGGCATTTGCATTCCT
Source organism: Bradyrhizobium sp. CB1015 (assembly GCF_025200925.1). Lineage (GTDB taxonomy): Bacteria > Pseudomonadota > Alphaproteobacteria > Rhizobiales > Xanthobacteraceae > Bradyrhizobium. Next base: position 2,068,261 of record NZ_CP104174.1, on the reverse strand, counting down.
GGTGCCGCTGGTGCTGGCAAAGCCGCTCGGCGAGATGTTCCCGCAGCCGGCGCCTGAGGCCGCCGGTACCGAAAGCTGGCCGGCCCGCTATATTACAGCGCTCGGCGCGGTGATGATCGTGGCGGCAAGCTGGACCTCGACCTCGCTCTATTTGGGGCACCACCGCTTCACCTTCACCATGACGCAGACGCCGGTTGCGGCGGTCGACCTGCTCGAGCAACGCAAGGTGCAGCGCGTCTTCAACGCCTACCAGTTCGGCGGCTATCTGATCTCTCGCGATATCCCTGTGTTCGTCGACGGCCGCGCCGAGCTCTACGGCGAGAAGTTCATCATGGACTTCTTCAAGGCGACCGAGGGCAAGAAGCCCGGGCTGCTGCCGCGCCTGCTGGACGAGCACAAGATCGACGCGACGCTGCTGGGCGCCGATGCGCCGGGACCGCAGATCCTCGACCAGCTCAAAGGCTGGAAGCGGATCTATGCGGACGATATCGCCGTGATCCATGTACGCGAGCCCGCAGACGGCGCGATTGCGGCGCCTTCGAAGTGAGGACCTGCTCCAGCGCGCGTCTTCGGCCTCAGCGATCTCATCACATGGTTCCTTCCAGCAAGCCGACCCTGACAGATCCGGCTCGTCCCGACCCGGACCGAGCCGTGGCGATCATCGTTCTTGCGATGCTGGCGGCGGTCTCGTTTCTCCCGGTGCTGCTGACCCCCATTCCGGCGATGGTCGATTATCCCAATCACCTCGCCCGCATGTACATTCTGAGCCAGAGCGGCACCCCGGGTGCCAATCCGCATTACGAGGTGACCTGGGCCTTCTATCCCAACCTCGGAATGGACCTGCTGGTCCCGCAGCTGGCGCGGCTGATGAGCGTCGAGAACGCCACGCGGCTGTTCCTGTTGCTGAGCCAAGTCCTGATCGTCACAGGTGCGCTGCTGCTCGAATGGGTCAGGAAAGGACGCATCCATCTCGCCGGCTTCGCCGCGCTCGCTTTCATCTATTGCCTGCCGTTCAGCTGGGGGTTCGTGAATTTCGAGTTCGGGCTCGGCCTCGCGCTCTGGGGCATCGCGGTCTATCTGATGCTGGCCGAAGGCCCCTGGCCGCTGCGCTTCGCCTCCAATCTGATCTTCGTCGCCGCGCTCTATGTGGCGCATTTCTTTTCGCTCGGCATCTACGGCGCAACGCTCGGCCTTTTCGAACTGTCGCGCATCCGCCAAGGGCAGGTCGCCTATCCCGTGGCGGTCGCACGGCTTGGTGCGCTGGCCCTGCCGGCGCTTGCGCTGCTTGCGATCATGCATGTCACGGCTGGCTCGATCGGAAGCCAAGGCAACGATTGGTTCCTTGCATTCAAGCCGGTCTGGCTGCTCCGCATCATGAACGGCTACAATCTGACGGCCGCGGCGGTGACCGGGCTGACGCTGATGATCTCGCTGCTGTTCGCCGCAAGGCGCGGCGTTCTCAGGCTCGAGCCGGCCGGGATCTGGCTCGCGATCGGTCTTGCGCTCCTGTACGTGGCCATTCCCTCCAGGCTGTTTGGGACCTCGTTTGCCGACCTCCGCGTGATCCCCGCGGCGGCTCTGATCCTGCCGGCGTTCTGCTCGCTGTCGCTCCCAAGCCGGACGTCGAGAATGGCTGCGCTCGCTGCCATCAGCGGCATCACGCTGATCAATCTCGCCGTTGTCTTCACAATATGGCTGCCCTACCGCGCTGACTACGCGGCCATCATCGAGTCGTTCCGCAAGATCGAACGCGGCTCGCGCGTTCTCGTCAGCAATGCCGACGAAGCTGGCGACCCGCCCTTCGCCGACCTCGCCGCGTATCCGATGTATTATGCGCCAACGCTGGCGGTGCACTATGCCAACGCGTTCGTGCCCAATCTCTTCACGGAAGCGGGCAAGCAGCCGGTTCGGGCCGTCGAGGCCCTGCGCCATCTTGCCACTCCGGATGGCGGACTGGCGTCCTCAGGCCTGCTCACCGCGATTGCAACGGGCCGCCCGCCGGCGGACTCGCCGCGCTTTGTCCGCACCTGGTACCTGGATTTCGACTACCTCTATGTGCTGGGTCCGCGGGCCGCAAATCCGCTGCCGGATCTGCTGGAGCTGGTGGAGACCTCGGATCGGTTTGTCCTCTACAGGATTCGCCGCAAGTCCTGAGAAAGGCGACCTTAACCAGCAGCCCATAGACTTCCGCCCCTGCAACCCAGCTGGACTCCTTCGCATGGCGGCCAATTCCGGATCGATCCGCTACAGCCTCGTCATTCCCGTGTTCAACGAGGAAGCCGTACTGCCGATATTGCTGCGCCGGCTCGACTTCGTGCTGTCCCGGCTCGACGGGCCGGCAGAGGCGATCTTCGTCGACGACGGCAGCAGCGATTCCAGCTCGATCGTGCTACAGGCGCTCGCCGTGCGCGACGCCCGCTTTCGCTATATCGGCCTGTCGCGGAATTTTGGCCATCAAGTCGCCATCACCGCCGGCATGGACGCGGCTCAGGGTGACGCGATCATCGTCATGGATGCCGATTTGCAGGATCCGCCCGAAGTGATCGAGCAATTGATCGCAAAATGGCAGGAAGGCAACGACGTCGTCCACGCCCGCCGCCTGTCTCGCGAGGGCGAGAGCCCATTCAAGCGCGCGACGGCACACCTGTTCTACCGGCTTCTCGGCAAGATGTCCTCCGTCGGCATCCCCGCCGATGTCGGTGACTTCCGCCTGATCGATCGCAAGGTGCTGGACGCGCTTCGGCAGATGCCGGAGCAGGATCGCTTCGTACGCGGCATGATCGCCTGGCTCGGCTTCCGCCAGGCCGAGGTCGCCTTCCATCGTCTCGAACGCGCCGCGGGCGAGACCAAGTACCCCCTGTTCAAGATGATCCGGCTCGCGGTGAACGCCGCGCTCGGCTTTTCCGATCTGCCCTTGCGGCTGGCCATCTGGTGCGGATTGGCCGTCTCGGCATTCGCACTGCTCTACGGCGGCTGGGTCGTCGTGATGTGGCTGAGCAAGGACGCTCACCTCGTGACCGGCTGGTCCTCGACGATCGTCCTCCTCTCGCTGTTGTGCGGAATGAACATGCTGATGACGGGAATCGTGGGCCTTTACGTCGGCCGCATTCACGCCGAGGTAAAACGCCGTCCATTGTACGTGGTCCAGAAGCGAGCCGGCTTCGATCGCAACGAGGCGGCGGCCGCACCCGCCAAGCACGCAATCAACGGGTGATCCGCCGCAATCATCTCGGACGTGAGGCAACACCTCGTCTTCGATGATGCTGCCGAGCTGGCCTTAGTGCATCTCCCGGCGCTTGTGGACGACCGCCACGTCATCGCTGTACACGCGCTGCCAGTCCGGCAACCGGTCAAGCATCGCTGTCGCGGGCGCACTCGGTGCGAGCAGCGTCGCGCTGATCTTGTAGTCGTCGAGCAGCTTGAGAAAATCTCCGAGGTCAATCAGCGCGAGGGCGCGATTGTAGCGGTCGATGAACGGTCCGCCGAACAATTCCGCGCGGCCGTCGATGAAGGTGGGAATGCCGGCAAAGACCAGATAGCCGCCGAAGGAATAATCGTTGAGCAGCGGCCCCGCCTTGGCGAGGTCGGCTCGGGCGACGGCAGCCTCGGGGGTGATGAGGGGCGCCGGCCGGATGTCGCGCGCCAGAGCCAATCCGCTCATCGCGGCCAAGATGCCGAATGCCGCCAGGTTCAAGCCGCGCGAGGGGCCGTCGGTCTCGCTCCCGCTCGGCCCACCGAACCTCCGGCCCAGCGGAGCCGCGAGGTAGAGCGGCGCCAGCACGGCAAGCAGATCCGCATTGCGCATTTGCGCCAGCGCGAAATGGAGCAAGCCGATCACCACCAGGGTCCGCACGAGCGGCAGCGTGATGCCGCGCGAGAGCGCGAAGATGCTCCCGAGCAGCAGCAGCTCGAAACCGCCGATGTGGCTGAAATCCTGCGGCCGCCATTCCCCGATCCAGGCGAGCGCGGGACCGAGGCCGAGTGTCGTGATCGGCATCAGCAGGGGTTCCGGTCCATGCGGCGTCAGGCAGGATGCGGCGACTGCAAACAGTGTGAATGGCAGCCAGCGCAGCAGCACGCGTGGCCATTTGCTTCGCTCCTCGCGCAGCAGCGCCTCGAGCACCACGGGTCCGATCAAGCCAAGCGCCAGCACTCCGCTGCCGTGCAGATTGTTCCAGACGACCAGCAGCGGCAGGGCCCAGTGTGGTGGCGGCCTGCCATGATCCATGCAGCGCACCAGGGCAGCCGCCCAGATCACCATGATGGGCATCACGAGCACGTGTGGCCGCGCCAGCATGTGCGGCGCCGTCAGGACGACGGCCGCGATCACCATGACCAGCGCCCGGGTCGGCGATAGCTCGCGCAGCAAGAAGAACGTGAGCAGACCGAAGGCGAGTGCGATCGCCGCTGCGGCGACGACGACGACGCCGGACCAGCCGGACAGGACGTAGGCTCCGGCGTAGATGACTTCCGACAGCCATTCGAACGTGATCCAAGGCGCGCCATGCTTCGAAAACGAAAATGAATCACTCGTCGGCAGGGTCCGATGCGCCATGATCCAGCGCCCGAGCTCGACGTGAGAATAGCTGTCGGGATCTCCGAGCAGCTTCGGGCCGACGGCAAGCAACACAGCGTAGACGGCGAGCCCCACAGCCCAAGGGAGCGCTGCACGCGCCGAAAACGGTTGAACCGCGCTGGAGACGACCTGATCAGTCATGGCGGGCCAAGCTAGGCCGCAAGCGTTAACTTCTTCTTAGTTTAGGCTTTTCGCGCATTTGCCCCAACGCGCCTTGGGGAGCGATGCCTCTGCTGCTTCAAGCGGCGCGCGCTTGGCTTTCCCGGCGGACGGCCACTCAACAAAAAACGCGGCGTTTCCGCCGCGTTTTTCGATCTCAGCTGCCGCTTGGAACTACGCCTGCGGCTGCGGCTCGAGGCCGGGATCCGGATCGGGACGCGGGCGCGGCTTGCCGGCCGGAGGCACGGCGGAGGCGCGCGGGGTGGTCGGCTCGAGCACGGACTCGCGGTTCGGCTTCTTGCCCTTGAGCAGGTCGACGATCTCATCGCCGGTCAGCGTCTCGAACTCGAGCAGGCCCTTGGCCAGCGTCTCGAGATCGGCGCGCTTCTCGGTGAGGATGCGGGTCGCTTCCTTGTAGCCTTCCTCGACCAAGCGCTTGATCTCGGAATCGATCTTCTGGACGGTGGCTTCGGAGGCGTTCTGCGTGCGCGACACCGACATGCCGAGGAAGACCTCGTCCTGGTTCTCGCCATAGGAGACGGTGCCGAGCTCCTCCGACAGGCCCCAGCGCGTCACCATCATGCGGGCCAGGCGCGTGGCCTGCTCGATGTCGGACGCCGCGCCCGAGGTCACCTTCTCGCGGCCGAAGATCAGCTCTTCGGCGACGCGGCCGCCCATCATGATGGCAAGGCGCGAGGTCATCTGCTCCAGCGACATCGACAGCTTGTCGCGCTCGGGCAGCTGCATGACCATGCCGAGTGCACGGCCGCGCGGGATGATGGTCGCCTTGTGGATCGGATCGGTCGCGGGCACGTTGAGGCCGACGATGGCGTGGCCGCCCTCGTGATAGGCCGTCAGCAGCTTCTCTTCCTCGGTCATGACGAGCGACTTGCGCTCGGCGCCCATCATCACCTTGTCCTTGGCCTCCTCGAACTCGGCCTGCGTCACCATCCGCTTGTTGCGGCGGGCGGCGGTCAAAGCGGCTTCGTTGACAAGGTTCATCAGATCGGCGCCGGAGAAGCCCGGCGTGCCGCGCGCGATGGTCTTGAGGTTGATATCGGGCGCCAGCGGAACTTTACGAACATGCACCTTCAGGATCTGCTCGCGGCCGACGACGTCGGGGTTCGGCACCACGACCTGACGGTCGAAGCGGCCCGGACGCAGCAGCGCGGGATCGAGCACGTCGGGACGGTTGGTGGCGGCGATCAGGATCACGCCCTCGTTGGCCTCGAAGCCGTCCATCTCGACCAGCAGCTGGTTCAGCGTCTGCTCGCGCTCGTCATTGCCGCCGCCGAGGCCCGCGCCACGGTGACGACCGACGGCGTCGATTTCGTCGATGAAGATGATGCAGGGCGCGTTCTTCTTGGCCTGCTCGAACATGTCGCGGACGCGGCTCGCGCCGACGCCGACGAACATCTCGACGAAGTCAGAACCGGAGATGGTGAAGAACGGCACGTTGGCCTCGCCCGCGACCGCACGCGCGATCAGGGTCTTACCGGTGCCGGGAGGGCCGACCAGCAGCACGCCGCGCGGAATGCGGCCGCCGAGGCGCTGGAATTTGCCGGGGTCGCGCAGGAATTCGACGATCTCCTGCAGGTCCTGCTTGGCCTCATCCACGCCGGCGACGTCCTCGAAGGTGACGCGGCCATGGGCCTCCGTCAGCATCTTCGCGCGCGACTTGCCGAAGCCCATTGCCTTGCCGGCGCCGCCCTGCATCTGCCGCGACAGGAAGATCCAGACGCCGATCAGCGCGATGAAGGGCAGCCAGGAGACCAGCAGCGAGACGAACCACGGCACGTTGTCGCCAGGCGGCTTCGCGGTGATCTGCACCTTGCTGTCATAGAGGCGCTTTACCAGCGTCGGGTCGTTCGGCGCGTAAGTCTGGAAGCTGGAGCCGTTGGTGAAGGTGCCGTGGATGTCCGGCCCCTGGATCACGACGTCGCGCACATTGCCGCGGTCAACCTCGCTCAGCAGCTGCGAGAAGGCGATGTCCTGCGAGGAGGCCCGCTGACCCGGATTCTGGAAGAGCGTGAACAACGCCAACAGCAGCAAAACAATGATGACCCAGAGGGCGAAATTGCGCAGATTGGCGTTCATCGATCTTCCTTCGTGGTCGCGCGGATCGCGGCCCTGATCCTTGGGTCGTTACTTTCCGTCAATGCGAGGAAATCCCAAGGAATCCTCATCGTTAGACGCATACAATTTAGGTGCCGCCCCGGTCGCTGCCAAGGGAACGAGATGGGACTATTTATCCCATCTTACCGCGATTCCCGCTGAAATAATGGCGCCAAAACCGGGGTTTTTCCTGCCTGGTTAAGGTGGCCTGACGGGCACGGACCCGAATTGACCGGTGTCATGATCCGCCCTCTTTCACGCGCTCATTGCCCTTGCGCCGCCGGGCCGGCGCCGGCGCAATCTGGATACGCCCGCCGGCAAGGCTGATCAAGGCTCCCGCAAGGGTCTGCTTCAGGACCGGCCGGCCATTTGTGGCTGCACGGGGGCCGGCGATCGCCCGATCAAGCATGGACATCAGGGTTTCGACCTTGCCGAGTTCCGCCGGCCCTTCATGGCCGAGCGCGTTGATGGCCCGCAGCAGCAGCCGCAGCCGCACCTCCTCCGGCAGGGCGGCAAAGGCCGAGGCCTCGAAGCTCCGGACGCCAGCCTGCGGCGCATCGCCGCGATCCCGCAAGCGGAGGAAGCGCTCGGCGCCGTCGGCGAGCACCTCGACCGCCGCATTGGCCCGCGCCAGCCTTGCCGCGAGCCGCGCCAGATTTCTGGCATCGCCGCCCTCGGTCGCGAGAAGCGGCAGCAGCGCGCGCAGCCGCGGCCGGGTGAAGGCGGTGTCCCGGTTGGTGGGATCCTCGGCAAAGCCGATCTTCGCCCGCCGCAATGTCGCGATCAGCTGCGATTTCGCAACATCGAGAAACGGACGCGCCAGCACGATTCCGTCGCGCGCGATGAAAGGAGCCATGGCCGAGAGCCCGGCTAGTCCGCTGCCGCGGAACAGGCGCATCAACACGGTCTCGGCCTGGTCGTCGCGGGTGTGGGCCGTCAGCACATGGCTCGCACCGGCGGCACGCGCGGCCTGTGCGAGCAGGCGATAGCGGGCCTCGCGCGCGGCGGCAGGCAAGCCCGTCTTCGGCTTTTCGCCGCGCCAGCGCAGGGTCCGGTGCGGCAATCCGAGCGCGGCGGCGAGCCGCTTGACCTCGCGCGCTTCGCGGGCGGCTTCCCGGCGCAAGCCGTGATCGATCGTGACGACCGTGATTTGCGGGCCTCGCGCAAGGCTGCGCTGCCAGCGGGCCGCGAGCCACATCAGCGCAACCGAATCGGGCCCGCCGGAGACCGCGAGCACCAGCGCCGGCGCATCTTTCAGGCCCGCGAAGAGCCGCTTCGCCTCGCGCGCCGAGATCGGTGAATTGTCGTCGCCTGACATGACGCTGCAATCGTCCGCGGATGGACCGAGTGTTTAGCGCAACGCCATCCGCTTTGTCAGCGCCTGGACGAGATGCCCGCCGGGGGGAGGTGAACCGCCGTCAGCCAGTCAAGTCTCACTCGCTAGCACTTCACCCGCTTCTGCTCGCGATCGACGGTGGCTTTGACGCTCGCCGAGGCGCGCGGATATTTGCGGCCGACCTCGCCGAAGGCGGCGCAGGCGGCCTCCTTCTCCTTCAGCGCGGCAAGCGACTGGCCGAGCCGCAGCAGCGCATCCGGCGCCTTGGCCGATTTCTCGTATTTGGTGGTGACGGCGAGGAAGGCTTCGGCGGAATCGCGATATTGCTGGCGCTGGAAATAGCTCTCGCCGAGCCAGTATTGGGCGTCGCCGACCAGCGGGTCGCTCGGAAATTTCTGCGTGAAGTTCTTCATGGTCTGCTCGGCCAGCGCGTAGTCCTTGCGCTGCATGTAGCCGATGCCGAGGTCGAACTCGTCGCGCGGCGTCGCCGAGGGCGGCAGGGTGGCCAACGCAGCGCCACCGGCCGGGGCGGGATAACCCGATTGTGCCGGCGGATAGCCGGGCTGCGCGGCTGGCGGCACACCTTGCTGGTAGCGGGGGCTGGTATTGGCGAGATCGAGCGGCTCGCCCGCATTGCGGCCGCCGCCAGGCGTGACCGCCGGCATCGGCTGCTGCCCGCCGCCGAGTGCGCGCGGCGCACCGGGCGCGTTCGGATTCTGGTTGGGGTCGAAAGCATCGCCGCGGCGGCGCGTGCCGGGCGCGCCGGGCGCCGGCTGCTCCTGGACGATCGGCGCGGGCGCGGCGATCTGCGGCTGCTCATAGCTCGGCGGCGCGGCCTGGCTCGGCTGCACGGCCTGCTGTTGCGGCGGCTGGCGATAGCCGGGCGCCACCTGCCCCGGTGCAATCTGGCTCGGTGCGACCTGCGCGGGCGGCATCGCCGCGACGTTGGGTGCCTGCCCGGGCGCGCCTTGCGCGCCGCCCTCGAGCGCCCGCAGCCGCTCTTCGAGCTGGCGGTTGCGATATTGCAGCTCCTCGTTCTGGCCGGTGAGCTGGCGCAGCCGGTTCTCCAGCCGCTCGATCCGCATCTCCGGGTCGGCATCATCCGACTGTCCGTAGCCCGATTGCGCAAGTGCGGGCGAGCACAACGAGAGCAGCGCGGCGGTGGCCACGGTGCCGGTAAAAACCTTAAATCTGGATGACATCTTGCCCTGACGACGAAAGCGAAATGGCCTGCGACGGAACCCTCGACGCGCCACAGATTGAAGTGGAGTACGCCAAAAATGTGACTGATACCAAGGGGTTTTCAGTCACAGAATGCTGAAACGAAACCGGCGCCCCGTGAGGGCGCCGGCATCATCCAATTCCAAAGCTGAACGGCACCTGACTGACCGCTGCGGACCTGACTGATCGTCAGGAGCTCGCGTTCAAGACGGTCACCGCGCGGCGGTTCTGCGACCAGCAGGAGATGTCGTTACAGACGGCGACCGGCCGCTCCTTGCCGTAGGAGATCGTGCGCATGCGGTTCGGGTCGATGCCGCGCGAGGCGAGGAACGAACGCACCGACTGGGCACGGCGGGCGCCGAGCGCGATGTTGTATTCGCGGGTGCCGCGCTCGTCGGCGTGACCTTCGATGGTGAAGGAGTAGCGCGGATAGGTCTGGAGCCACTGCGCCTGCTTCTCCAGGGTCACGATCGCCTGCGGGGTCAGATCGGTCTGGTCGCTTTCGAAGAACACGCGGTCGCCGACGTTGACGACGAAGTCCTGCTGGCTGCCCGGCGTCGCCGCATTGGCCATCGCATCCGTCGCGGCATTCTTGTTGGCGCAGGCGCCCATCGACAACGCGACGGCGAGCACCGCGGCCAGCTTCAATCCCTGGAGGATACGCATAGGATGTTTCATTCCGGAGCCTCCACGCTCACGTTAGTCCACTGCTGTCCGGTCTACAGGGGGTTGGTTAAGCGAACGTTCCGTCAACCTTGACGGAACCTTGCCACAGCCGGTCAAATGCCCCCAACCAGCGAAAAGCAAACGCCATGGTTAATGGGTTGTAAATGTGGCGCGAGGGTGAACGCAAGCCGGTCGATGATCAAAACACCATTCCGGCAGGATCGACCCCGGCGGCCGAGCGGCTGCAGCCGCTCACGGACTGAAGGGTTCAGGCCGGCGCAGCCACGCCGGCAACGAGAACCGGCCGCGATGGGGCAATCCGGGGGGTGCTACGTTCGAACAGCATCCGCCGCTCGAACGCACTCGATCGCATGATGGGGAAACGCGTGAGGATCTTTTCCCGGACTCTGGGATAGTCCGAGGCCATCAGGACGGCTTTCTTCGTCGGCCAGCCCGGAAATGAACGCGGCTCGGTGAGAGTCTCGGACAGGAACACGCGGCGGTAGAACGCCTGATGATCGATGCGCACCATCGAGAGTCCGACATCGGCGTTGAAGTGCTCGCAGGCGACGAAAGGAAGCCGCACCGTCAGATAAGGCAGTTCGGGGAACCGCTGCTGCATTTCCGGATCAGCGACGAATCGACAGGGGTCTACAAAGACCTCGCCCCGGTCCAGGCGGGGATGCAGCACGTCACCGAACACTTCGGTCGTGTAGGACATCCGCCATTCGAATGTCAGAACGTGAATGCGGACGGCACTGCAGAGCTCGTTGTCGACGTAGACCCCGAAATTCCAGACGTTGGGCGCGTCGTCGAAACGGTCGGTGACCCGCTGGGATTCCGACGGCGGAATCAGCCCGGCGTGCAAATAGGCATGGTAACGCATCCGATGGAGGCGATCCTTGTCCTCTTCCGTTTCGATGAGCCGATAATCGATACGCTCAAACAGCGCGGCTCCGCGTGGAACAAGCGCCATTTGCGGTTCGGCCCCGGACTTCATCGACAACCCCTACGCTGCAAGCAACTTCTGCGAGTGAGCACAAGTTAATAGTTCCTTAAAGAAATTGCAAAGCGTTAGAAACGTTAGGGTTAACCTTTTGCGCCCCGTAGAAACACCGACAAGAAGAACCTTTGTGAAGTCGGAAGGAAGGTCAGGCGATCGATCGCGCCGAAGCTGCGAGGGACTGATCGTTGCCGCCGCGAACGCCGTAAGAGGCATTGAGCAGCTGACGAATGCGCACGGCAGGGACAGGCCGGCTGAACAGGTATCCTTGCGCTTCGGTTACTGTCCCGTCGGCGTTGATGAGCTCGAGTTGCTCGTTGGATTCGATTCCTTCCACCACCACCGACATACCGAGGTCGGCGGATAGCCGCGCCACACCCCGCAGCAGCGTCAGCGGACGGTCCGAGTCGATGCCTTCCAGGAAGGAGCGGTCGATCTTCACCTTCTGCATGGGGAAGTTGTGCAAATAGCTGAGGCTGGAATAGCCGGTGCCGAAATCGTCCAGCGAGATGCGCACGCCGAGCGCGTGCAATTGCGACAGGATGTCGTGCGTCAGCTGGGTGTTACGCAACAGCGAGGACTCGGTGATCTCGATCTCGAGCCGATGCGCCGGCAGTCCCGACACTTCGAGGGCATAGCGGATTTCACTCAGGACGTCGCGCTGGTGGAATTGCTGCGGCGAGAAGTTGACGGCGACGCTGACGCCTTCCGGCCACTTCATGCATTCCACGCAGGCGCGGCGCAGGATCCAGCGGCCGAGATCGACGATCAGGCCCATGTCCTCGGCGACCGGGATGATGTCGATCGGCGATACCGTGCCGCGCACCGGATGATTCCAGCGCAGCAGCGCTTCGCAGGTGGTGATTTTGCCGGACTTCAGATTGACCAGCGGCTGATAGAACAGCTCGAACTCCTCGTTGGCGAGCGCCTTGCGCAGGTCGAGCTCGAGGATGCGGCGGGCCTCGACGGTCGCCGCCATCTCGTCGCGGAAGAAGCAGAAGGTGCCGCGGCCGTCGGCCTTGGCACGGTACAGCGCCATGTCGGCGTTCTTGAGCAGCGTGTCGGCGCTGGTGCCATCCGGCGAGGTCAGCGCGATGCCGACGCTGGCGCCGATCTCGACCAGGTGATTGTCGATGCGATAGCGCTCGCTCAGCCGCTCGACGATGCGGCGGGCGAGCGCCGCTGCATCCTCCGGCGAAGCGAGGTTCTGCTGGAACACGACGAACTCGTCGCCGCCGAAGCGGGCGACGAAGTCTTCGGGACGCAGCATCTCGCGCAGGCGGTTGGCCACCGCACACAGGAGCTGGTCGCCGCAGGGATGGCCGAGCGTGTCGTTGACCTGCTTGAACTGGTCCAGATCGATGAACAGCAGTGCGGAGAGCCCCTCGCCATGGTGCGCGCTCGCCAGCAGTCGCTCGATCTCGTCGCGGAAGCTGACGCGGTTCGGCAGCGCCGTGAGATCGTCGAAGCGAGCCAGATGGCTGATCCTGGCCTCCGCCGTGCGCCGCTCCGTAATGTCCTCGAGCAGCACCACCGCACCGCCGTCAGCCATCGGCTGGACGGTCCATGACAGCGAACGGTTCCTTTGCGGATCGGGGTCGGCGGTGATGATCTCTTTCGCATGCGCGTTTTCGATATCGGCAATGATCGCCGCGCCGCTCGCAGCCGAAATCGCCCCCCCTTCGACGCATGCGGCGACGATGCCGCGCGCAGTCGTGCCGCTCTGGGCGAGATTGTCTGGCAGGTTCATCATGGCGGCGAAGCGGTGATTCATCACCGCGAGCTGACCGTCGATGCGAAACATGCAGAGCCCGTGCGGCATGTTGTTGAGCGCCGTGTCGAACTGGCCGGCGAGCGCGGCCTCGCGTTCGCGTGCGACCACTGCGCGCAGGAATATCTTGTGCAGATTGCCGGACAGACGCATGACCGAAAGGAGGAACGCGGCGCACACGACGGACATCGCGACGTAATACGGCGTGCGGTGCAGCGCCAGCGCGATCACGGCCGGTCCGAAGATCAGAGTGGCTTGCAGACGAAATATCCATTGTCGTCCATAAGCCCTCCCAGCCCCTCCCGCCACGATTCCGGTGGTCACCGAGAGCGCAATCATGTGAGCGACGGCGTCCTCATTGCTCAACAGCGTTGTGGAACACCAGAGACCAATCACGGCAGCCTGAATGAGCGCGCCAATCTGGTAGCGCCTCTGCCAACGCGCCGCTTGTTCCTCGCTCAGAACCGATTTTTTGGCCTGGTACCGGCTGAGATCGAAGGCACGGATAGCTCCCGCAAGAATGAGCAGCGGAACAAAGCCCCAAAGCAGCATCTGTCCGGTCTTGAGCGCCGTCAGCGAGGCCGAAAACGCCGAGAAGACAATGCCGGTCAGCACCGTCCCCGGAGCTTCGAACAGCGAATCGGTCAGCGCCGCCGAAATGGTCGGCGAGGCCGGGTCAGGCTCTCCGCTCTGGCTTGCGAACTGCATTGTGTTTGTACGCGCGTCCTGTTCTGCCGCGTACTTTTACCCACTTCAGGTGAAGCCTTTCTGAGGGAACATCGTTAAAGTCGGGTTGTTTTTCGGCAATAGCGAAGCTATTTCCGCTGACATATCAAGCAGGTAGGCAAGTCTTGCCGGGGCACAGGGTGAAGGAAGTGTTGCCCTCGGTAGAGAACGCGGAAAAATCGGCGCGCTTTTTCGAAAACATCGCGCGTCTGAACGAGCGATGTTTAAGCTGCGATATTGTCAGCCCGACGTCGAGGACAAGAGCGGCGACCATGCCGGGTCCGAGGCAAAGCCCGGCGTCGGCACCTTCAATTCGTTGCGGCCGGAGATGTCGACCGAGTATAGCGACGGCCCGCTGTTGCCGCCGGGATCGCGGAAGAACATCAGCACGCGGCCGTTCGGCGAGAAGGTCGGGCCTTCGTTGTGGAAGCCGGAGGTGAGCAGCCGCTCGCCCGAGCCGTCCGGCTTCATGACGCCGATCGCGAATTGTCCGCCACCCTGGCGGGTGAAGGCGATGTAATCGCCCTTCGGCGACCACACCGGGGTGGAATAGCTGGCGTTGGTGTCGTCCTTGGAGAAGGAGATGCGCTGCGCCTGTCCGCCGCCCGCACTCATCACGTAGATCTGCGACCTGCCGCCGCGATCGGATTCGAAGCAGATGCGGCTGCCGTCGGGCGAATAGGACGGCGAGGTGTCGATCGCCGGCGTGTCGGTGAGACGCGTGGTCGAGCGCGAGCGCAGATCCATCACGAACAGGTTGGAATTGCCGCCCTGCTGCAGGCTCATGATGACGCGCTGGCCGTCCGGCGAGAAGCGCGGCGCAAAGGTCATGCCGGGGAAATTGCCGACGATCTCGCGCTGGCCGGTCTCGATGTTGTAGAGATAGACCTTCGGATCGCCCTGGCCGAATTCCATGTAGGTGATCTCTTGCGAGTTCGGCGAGAAGCGCGGCGTCAGCACGAGGTCCGAGCCGCGGGTCAGATAGCGTACATTGGCGCCGTCCTGATCCATGATCGCGAGCCGCTTGACGCGGCGCTCCTTCGGCCCGGTCTCGTCCACGAACACGACGCGGCTGTCGAAATAGCCCTTCTCGCCGGTCATGCGCTCGTAGATCTGGTCGGAGATGATGTGGGCGATGCGGCGCCAATATTCCGGCGAGGTGAAATATTGCTGGCCGGTGAGCTGCTGGCCGGAGATGACGTCCCACAGGCGGAATTCGGCCTTGAGGCGGCCGTCGGGCTGCCGCGTCATGCGGCCGGTGACGAGCGCCTGCGCGTTGATGGTCTTCCAGTTCTGGAATTGCGGCGCGACATCCATGTTGCTGATGCGCTCGATGAAGGCGGCCTGGTCGATCGGCGCGAACAGGCCCGAGCGCTTCAGATTGTTGGTGATGACCTGCGTGACGCCGTTGCCGACGTCGCCGTCGGACGGCGAGCCGGGCAGGAAGTTGCTGATCGCGATCGGGATCGGCTGGAATGCCGTGGGATCGATGCGCAGGCGCCCCTCCTGCCCTTGAGCGAAGACGCGTCCACTCCCGAGCATCGCGAGCGTCGATCCGGTCAGGGTCATGAAGCGGCGGCGGTTCATCGAGCTCACGTCATTCATCGCAAAATTCTTTTGTTCGGATGTCACAACATATCTTTCAGGCCGAAAGTCATCGGAATGAGCTTCCAGCTCTCGTACTGCTGCTTCGGCATGAAGGAATAGACCTGGCACTGCACGATGGCACGCTTGGCGCTCTCCGCCACGGCCTGTGCAATCGACCGCGACGGTCCACGCACTGCGACGACGATCGGCTCGGAGGCGAGCGAACCGTCGATCTTCATGGGGATGTCGATGTCGGCCTCGTACTGATCGGCATCCTGCCCGTTATAGGTGGGGGTGAAGCAGCGCTTGACGGCGCCCTGGAATGCACCGCGCCAGGTCGCAACATTGTTGGCGGCCGTTCCGGTTGCTGCTCCCAGCGATGCCGACGCGTTCAGCGTCGAGCCGGCGAGCTCGTGCCGGGTCGCGGCGCGCTTGTCGAGGTCGCGCTGGATCTGCGCGGGATCGAAAGTGCGCTCCTTGGGCTTCGGCTGCTGCTGCGGCTGCACCGCCGCGACCTTCTGCTCCACGGGCTTCGGCGGCGGCTTCTTGGTCTCCATCTTCTTCTGCAGCTCGGCGATCGGATCTTCCTTGGCCGGATCAGGCTTCTTCTCCTGCGGCTTCGGCTCTTCCTTCGGCTTGGCCTCGGCGACGGGCTTGGGCGGCTCCGGCTTCTTCTCGACCGGCTTCTCGACGGGTTTCGGCGGCGGCTCCGGCTGCGAATTGGTCTTGATCAGCTCTTTCTTCTCGGTGACCTTGCCGACGGCGTCTTCCTCGGGCTTGGCTTCGGCGATCTTCTCGACCTTGGGCTTCGGCTCTTCCTTCTTGCCGGTTTTCTGCCCCGCCATCATCTTGGCGAGCTGGTCGGTGGTGATGATGTCGACCGGAAGCGACTCCTCCGGCGCGACATAGGCCTTGCTGCTGAAGGTGACGAGCCCCCATCCCAGCACGAGGACATGCAGGGCAATCGACGCAACGAGTGTCTTGTCGACGTTCACCTTCACGGCCTCAAGACCCCTGATCCGCTTCCGTGACGAGGGCCAGCTTCTTGAATCCGGCGCCCGAGAGCTGGCCCATCACCTTGGCGACGGTGCCGTAATCCGCCTTCTTGTCGGCGCGCAGATAGATGCGCTCCTCGAGCCCGCCGCGCGCATCGGTGATCGCCTTCAGCTTCGGGATCAGCTCGTTCAGCGCAATCTCGGTATCGTTGATGAACACCTTGCCCTTGATGTCGACCGACATCTGGATCGGCTTCTGATCGTTGTTTTCGAGGCTCTTGGCCTGGGTCTGGGGCAGGTCGAGCGGCACGCCGACCGTCAACATCGGCGCCGACACCATGAAGATGATGAGCAGCACCAGCATGACGTCGACCATCGGCGTGACGTTGATCTCGGCCACGACCGGCTTGCGCCGGCCGCGGCGCCCGCCGCCGCCGGACGAACTCGCAACGTTCATGGCCATGATCGCGTGCCCAAATTGCCCTTCACACTATACATGCCGTCCGTCAGCCTCGCTCGTCGATCTGACGGGACAAGATGGCGGAAAATTCATCAGCGAAGCCCTCGAGCCGCTGGGCCTGCCGGTTCACCTCGGAGGTGAACTTATTGTAGAAAATAGTGGCAGGAATGGCGGCGATAAGGCCGACCGCGGTCGCAAACAGCGCCTCGGCGATACCGGGGGCGACCACCGCCAGGGAGGTATTTTTCGACGCCGCGATCGACTGGAAGCTCGACATGATGCCCCAGACCGTGCCGAACAGGCCGACGAAGGGGCCGGCAGAGCCGACGGTTGCCAGCACCAAGAGGCGCCGCTCCAGCCGCTCGACCTCGCGCGCGATCGAGACGTTCATCACCTTGTCGATGCGCATCTGAAGCCCTGCGACCGAGCGGGCATGGCTCTCGAACGAGCGCTTCCACTCGCGCATCGCCGCCACGAAGCAGGCTGCCATGGAATGCGTCGGCTTTGCCGACAGCGTGCGATAGAGCTCCTCGATCGACTCGCCCGACCAGAACGCCTGCTCGAAACGGTCCATCGAGCGGCGGGTGCGCGCGTAGAGAAAGATCTTGTCGATGGCGATTGCCCAGACCCAGACCGAGCAGGACAGAAGTCCCAGCATCACCGCTTTCACGATCCAGTGAGCCTGCCAGAACAGCGCAATCAGCGACACGTCGGCGGAGGCAGCAACCGGAAGGGCTGACTGAGCCAATTCGGCCGGATTCATAAGCAATATCCTCTCAAGGCGATCGTTACCTACGTCCTTCGGCGAGCAAATCTCGGCCGGTATTCCCCAACAGCCGCGCTGGACCCGCGCGGCCGGCAAGCCTGCTCAAAGCCTTGTCTTTCTGGGGTGCAGGGCTGGTCCAAAGGCTCGTCCAAAGCCGGCCGCCTGCATTCCCCGCCAAGATGTCAAAACTAAGGGGCCTCGACCCCAGGCCTTGACGTCGGGCTCCGGGCACGCCTGTCCAGCCTTACCAGAGCCCGCCGATGGTTAATGCGGGGTTACCGGCGGCGCATTTGGCTGCGGGAAAGGCAGTCCGTGCAGTGGGATCGGCACGAGTTCCGCGCACACGGTGCGGCCGGAGGAACCCGCTTTCGCGCCAAAAATTGTCCGGAAAATCACTCTCAGCGAGGTCTTGCCATGTCCATCAACCCCAAGACGACCGCCGCGATCGGCGATCATCCGCTTCACCCCATGCTGATCCCGTTCCCCGTCGCGTTCCTGGTCGGCGCCCCCGTCGCCGATCTGGCCTTCATCGGAACCGCCGATGGTTTCTGGGCGCGCGCCGCGATGTGGCTGATCGGCGCCGGCATCGTCATGGCTCTGGTTGCCGCCGCCGCCGGCTTCACCGACTTCTTCAGCGAGCCCCGCATCCGCCGCCTGAACGATGCCTGGTATCACATGGTCGGCAATCTCGCGGCGGTCGTGCTGGCCCTGGTCAATTTCTATCTCCGCTACGCCCAAGGCGCGGAGGCGGCGATCAAGCCGTGGGGCGTCGTGCTGTCGCTGGTCGTCGTCGGCATCCTCCTGTTCACGGGATGGAAAGGCTGGGAGATGGTCTACCGCCACCACGTCGCGGTGCTGGATGCGCCGGGCCAGACCAGCTCGGAGCCGGTCAGCCCGCATCATGGCGGCGAACGCCATCGCCGCGCCGCGTAAGCGAGGCCCCTCAGGCAGCGGAAGCTGCCTCGGGGCAGTTGGTCAGCCGCGCAGGATTGCCGACCGCCGTGCAGCCAGGGGGGATGTCGCGCGTCACCACGGTGCCGGCGCCGATCTTCGCGAGATCGCCGATGCTGATGTCGCCGAGGATGCTCGCGCCTGCGCCGATGAAGACGCCGCAGCCGATGCGCGGCGAGCGCGCCGGCAATTCGCTGCCGCGGCCGATGCTGACGTTCTGGAGAATGGTGACGTCGTCGCCGATGACGACGTTGGCGCCGATCACGATGCCGGTGGCGTGGTCGAGATACACCGCAGAGCCGAGGCTCGCGGCCGGATGAATGCTGACCTGGAGCACGTTCGAGGCCTCGTTCTGAAACAGCAGCGCGGCGTCGCGATGATGGTGGCGCCAGAGCCAGTTCGAGACGCGCCAGGCTTGCAGCGCGAGGTACCCCTTGAAGTGCAGCAGCGGCGGCAGCGGGCCGGCGACGGCGGGGTCGCTGCGCGCGATGGCCACGAGGTCTCGGCTGGCGGCTTCGATCAGCTCCGGCTCGCCACCAAAGGCGTCACGGGCAAAGGACGTGAAGCGCGCGCGTTCGGCACAGTTGCTGCCGAGCCGTTGACCAATCAAATTGGCCAGGGCCGCGGCGAAATCGTCATGAGCGAGAACGGCACTTGCGACGGCCTTGCCGAAAACAGGATCGGCCTTGGCCGCGCGCTGCGCCTCGTCGCGGATCCTTTGCCAAAGGCTGTCGCTCGCCATCGCCGCAGCTTCCGCCATTGCCGCCCTCGCTTCGCCTGCCGGTGACGGCGAATATAGGCGGTCCATATCGCGGCGCCAGCGCGACCTGACGACCTTGCGTTGCTCCAAGCCAAACCGCCCGCCTGCGGGTTGCGCAGACGGGCGGCTCGGGGCCATCAGGACTTTGGGGGCATGCGCCTGAAGGCTTTGAGAGGTGCAATTCTTCGGATCAGCCCTGCTGCTGGTCGGTCGGCGGCGGGGTCGGACGCGTCTTGTGCTGCGCCATGAACTGGTCGAACTCTTCCTTGTCCTTGGCGTGACGCAGACGGGTCAGGAAATCCTTGAACTCGCGCTGCTCCTCCTCGAGTCGCTGCAGCGTCTCGGCGCGGTATTCGTCGAAGGCCCGGTTACCGGAGGACGGCGGGCCGAAGCCAAAGCCGAAGCCGCGGCGCTCCATGCGGTCGCGCATGCGATCCATCTTGTACTGCATCTTTTCCATCTTGTTCTGCCAGCGATCCTGGTGGCTCCAGCACGACATTCTTCTGCTCCCGAGTGTGAAAAAGAGAAGGGCAAGTCCGATCGGCCACCAAATGATGAAGCCGAGAATGGTTACGGCGATCCAGCCGGGATGCCAGGGCGTATCGAGCATGCGGGGGCGCTCGTAGTGTTGGTATTGGTCCGAAGGGCCGCGCCATCGATTGACATCAGCGGTGTAGGCCATTTCCCATCTCCATCACGGCATCTGTGCCGTTGTGAATGTAAATAACATTTACATAGCTAGACCATCCCGCGATTTTGTCAAGCTGGCAGCAAGACACGCCCGCGTGATCATTTGCGCAATCTTATTTCGGCTTGCCCCAGGGGCCGCCCGGAGGCACGCCCGAACCGGAGGGAGCCTCCGGCGGCACCGGCGGCGGCTCGGCGCCCCTGGCCGGAGGACGGCGGTCAATCGGGAAGCCGAGGCCGCGTAGATAGATCAGCACCTCGGCCTCGAGCAGCTCGTCCGGCGACATCGGCAGCTTGCGTCGCGCGGCATCGCCGCGGGAGAACAGCGAGGCCACGCCGTGCGCCATCGACCAGATGTGCAGCGCCATCATCATCGCCGGCGGTCGGGGCGTGCCGGGCGGCGTCAGCGCGGCGAGGCGCTCGGCGGCGGCACGGATGACGCCGAAGGCGCGTTCGCCGGCCGCCATCAAGGCCGGATTGGCATCGACCGGCAGGCCCGATTCGAACATCGCATTGTAGAAGGCCGGCTCCTCGCGCGCGAAGCCGAGATAGGCCTTGCCGACGCGCTCGAAGGCGGTGACGGTGTCGGGCCGCCCGTCGTCCCAGGCCGCGGACAGGCGCGCCTCGAACTGCTCGAAGCCGCGCTGGGCGATCGAGGACAACAGCTCGTCACGGTCGCGGAAATGCCGGTACGGCGCCGCCGCGCTGACGCCGGCCATGCGTGCGGCATCGGCGAAGGTGAAGCCGGCCGCCCCCTTCTCGGCGATCAGCCCAAGGGCCGCCTGCAACAGGGCTTCCTTCAGATTGCCGTGGTGATAGCCGCGCTCGGCGCGGCGCTGCTCCTTGCGCCAGCTCATGTGAACGACCTTTACATGAGCCGGGCGTGAAGGTCACTAGCGGGGGCCGAGTTTGATTAACCCGTATTCTCCGCAGTCATTCCGGGGCGGCTCAAAGAGCCGAACTATGGTGCGCGCTTGCGCATCTGAAAATCTCGAGATTCCGGGTTCGATGCTTCGCATCGCCCCGGAATGACGGCCAACTTATTACTGCCCTGAACCTACATCTGCGGAATCGGCAGCACGGGCATGACCTCGATGGCCTCGCCCGGGAAAATCGCAAAATGCGGATGGTTCTCGAACAGCTTGGCAGCGTCCTCCTGCGAGGCGGCGCGCACCACGGTGAAACCGGTCAGCGCGTTGCTGACCTCGGTGATGCCGCTCCGGTCGATCCTGCGGGTCTTGCCGAGCGGGCCGCCCATCTCGACGATCACGGCTTTGTGCTTCTCGACCCAGCCGTGCCAGGCCGCCATGCCCTCCTGCTCCTTCGCCTTCCGTTCGGCCTCGGGCAGCGCGCGCCACGCCGCCATTTTGGATCCGCTCGTGCTGCCGAGATAGATGGCGAGGAATGTGTGTTCGGTGCTCATGGGTCTTCTCCTCAGGTTGATTGGGACATCGCGCAGCGGCTGTCTCGTCTACGTCTTCAGATCGTCAAACCCGGCGACGATCTCCTGCACTTCGGGCGAGTAATCGGCCATCTCCTGCACTTGGCGGACCTCGATGATCTCGTTGGCTGAAGCGGGACATTTCTTGGCCCAGGCGATCGCCTCGGCGCGCGAGGCGACCTCGATCATCCAATAGCCGCCCAGGACTTCCTTGGCCTCCGCGAAGGGCCCGTCGGTGACGACGGGCCGGCCGGTCGCAAACGAGACCCGTGCCCCGGTCGATGGTGGGTGCAGCCCATCGAGCGTGATCAGCACGCCCGCGTCCTTCAGCGCCTCGTTGTAGCGCATCATCGCGGCAACGCGCTCGGGATCGAGTTGAAGCTCCGGCGGCGCGTTCTCGTAGCCGAGCGGGATCATCAGCATCATGAATCGCATGGTAGTTCCTTGTTGCTCTCAATCATTCCGATATGCCCTGCGGGCGGAAAAAGGGCTGGCCCGCGCTCACCTCCAAGACGAACGGCCTTCTGCCGGGCCGACAGCGGGACAGGGATTATTTTGGAGGCCGCAATGCAGCCGCGGCTGGCGCATTCTGGGCCGCACCGGAGTCCATCGGCCTGGCGCGAGGCCTTTCACGCCGAAACGAAAGGGCAGTAAAAGGGGCCGGCGCTCTCGCACGCCCCTCCCGAACACAGGACAGATCAGCCAATGCCGCAAGCCACGCAAAAAGTCGCTCTCGTCACCGGAGCCGCCCGCGGCATCGGGCTTGCGACCGCGAAGAAGTTCCTCGCAGAAGGCTGGCGCGTGGCGCTGCTCGACATCGAGGGCGAGCTGCTCGGCCGCACGGTTGCCGAGATCGGCCAGAGCGAGGCGACGCTGGCGCTGACCTGCGACGTTTCGGACGCGGCCGCAGTCAGCGATGCGATGAGGGGGATCGAGCGGCGGTTCGGCCGGTTGGATGCGCTGGTCAACAATGCCGGCATCGCAGTGTTCGCGCCGCTGATGGAGACGTCGGAGGCCGACTGGCGCCGCGTGCTCGAGGTCAACCTCACCGGCCCGTTTCTCTGCACCAAGGCAGCCGTGCCCTTGATGCGCGACGGCAATGGCGGCGCCATCGTCAACATCACCTCGATCTCGGCTGTGCGCGCCTCGACGCTGCGCTCGGCCTACGGCACCAGCAAGGCAGGCCTTGCGCACCTCACCAAGCAGCTCGCGGTCGAGCTCGCCTCCCTCAACATCCGTGTCAACGCGGTCGCGCCGGGACCGGTCGACACAGCCATGGCCAAGCAGGTGCACACCAAGGAGATCCGCGCCGACTATCACGACGCCATCCCGCTCAACCGCTACGGCCTGGAAGAGGAGCTCGCGGAGGCGATCTATTTCCTGTGCTCGGGCAGCGCGAGCTACATCACCGGCCAAATTTTGGCCGTGGACGGCGGCTTCGATGCGGCGGGTATCGGCCTGCCGACGCTGCGCGGACAACGGCGCAACGGGTAGAACCTTGTAGGGTGGGTGAGCACTGCGGCAGCGCGAAGCGCGGCCGCCGGGCGTAGCCCCCTCCTTTCACGCGGCGAGAAAGATGGTGGGTTACGCAACGGACTGCGCTTCGCGCAGCCGTAGGCTAACCCACCCGACGAAACCTAAGTTGGTGGAGAGTGCCATGCAACGCATCACCTTCCTCAAAGCCTTGATGTTTGCATCAGCGCTGCTCGCCGTCACGCCCGCGGCGGCCGAGATCCGCATCATCCAGTCCCCGGGCGGACAGGTCGGGCCGTTCCTCGATCTGTTCGAAAAGGTGCGCGAGAGCGGCGAGCGCGTGGTGATCGACGGCCCCTGCCTGTCCGCCTGCACGCTGGTGCTGAGCATCGTGCCGGGCGAGCGCATCTGCGTCACCAAGCGCGCCGTGCTCGGCTTCCACGCCGCGCGATCGGTGGACCGGCGCGGGCGCTTCTATGCCGAGCCGGAAGCATCGGTCGCGGTGCTTGCCGCCTATCCCGGCCCGGTGCGCGACTGGATCAGCCGCCGTGGCGGTCTTAGCTCGCGGCTGCTGCTGTTGAAGGGGCGCGATCTCGCCGCGATCTATCCGCGTTGCCGCTGATACAGCCGGCAGCCGCCAACCGCTTTCAAAAGAGCGTCTGGATCACTGGCGCCAGCTTCGCGCTGGCGCAAATGAGCATTCCCCAAAGAGCAAAGTTGATCTGTAGCGCCGCCGCCATCGGTCGCTCCCCTTGCAAGTGACGTCCATCCCAGTTTGTAGCTTTTATGAATCACCAATAGCGATTCTGGCGTGCAGATCACAGCCCAATATTGCGCCAATTGTTGTGCGATGCAGCTCGCTTCATGAAGCGGCCTCACTGCGTCCGCAAAGTGATGCGAAAGCACGACTCATATTCGGCCATGCCGGCAAGCTTGTTTTGCCTTGAGTTCCATTGAACCGATGATGCGCGTGTCTTTCGCAGATTCTGCGCGCTGCTTATGGAGGCAAAAGCCCAGCATGATTCGACACGGCTTGATCGTGCTTACTTTTTGCACAGCGCTAATCGGATGCGCAGAGGCGCCTGCGCAGGAACGCCGCGCCATCGCATGGGATGGTCTCGGCAAGGATCCGAACCGTCCGCATGTCGCCAAGCGGCGCGTCACGACCGGCGCGCCGGCCGCAAGTGATCCGAATCAGGAGCGGGAAAAAGTGCTCGGCACATTGCGCCCATATTCCGAGGCGTGGTGGGCGGTCCAGGACGAGATACAGGCGGAGAACGACAGGCAGCTCGGCGCCAAGCTCGTGATCTGTCCTCGCTGCGTGGAATCGTCGCCCCCGCGCGAGGACGTCACCGGATCAATCCGGTGAGAGGAGAAACGGCCGATCGGCGCGTAACGTAACGAAGCGTACGTCCCCTCTCCCGCAGCATTGGAGAGAGGGGATCGCAACGCGACGGATCGCGGTCGCGCCCGTCACATGCCTTCGGCCGGGCAATTCACCATCCAGGGAATGCCGAACTTGTCGACACACATGCCAAAGCCCTTGGCCCAGAACGTCTTGCTGAAAGGCATGGTGACGCTGCCGCCGTCGGCGAGCGCGTTGAACTTGCGCTCGCCATCCGCGGGGTCCTTGACCGTGAGCGAGACCGAGAAGCCCTGCGGCTTGTGAAAGTGCTCGGCCGGCGCGTCGGAAGCCATCAGCACGCTGCCGTCGGGGAGCGACATGCGCGCATGCATGATCATCTTCTCGCGGCCGGGCACAGCCGGCATCTCCGGCGGTGCATCCGATGCGCGCATCATTGCGTCGATCTTGCCGCCGAGAACCTTGGCGTAATAGTTGAACGCCGCTTCGCAATTGTCCTGGTAGAACAGATAGGGATTGAGCATCGTTTCTCTCCTCTTCGTTGCAGTGACGCTTATTGCTTCTCGGTGAGCTTCTTCAGGCCGGCGAGGCCCGCCTCGAAATCCTTGCCGATCATGCTGTCCATGTTGATGAACACCTGCATGACCTTGGACAGGAACGGGGCCGGACCGTACATCGCCCATGTGACGAGTGTGGCATCGCCTTGCGGCACAAAGGTGAACTCGGCGGTGTTGTGTCCTTCGAACGGCCGCTCGAAATCCAGCTTGATGCGGAGCCTGGAGGGCCCGTTCGCCTCCAGGATCTCCATGTGGCCGGCGCCGACATTGTTGTTGCCGTCCCAGGCATAGGTCGCGCCCTTGCCTGCCCCGGTTCCGCCGAACGTCCGCCTCATGGCGGGGTCGCGGGTCTCATAGGGCGACCAGGCCGTCCAGCGATGGAAATCGGCAACCAGCGGATAGATCGCAGCGGCCGGCGCCTTCACGGCGAGCGAGCGCTCGACGCGGAACGTGTCGGGTTTGGTCAGGGCAAAGACGAGGACCGCGGCAATGCCGACGGCGAGAACGATGGCGATGACGGCAATGGCTTTCAGCATGAATGGCTCCCCTGGTACGGGCTAAGGACGAACGGAGATGGCGGGGGCCGACAAGATACGGAATGTTTTTGATCGTCATTCCGGGGCGGTCCGCAGGACCGAACCCGGAATCTCGAGATTCTCAGGTGCGCAAGCGCGCACCGGAGTTCGATGCTTCGCATCGCCCCGGAATGACGACGAGTCCTCACTTCGCCTTGGCGCTTTCCTTTGCCTTGGGCTGGCTGTCCCGGATCAGGCGATCGAGATGCATGCGGATGTGGGCGGCTTCGGCCGAGGTGTTGGCGAGCGCGATGGCGCGGTCGAAGGCGATACGGGCGTCGTCGTTGCGGCCGAGTTGCATCAGGAACGCGCCGCGTACGCCATAGAAATGGAAATAATTGGCGAGCTTCGGCGCCAGCGGCTCGATCAGATCGAGCGCGGCCTGCGGCCCGCGCACCTTGGAGACCGCAACCGCCCGGTTGAGCGTCACCACCGGCGACGGCTGCACCATTTCGAGCGCGCCGTAGAGCAGGTCGATCTCCGTCCAGTCGGTCTCCTCGGGCGTCGCTGCGCGCGCATGCAGCGCGGCGATCGCCGCCTGGATCTGGTAGGGCCCGCTGCGGCGGTGGCGCATCGCCTTGTCGATCAGCGCGAGGCCCTCCGCAATCATGGTGCCGTTCCACAAGGAACGATCCTGATCGTCCAGCAGGATCAGCGATCCGTCCGCGGCAAAGCGCGCGGCGCTGCGCGCGTGCTGCAACAGGATCAGCGCGGTCAGGCCCATGATCTCCGGCTCGCTCGGAAACAGCCGCAGCAGCAGCCGCGCCAGCCGGATCGCCTCCTCGCACAGCGGCTTCCTGATTTCGGCGGTGTCGCCGCTGGCCGAATAGCCTTCGTTGAAGATCAGGTAGATCATCGCCGCGACGCCGGCGAGCCGTTCGGAGCGCTCGACCGCGCCCGGCGCCTCGAACGGCGTGCCGGCCTCGGCGACCTTTGCCTTGGCGCGCGTGATGCGCTGCTCCATCGCCGCTTCCGAAACCAGGAACGCGCGTGCAATCTGCTTCACCGTGAGGCCCGAGACGATGCGCAGCGCCAGCGCGATCTGCTGCGTCGCCGGCAGCGCTGGATGGCAGCAGATGAACATCAGCCGCAAGATGTCGTCGCGATAGTGCGAGCCGTCGAGCCGCTCGGCGAGCGCGCCTTCGGCATCGTCGAGATCGGAGATCGCCTGGTCGTCCTCGGGCAGCGGCTGTTGCCTGCGCGCGCGTCGTACCTCGTCGATCGCAACGTTGCGGCCGACCATGATCAGCCAGGCAGCTGGATCGCGCGGCGGTCCGTTCTGCGGCCAGGTCTTGAGCGCGCGCAAGGACGCGTTCTGAAACGCCTCCTCGGCCGTGTCGAGATCGCGGAAATAGCGCAGCAGCGCGCCGACCGCCTGGGGGCGCGCCGAGGTCAGCGCAGTCTCGATCCAGGCGGTATCGGCCTCGCTCACGTCAGGTCTCCTCCGGGCCGGAACACGCCGACGGGACGCACCTCGTAGGCGCCGCCGGGATTGGCAGCACCCAGCTCGCGTGCGACGTCGAGCGCGTCGTCGAGGTTCTTGCAATCCACGATGTAGAAGCCGAGCAGCTGCTCCTTGGTCTCGGCATAGGGGCCGTCGAGCACCAGCGGCGGATCCTCCTTGCGCAGGGTCGCCGCCGCGGTCGTCGGCAACAGCCGCGCCACCGGCCCGAGCCGGCCTTGCTTGGTGAGCCTGTCCTGCACCACGGCGAGCTTCTTCATCACGGCCTCGTCCTGGTCCTTGCTCCAGGAGCCGACGAAATCCTCATCGTGGTAGCAAAGAATGGCGTAAAGCATGGGCGGCACTTCCCTCGTCTGTCTTAAAGACGGGCCAATATGCCCCGCGCCGACAGCGCTGCGGAAAAAATTTGCAAGAAAAATCCGGCAGATCGTGCCAAGGAGGGCTTTCTTGAGCGGAACCTGAAGAGGCACTTCGAATGACCATGGGCACACTGGCCGTCCTGATCAACAGCACGCAGCAGAACTGGCTGCCGGAGCGCTGGAAGGCCCGCTTCGACGCGGTCTGCGGGGACCGCCGCGTGGTGCTGCTGCCGGACGCCGGGCTCGATCCGGCGGAGGTGCATTATGCGGCGGTGTGGAAGCCGGTGCCGGGCGATCTCGGGGCGTTCCCAAATCTGCGGGCGATCTTCAACCTTGGGGCGGGCGTCGACGCGCTGATGGCCGACAAGAGCCTGCCCGAGGTGCCGCTGGTCCGCGTCGCCGTGCCCGATCTCACCAACCGCATGACCGAATATGTCGTGCTGCACGTTCTGATGCACCATCGCCAGGAGCTTTACCTGCGGCAATCGCAGCGCGAGAAGCGCTGGGAGCCCAGATATCAGTGGCCGGCGAGCGCGATCACGGTCGGCGTCATGGGATTGGGCACGTTGGGAGCCGATGCGGCCGGCGTGCTGCGGCGGCTCGGCTTCCACGTCGCCGGCTGGAGCCGCAGCCTGCGCACGATCGACGGCGTCGAATGCTTCCACGGCGCCGCCGGAATGGACACCTTCCTGCGCGTGACCGATATCCTGGTCAGCCTGCTGCCGCTGACATCAGACACGCACGGCATCCTCAACCGCGACGTCTTCAAAAAGCTCAATCGCACCAGCCCGCTCGGCGCGCCGGTGCTGATCAATGCCGGCCGCGGCGGCCTGCAGAACGAGGCCGATATTCTCGCCTGCCTCGACGACGGCACGCTGGGCGCGGCCTCGCTCGACGTCTTCGTGCAGGAGCCGCAGCCGAAGGACAGCCGGTTCTGGACCCACCCCAAGGTGGTGTTGACGCCGCACAATGCCGCCGACACCGACGCGGATGCGATCTCGGCCTATGTCGCCGAGCAGATCGCGCGGTTCGAGGCCGGCGGCGCGCTGGAGAACGTGGTGGACCGCGCAAGGGGCTATTGAGCCGGCGGAGAAGTCGAGCTTGCCAAGCAATCGCAGCGGCTGCGCGAAGAGGTGGATCGTTTCCTCGCGCAGATTCGCGCGGCGTAGCTCAGGCCTTGGTCCCGATCCCCAACATCACGTCGATCGCGCCCTTCACGATCGCCTCCAGCTCCTTGCGCGGCACGCGGGCGCGAGAGCGGATGGCGATGGTGTGGATGGTGGCCGATGCGATCTGCGCCAGCGCGACCGGATCGGCGCTCTCCGGCAACTCGCCCTTCTCCTTGGCACGGCGGAAGCAACTGGCAAACGCCTTGTCGAGCCCGGTGAGGCCGTCCAGCACCATGGCGCGGATCTCGGGATCGCCGACCGCCTCGGAGGCCGCAGTCACGACCGTGAAGCAACCGCGTGGCCCGGTGTCGCCGGACAGATAGATATCCAGCGCGGAAGCGTAGATGCGCTCCAGCCGCTGGCGCAGCGGCATCTCCTCGCGGAAAATCGCCACCATCGCCGCGCCTGCCTCGTCGCGATAGCGCTGATAGCTCTTGATGTAGAGCTCGCGCTTGTCGCCGAAGGCGCCGTAGAGGCTCGGCCGGTTCATGCCGGTGGCTGTGCTGAGATCGTCCAGCGAGGTGGCCGCGAAACCCTGCTTGCGGAACAGATCGAGCGCCTTGCCGAGCGCGATATCTGGCTCGTAGGCGCGCGGACGGCCGCGGCGCTTGGGCTCGCCGCGGGGTTGGGACTGATTGGCAGCAGCTGGCGGCTTCGATTTTTGTACCATTTCGCAATATAATCCTTGACCGCACCCATATTATGCAAGATGGTACAAAAATCAATCTGGCCAGGTTGAGCGACACCCAAAGAGGAATTGCCCAAGGAGGCTACAGATGGATCTCTATTTCTCGCCGCTTGCCTGCTCGATGGCGACACGCGTCGCGCTGTATGAAGCCGGCGCCGAGGCGAATTATCTCGAAGTCGATCCACCGACCAAGAAGGTTTTGAACGACGGCTCGGACTTCCGCGCCGTAAATCCGATCGGCCTCGTGCCGACGTTGCGAACCGACGACGGCGTGGTGCTGACCGAGAACGCCGCGATCCTGCAATATGTCGCGGACCGTTTCCCGCAAGCCGGCCTCGGCGCGAGCGCCGGCATCGAACGCACCCGGCTGCATCAATGGCTCTGCTTCATCGGCACCGAGCTGCACAAGGGTCTCTTCATCCCCGTGCTGGACCGCAAGGCGCCGCAGGAAGCCAAGGCCTATGCCCTGGAGAAGAACCTGTCGCGGCTCGACTATCTCGACAATTACCTGAAGGGACGCGAGTTCCTGCTCGACCATTTCAGCGTGGCCGATGCCTATCTCGCCACGGTCATCAACTGGACCATGGCGACGCCGCCGATCGAGCTTGCGAAATGGCCGAATGTGAAGGCGTATTACGAGCGGCTGCGTCAACGGCCGTCATTCGCGAGGGCGATCGCCGAGGAGTTCGAGCTGTACAAGGCCGAGCTCGCGCGGAAGAAGGCGGCCGCCTGAGGCGGACGCGAACTCCGTATGCGCGCGTCAGCGACGCTATCCCGGCTCAGTCGGGACAGCGTCGCTCCGTGGTGCGGCTCGCTATCTCGGCGCCTGCAGCGCGATGCCGTAGCGGCGATAGATCCGGTCGATCGTGCCGTCGCTGCGCAGCCGTTCCACCGCTGCGTCGATGGCCTCGCGCAACGGATCGTCCGGGCGGACCATGCCGACGCCGACGTTCCAGTTCAGATCGGCCGTGCTCTCATCGCGATCCAGGATCCGAAGCGGATTGTCCGGATGGGTCAGATTGAAATAGCTCGCCGCAGTGGGCGTGACCGCGGCGGCATCGATCTCGCGGTTCGACACGGCCTCCAGGCTGTCGCTCTCGAAGCCGAAGGTCGATATCGGCACGCGCCGCCGGCCGATGATCATGGCTGCGATCGATCCGACCTGCACGCCCACCTTGGTCGATTGGTTGAGGCTCGCGAAGGACGTGAGCGTGCTGGATGAGGGCACGGCGAGCGCGACGCCCGTGCGATAATACGGTTTCGAGATCTTCAGGCGGGTTTCGCCTTGCGCTTCGCGATCGGCGATGACGTCCAGAAGAATGTCGCAGCCGGCGCTGCGCATCTGGTATTGCGTGATGATCCAGTCCAGCCTCAGCTCGACACCGAGCTCGCGCGCCAGCACCCGGCCGAGCTCGACCTGGAACCCGGGCGGATCGCCGGTCTTGTGCGCGAAGGGGAGCGAATTGGGATGTGCGCACAGCCCGATCACGCCGCTGGAGCGGATCGCCTCCAGGGATCGCGCCTGCGCCTGCCCCGACAGAACGATGGCGGCAGCGACGATGACCGGGACAAAGATCTTCATTCCACGCTCTCTGCGAGTCAGCCGTCGCGCGGTTTCAGGGCGCGGATGTATTTGACGATCTGGTCGATCTGGGCATCGGTGAAGGCGCCGTCGAAGGCCGGCATCGCCCCTTGCTTGCCGTGCTTGATGCGATCGCGAATGAAGTCGTCGTCGCGCGGCGAATTCATCAGTTGCGGCCCTTTGCCGGCTGCCCGGCCACCGTCGGAGTGACAGAAGCCGCAAGTCCCCGCGAACACCTGCTCGACCTCGAACGCCGCGTGCTCCGGCACGGGCGTGGCGGATTGTGCCTGGGCCATCGCAACCCACAGCAACGAGGCGCCCAGCCCCGCCGGAATCGTTCTGCAAGGCAGTCTCAACAGCTACGCTCCATTCCTGATCCACGCACGGCCGCGACATCGATCGAGGAGTGGGCTTGCGCCCGCTCCTCGATCCGAACATCTGCGGCAGACTATTTCAGGCTGAAGACGACCAAGGCGCCGTCGTCACGCGGCATGCTCTTGTAGACGCCGCCGAAGTTCGGCCCATATTCGTCTGCCAGCATCCCGCCGAAGCCCGCCGTCACCGCGATATATTGCTTGCCGCCGACGGAGTAGCTGACGATGCCGCCCTGGTGGCCGGTGCCGTTGTTGTGCTTCCACAGCTCGGCGCCGGTTTCGGCATCATAGGCGTGCAGCACGCCGCGGGAATCAGGCACGAAGACGAGGTTGCCCGCGGTCGACAGCACGCTTCCGAGCGGAGGCTCGGGATAGCGAACCTCCCATTTCTTCGCGCCCGTGATCGGATCGCGCGCGTCGAGATGTCCGTAGATCTCGCCACCCGGAGGAGGCACCATCTTGAAATCGGCACCGATGTTGAGCTGGGCCTGCGGCGTGGTGACCGGTGTCGTCTTCTGGATATCCAGCGTCATGCACCATTCCTGTCCGATCTTGTAATAGAGACCGGTCTTGGGGTTGTACGAGCCGGCGTTCCAGCTGATGCCGCCGCCGATGAACGGACACAGCGGTGGTTCGGTGACCTTGCCGACCGGGAAATCGCGACGGCCGATCAGCGCGCCGGTCTTGGGATCGATATCCTTGACGAAGTTGATGTTCTCGACCAACCGCCAGACGTTCTTCACTTTGAGATTGCGGTCGTAGACGAAGATGAAGCCGCCCTTGTTCGGGTGGACCACGTATTTCTGGCCGTCACGCTCGAGCATTACGAATTCGCCGACGGCGCTGTCGAAGTCCCAGGCATCGTGCGGCAGTTCCTGATGGTAGAATTTCAGCTTGCCGGTGTCGATGTCGAGTCCGATCACCGAGCTCGTGTAGAGATTGTCGCCGGGACGCGCGCCCTGCGTCTTGTAGTCTGCGCCCGACCAATCGTAGAGCGGTGCCGGGTTCGCAGTGCCCCACAGGATGGTGTTGGTCTCGGAATCGTAGGTGCCCGGCATCCAGCCGCCGCCACCGCCGGTGCGCCAGGAATCGTTGCCCCAGGTCTTCATGGCCTCGTCGGTGCCTGCGACCGTGAGGAACTCCCACTTCTTCTTCCCGGTCGCGGCATCGAGCGCGAAGATCGGGCCGCGGCCCGGCCATTCGCCGCCTTGCGCGCCGATGATCACGCTGCCCTTCGCGTAAAGCGGCGCGCCGGTGAAGCCGACCGTCAGCTTCTGCGAGTCGATCAGCCTGGACTCCCAGAGAACCTTTCCTGTCTTGGCGTCCAGCCCGAAGACACGGCCATCCATCGTGCCGACGAAGACCTTGCCTTCGCCGAGAGCGACGCCGCGGTTGTAAGGAGAATGGGTCTGCCGGCTGATCAGCGCTTCATCCAGCTCCGGAAAAAACGACCAAATGACCTCGCCGGTCGCGCCGTTCAGCGCGAACACGCGGCTGTAAGAGCCCGAATAGTACAGCACACCGTCGGCTACGAGCGGCATCGACTGCAGCCCGCGCGTCGAGCGTCCGGGAATGTGCATCCACGCCACGCCCAGATTGCCGACATTGCTCGCATTGATCTGCGCAATCGGGCTGTAATGATAGGATTTGTACGAACCGTGATAGGTGAGCCAATCGTTCTGGCCGGCGGCCTCGATACGGGCCGTATCCACGGACTGCGCCAATGCCGCCGTCGCTGCAAATGTCGCAACGACAACGACAGGCAAGGCCGAGCTGAGCCACTGTTTCCTCATTTGCACTTCCTCCCGCTCTTGTGTTTGTTGATTGCGTCTCGTGAACGCCGCCGCGAGGGGTTACTTGCAGTTCAGTGAGCGTCGATCGTCCTCCATCGGACCGAATCGTCAACAGACGTCCCCTCTCTCGGCGCATCGCGCCGAGGAGCCACATTCACCGGAGTGGTTGCTATTGTACTTCTGCTTGCCGTGACAGTGTACGACGGATCACAGGACGTGCAAACACGGAATGCGCACTGAAGGCGACTTTGATGCAGGGCGACTTGAAACGGCAGCGGCGCTGACCGTTTTTGCTTTCGATCATGCTTATCCTCGCGGCGTCGTTCGCCCGAGCTTTGCTATCCTTTTCCGCCCTTATCTGAAGCAAGGGCGCAGGGAAGGCCGGGCGCCGGCTGGCACCCGAAGTCCCGCGTGTGCGAAAAGAAGCGCGCACGGGGTGGACGACAGGTGACGCCGGGTCAACCCGGCCTTCCCTGCGCGGATGGTTTTCACGGTGTCCTTCGTAGCGATTGCGTGCAACACCTAATCCTGCATCAGCTCCGGGGTGATGACCTCGAGACCGCGCTCGGAGACGCTCAGGCAAGCCATCCACGAGTCAAGCCATAGAGCCGACGGTCTCAGGCCGGCGGCTTGCCGGCACCCGCTCTCGACCAATTTACCCGTACAGCACTCGCGGCAGGATCGTGACGATGCCCGGCCACACCGTCAGCAGTAGCACGAAACCGATCATGATCATCAGATAAGGCATCGTGACGCGTGCGATGTAGCCGAGGCCGTCTTCGGTGAGGCCCTGGATGACGAACAGGTTGAAGCCGACGGGCGGCGTAATCTGCGCCATTTCCACGGCGAGCACGAGGAAGACGCCGAACCAGACCTCGTCGAAGCCGGCGCCCTTCACGATCGGCAGCACGATCGGTAGCGTCATCACGATCATCGAGAAGCCGTCGAGGAAGCAGCCGAGCACGAGATAGAAGACGATCAGCGCCACGATCAGCATGAACGGCGACAGGCCGAGGCCCTTGACGAACGCGGCCACCGCCTGCGGGATGCCGAGGAACGCCGCGGCATTGCCGAGGATGGAAGCGCCGAGCACGATCAGCGCGATCATCGAGCAGGTGACGACCGAGCCGATCAGCACGTCGCGGATCACCTGTTGCGACATAGCGCCCTGCGCCCAGGCAACCAGAGCCGCGCCGAGCACGCCGACGGCAGCGGCCTCGGACGGCGTCGCGAGCCCGCCATACATCGATCCGAGCACGCAGGCGATCAGAAACAGCGCCGGCGCGAGGTCCTTCAGCGCGGCGAAACGTTCGCCCCACGGCACCTGCGAAAGCTTGGCTTCCGTCTCCGGCACCATGGCGGGCTTGAGGCTCGTATGCAGCATCACCCAGGCCATGAAGGTCGCGGCCAGCAGAAGCCCGGGCAGCACGCCCGCCGTGAACAGCTTCAGGATCGAGACGTCGCCGAGCACGCCGTAGATGATCATGATGTTCGACGGCGGGATCAGGAAGCCGAGCGTGCCGGCGCCGGCGAGCGAGCCGATCGCAATGTCGCGCGAATAGCCGCGGCGCAACAGCTCGTTCAGCGACATGCGGCCGATGACCTGCGTGGTCGCCGCCGACGAGCCCGAGATCGCCGCGAAGATGGTGCAGCCGATCACGTTGACATGCAGCAGGCGCCCGGGCAGCAGTCCGGCCCACGGCGCGAGCCCCTGAAACAGCGAGCGCGACAGGCGGGTTCGAAACAACAGCTCGCCCATCAGGATGAAGAGCGGCAGCGCCAGCAGCTCCTGCGTAGTGAGAATGTTCCAGGCGTATTGCGGCAGCAGCTTGTCGAGCGGAATCGAGCGGAACATCGCGAGCAGCAGCGTCGCGGTGAGCGCAAGCGTGAGGCCGATCCAGACGCCGCAGGCCAGCAGCGCAAACAGGATCGCGAACAGGGCGACGACTTCGATGGTCATGCGAACTCGAATCTCGATGCGGGCAAGGCGGTCATTCGACGGGCGAGGCCTTCATGCGATGATCCTCCAGCGGCAGGCCGAGCGCGGCCTGGATCGCGCGCGCCAGGAACTGCAGCGTCAGCAGCAGCATGCCGAAGGTGACGATCGCTTGCGGAAACCACAGCGGCGTGTCGCTCGAGGTCGAGACCTGGCCGCGGACGAAGGCGCTCCAGGCGAACTTCGCCATGGCCGAGGTCAAGAACGCCATGAAGGCGAAGCCGGCCGCCGCCGAGAGGATTTCCAGCGCGCGCTGCACCAGCACTGGCGCGTTCTTCAGGAGCAGCACGACGCGGATGTGGCCGCCGACGCGCAGCGTCATGGCGGCGCCGAAGGTGAAGGACGCCGCCATCAGATAGGACGAGTATTCCCACGCGATCGAGATGGTCGGCGGGAAGAACGGCAGGAAGTTCGACAGGAAGCGGGTTGCGACCTCGCACAGCATCAACAGAGCCAGCATCAAGAGACAGAAGCCGCCGATCCAGCCGTCGAGCCGGCCGAGGCGATCGATGCCGTCGAGGACGATGCGCAGCGGCGCGGGCGCCGCTGCGTTGAGGCTTGAAGGTGCTTCGGGCGTAACGCTCACCACGCCTCGCCCTCAGCCGCGCTTCATTTCGGCGAGATAGGCCCGCACCGGCTTGTCCGCCGCCGGCACACGCTTGAGGAAGGCATCCAGCTGCGGCGCGGTCTTGGCCCGGATATCCGCCATCATCGCGTCCGAGACCGGCACCACCTCCATGCCGCCTTCCTTGAGGCGGTTGAGGCTGTCGACGTCGGCCTTGAGCGAATTGGCCCAGAAGCCCGGCTCCATCTTCGCTGCGATATCCGCAACCAGCTTCTGCTGATCTGCGGAGAGTGCCTTCCAGGAATCGAGATTGACGGTGAGCATCTGCGACGACCAGACGTGGTTGGTCGGGTAGACGTATTTCAGGAACTCCCAGAACTTGCCGTCGACGCCCGACACCGACGAGGTGGAGACGCCGGCCACGGCGCCGGAGGCGAGCGCGGGGATGGTTTCGCCCCAGGGGATCATCACCGCCGCCATGCCGATGGCGTTGAGCATCTCGACCGCGTTCTTGTCGGGCACGCGGATCTTGATGTTCTTGAGGCCCTCGACGTCGGCGACCTTCGACTTCAGATGCAGATATTGCGTCGGCCACGGCACGATGTAGAGGATCTTCTGGTTGTTGCGCGCGGCGATCTTCTCGTATTCGGGCCGCACATATTTGTGCAGCACCTTGAGCTCTTCCACGGAGCCGCAGAGGAAGGGGATGCTCTCGACGCCCATGAAGGGCTCGTCGCCGACCTGCTGGATGTTGAGGACGTCGGCGAGCGGCACGAGGCCGTCGCGCACGGCGCGCAAGTGCTCGGGCCCCTTGAAGCCGAGCTGACCGCCAGCCTTCACGGTGATGGCCACCGCACCGCCACTCTGCTTCTTCACCTCCTCGGCGAAGGCCATCGCATTCTGAGTGTGGAAATTGCCGTCGGGCCAGACCGTCGACATGTCCCAACTCGCCGTCGCCGCACGGGCGCGGGTCGAGATGTGGCCGGCAGCGAGCAGCGTTGCTGCGCCCGCAGTGAAGTTCCGTCGCGTGATCATTGCTCCCCTCCGTTTACCAAGCGCGTTGATGCATCAACGCGCGTACCCATAAACCTTGACGGCGTTCTCCGAAGACACGAGACCGCTCGCGACGTCGTCGTTGACGGCCGCGCGATCGCGTTCCCTGGGGTCGCCGATGCCGGCACCGCCTGGCGTCATGACGACTAGCCGATCGTCCGGCGGCACCTGCTGAAAGCCTTTGCCGCGCAGTTTCTTGCCGGACTTGAGACCGACATAGCCGGCCTCGCCGTTCCGGCCGCCGTCGCGCCCGCGCGGCGGATGATCGATGCGATCGAACGCGGCGAGAATGTCGAACGGCGCATCGACGCCGCTGCCGACCTCGATGATCTGGCCGAGGCCGCCGCGGGTGCGCCCTGCCCCACCGGAATCCGGACGCAGCTCCTTGCGCCAGAAGATCAGCGGCGTCTGCGTTTCCGCGATCTCCACCGGCGTGCCGCGCACGCCGCTTGGGTAAGCGGTCGCCGACAGCCCGTCCTTGCCGAAGCGCGCGCCGGTGCCCCCATTGGAGGTGACCGCCATCGAGAACCCGTAATTGCCGCCGGCGCCGCTTCGGGTCTGGCCGCGCACGTTGAGATTCCACAGGCAGGATGTGCCTTCAGCGGGCACGCGCTCGGGAATGATCTGACGCAGGCAGCCGAACACGACGTCAGGCAGCATCTGGCCGATGACGTGACGCGACGCCACGGGCGCCGGCTTCGGGGCATTGAGGATGGCACCAGCCGGCGCCGAGACGGTCAGCGGCGAGAGCGAGCCGGCATTGTTCGGGATCTGCGAGGCGACGACACAGCCGAGGCCGAACACGGTGTAGGCGGTGGTGTAGGACAGCGGCACGTTGATGCCGAACTTCGAGGCCGCGGATGTGCCGTCGAAATCGACGTGGATGCCCGTGTCCGAGATCGTCAGCGTCGCCGCCAGCGTCACCGGCGCATCATAGCCGTCGACCACCATGGTGTTGCGCCAGCTGCCCTTCGGCAGTTTTGCGATCTCGGCCAGCACGGCCTCGCGCGAGCGCTCGCAGATGTAATCGCCGAGCTCGTCGAGCGTGTCGATGCCGAACTCCGTCATCATCTCGACCAGGCGCTCGCAGCCGACGTCGTTGCAGCCGGCGAGCGAATAGGTATCGCCCTCGGTATCGATCGGCAGGCGCGTGTTGGTGCGGATCATCGCCATCAGCGTCTCGTTGACGACGCCCTGATCGATCAGCTTCAACATGGGGATGTAGAGCCCCTCCATGAACACGTCGGTGGCGTCGGGCCCGAAGCCGATGCCGCCGATGTCCATGAGATGGCTGGTGCAGGAGAACAGCGCGACGACCTTGCCGTCCTTGAAGCAGGGCGTGGTGACGACGAAATCGTTGAGATGACCGGTCCCCATCCAGGGATCGTTGGTGATGTAGGCATCGCCCTGCTTCATCGTCTCGATCGGGAAGTGAGCGATGAAGTGCTTGACCGATTCCGCCATCGAGTTGACGTGGCCGGGCGTGCCGGTCACCGCCTGCGCCAGCATCCGCCCCTTCAGGTCGAACACGCCGGCCGAGAGGTCGCCGCATTCGCGCACGATCGGGCTGAAGGCCGTGCGCAAGAGCACCTGCGCCTGCTCCTCGACCACGGCGATCAGCCGGTGCCACATGATCTGAAGATCGATCAGGCTCGCGCCATTTGCCTTGCTCATGATCAGGCCGCCTTTCGTTCCATGACGATGCTGCCCGCACCGTCGATATGCGCGTCGAAACTGGTGGAGACGAAGGTCGAGGTCTCGTCTTCCGCGATCACGGCGGGGCCCGCGATGGTCGCCCCCGGCGCCATGTCCTCGCGGCGATAGAGCGGGATCTCGATCACTTCTCCGGCCCGGCCGTCGAAGAATTTTCGGCTGCCGGACGCCTTGGCCGCGGCCTTGCGCGCCACCGCCGCAACGGCAGGCGGATTGCGCGCCTCCGTGGTCGCGAGCACCGACCAGCTCAACACCTCGATCGCCGCGCCCGGGATCGGCCGCTCGAACATCGCTGAATAGTCGGTCTCGAACTGCTGACGCAGGGAGGCGAGATCGGCGGAGGTCAGCGGCCTGTTCGGCAGCTCGACGGTGATCTCGTGGCCCTGGCCGACATAGCGCATGAAGGCCGCGCGGCGCTCGCGCACCGGCGCGCCGGACGCTCCCGGCTCGACCAGCGCACGCGCTTCTGTTGCCATCTCCTGCAAGAGATCGGAGACCGCCTCGGTGTCGAAATCATCGAGGCGGACGTGCCGGCTGCGCACCAACTCATAGGCGATCGGCGCCGCCAGAAAGCCGACCGCCGAGCCGACGCCGGCATTCGACGGCACGATCACTCGGGAGACGCCGATCTTCTCGGCGACACGCGCCGCATGCAGCGGCGCGGCGCCGCCAAAGGCGATCAGCGTGTGCTGGCCGACCACGGCGCCGCGCTCGACCGCATGCACGCGCGCCGCGCTCGCCATGTTCTCGCAGACGACCTCGTGCACGGCATAGGCCGCGGTTTCCGCCGACAGGCCCAGCGCCGCACCGACATCGCGCAGCAGCGCCTGTTTCGACAGCTCCGGATCGAGCTTGATCGTGCCGGCCGCAAAGGCGTCAGGGTCGATCATGCCGAGCGCAACGTCGGCATCCGTCACCGCCGGACGCTGACCGCCGCGGCCATAGCAGGCCGGCCCCGGCTCCGACGAGGCGCTCTCCGGGCCGACGGTGACGCGCTTCATCGCGTCGACATGGGCGATCGAGCCGCCGCCGGCGCCGATCTCGACCATCTCGATCACGGGGATGCGCACCGGCAGGCCGGAGCCCTTGAGGAAGCGCGCGGCGCGATCGACCTCGAACACGCGTGAGGTCTCGGGCTGGTACTTCTCGATCAGGCAGATCTTCGCCGTGGTGCCGCCCATGTCGAAGGAGAGCACCCTGCTCTCCCCGAGCCGCGCCGCGATCTGCGCCGCGAAGATCGCGCCGCCCGCAGGACCGGATTCGACGAGACGCACCGGAAAGCGCCGCGCGGTCTCGATCGAGGTGACGCCGCCGCCCGACGTGACCAGATAGATCGCGCCGCGAAACTGCTCGACCTGCAGGGCATCGGCCATGCGGGCGAGATAACCGTCGATCAGGGGTTGCACATAGGCGTTCGCAACGGCCGTGGAGGTGCGCTCATATTCGCGGATCTCGGGACACACCGCCGACGACACAGTCACCGAGATGCCGGGCATCTCTTCCACGATGATCGCCGCCGCGCGCCGCTCGTGCTCGGGATTGGCGTAGGAGTGCAGGAAGGCGATCGCGACGCTCTCGACGCCGAGTTCACGCAATTTCGGCGCGAGCGCGCGCACTGCCGTCTCGTCGAGCGGGAGGCGGACGGCGCCATGGGCGTCGATACGCTCCGGCACGGTGAAGCGGAGGCTGCGCGGGGCCAGCGGCTTCGGCTTGTCGATGCTGAGATCGTACTGGTCGTAGCGGCTCTCGGTGCCGATATCGAGCACGTCGCGAAAGCCTTCGGTCGCGATCAGCGCCGTCTTGGCGCCGCGCCGCTCGATGATGGCGTTGGTCGCGAGCGTCGTGCCGTGGATGAAGACGTCGATATCGCTGATATGGGCGCGCGCATCGGCAAGAATGAGCCGCATGCCGTCCAGCACCGCCTGCTCGGGGCGCTGCGGCGTCGTCAGCACCTTGCGGGTTTTTCGATCTTGTCCCACGTCCAGCACGATGTCGGTGAACGTGCCACCGATATCGACGGCAAGCCGCACCTCGGCTCCCTCAAGCATTCCAATTTCTCCGTGCTGGTCGTCAAGACTGGGTCCAAAAAGCGCAGCAATTCCTGTGCCATGAGGCATGCCGGCGGCGCTGTGCCCGGCTATTTTGCGCGGCACCTATGCAATAGGCAAGGCGTGTTCGCGCCTGAGCGATCAGAGCAGGAATGCAAGCGCCGCTTCGCAGCGCTCCTCGACCTTCAGCGTCAGGAGATCGTCGGCGCGGGTACGGCCGAGATTGACGGCGGCGATCGGAATCTGCCGTTTCGCGGCGGCCTGCACGAAGCGATATCCGGAATAGACCATCAATGACGAGCCGACGATCAGCATGGCATCGGCCTGCGCCAGATGATCCTGTGCCGTGGCCACCACCTCGCGCGGCACGTTCTCGCCGAAGAACACGACGTCGGGCTTGAGGATGCCGCCGCAGGCTTCGCAAGGAGGTACCTCGAAGGAGGAAAAATCCTCGTGCTCGAGATCGGCGTCGCCATCAGGTGCATCTGCGGCATCGAGCGTCAGCCATGCCGCATTGGCGCGGCCAAGAGCGTGCTGAAACTGGTCGCGAGGCGTCTTGCGACCGCAGCCCATGCAGCGGACCAGATCGAGCCGGCCGTGCAGGTCGATCACCTGCCGGTGGCCGGCCGACTGATGCAGCCGGTCGACATTCTGCGTCAGCAGCATCCCGCATCGCCCATTCGCCTCGAGCCGGGCCAGCGCACGATGCGCATCGTTCGGCTTCGCCTGGCCGAACCGCCGCCAGCCGATCAGGCTGCGCGCCCAATAGCGCCGGCGCGTAGGCTCGTCGGACATGAAGGCCTGGAAATTGACCGGCTGGGTCCGCTTCCAATTGCCCTGGCTGTCGCGATAGTCGGGAATGCCTGAATTGGTGCTGCAGCCGGCGCCGGTCAGCACGAACAGATGTTCGTGCCGGCCGACGAAATCCTGGAGCGGGGAATTTGCCAGCGGAGAACTTGTCATGGCGCATGATGTAGTCTGCGCCGGCGGATTCTGCCAGATGCCGCGTGGCGGCCCGAGTTCAGCTCGCCCAGTTCTCGCGAAACTCCGGAAACAGCGTCATGCCTCCGCAGGCGTAGATGGTCTGACCGGTGATGTAGCTGGCATCGTCGGAGGCGAGGAAGGCGAACACGGCGGCGATCTCTTCGGGCGTGCCGACGCGGCCGAGCGGAATGTGGCTGGTGACGACGCCGCGCTTTTCGGGATCGCCGGTCCAGGCCGCGTTGATCGGCGTGTCGATCGCGCCGGGACCGACCGCATTGACGCGGATGCGGTGCAGCGCGAATTCGAGCGCCAGCGTGCGGGTGAGACCGGCCATACCGCTCTTGCTGATGGAATAGGCGAGATAGCCGGGTTTCGGGATGGTCTGATGGA
The DNA here is from genome assembly GCF_025200925.1 of Bradyrhizobium sp. CB1015. GTDB lineage: Bacteria > Pseudomonadota > Alphaproteobacteria > Rhizobiales > Xanthobacteraceae > Bradyrhizobium. The sequence goes on along the minus strand of NZ_CP104174.1, from coordinate 2,026,897 downwards.
CGCTGGAGCAGTTGATGATGCTGCCGCCTCCACCGCGCGCGACGAAGTGCGCCAGCGCCTTCTGCGCGCACAGCACGGCGCCGTTGAGATTGACGTCGATGATGCGGCGATAGGTTTCGACGTCGAGTGCCTCGCTCGGCGATTCCCGCTGGAAGCCGGCATTGTTGACGAGACAATCGAGGCGCTTGAAGCGCGCCAGCACGGTCTCGAACATCGCGGCGATGTCCTGCTCATTGCCGATATCGGCCTTGACGACGATATGGTCGAGCTTGCCGTGGCCGCGATCGCTCGATGCAATTCGTGCAAGGGCAAGGGTCTCCTCGGCATTGCCGGCGTGATCGAAATAGTTGATGGCGACGGTTGCGCCTTCCTGCGCCAGCCGGATGGCGACGGCGCGGCCGATGCCTTGCGAGGCGCCGGTCACCAGCGCGTATTGGCCGACGAGGCGCGAGGGAAACGAGGTCGAGCGTTCGGTTTGCGACATGTGTTCTCTCCGGGATGCACCATCATGGATGGAACCGGTCTTTTGTTCCATTCCTTGCAGATGCAGGAATCTAAAGCGGGATGGGTTTAGACTGAATCGATTTGGGATTCCCAAATCAGTCGGTTTCTGATTCACCATGCTGGCTGGACGGAGGCCAGCATGGATGGGCAAGCCGTACTCTCTTGATCTTCGCAAACGTGTTGTGGCCGCGATCGAGGGCGGGATGTCCCGCAATCAGGCCGCCAAGCAGTTTGGGGTGGCAATCAGCACGGCCATCGGCTGGATGAAGCGGGTTGATGAGACCGGCAGTGTCGAGCCTAGCCAGATCGGCGGCTACAAGCCGAAGGCAATTTCGGGTGAGCACGCGGTCTGGCTGTCGCAGCGGATCAAGGACGGCGATTTCACCATCCGCGGTCTCGTTGCTGAGCTCGCCGGGCGCGGCCTGAAAGTCGATTATCACTCGGTATGGGACTTCGTACATGCCGAGAAGCTCAGCTTCAAAAAAAAGCGTGGCGGCTGGCGAACGCGATCGTCCCGACGTCGCGCGGCGGCGAGCCCAGTGGGCAAAGTATCAAAGTCGCGTCGAAGCTGAACGGCTGGTCTTCATCGACGAGACCTGGACCCGGACCGATATGGCCCCCTTGCGAGGATGGGCGCCGCGCGGGCACAGACTTCACGCCAAGGTTCCCCACGGCCGCTGGAAGACCATGACCTTCCTGGCGGCCCTGCGCCATGACCGGATCGATGCGCCATGGTTCATCGAGGGGCCGATCGATGGCGTGAGCTTCCGCACCTATGTCGAGAAGGTCCTCCTGCCGACCCTTCAGCCCGGTGACATCGTCGTCTTGGATAATCTCGGTAGCCACAGGAGCAAAGCGGTTCGCCAGCTCATCCGTTCGGTCGGCGCCAAACTCTTCTTCCTGCCAAAATACTCGCCAGACCTGAACCCCATCGAACAAGTCTTTGCCAAGCTTAAGCACTTGGTCCGCAAAGCTGCCGCGCGAACCGTTGACTCCCTCTGCGCTGCAATCGGCCACGCACTCGATGCCTTTACCTCAGAGGAATGCGCCAACTACCTCAAAAATTCAGGCTATCGAACCTAATGCCATCGCGCTTTAGTCGGCTCGCTGCGCGAGCGGCGAGGTCAGGATCTGATAGAGGATGATCGCGCCAAAAGTCGCGGTGCCGATGCCGCCGATCGTGAACGCGCCGAATTTGAGCGTGAGATCGCCGGCACCTGCCGTCAGCGCTACCGCGACCGTGATGAGGTTCGCAGGATTGGCAAAGTCGACCTTGTTCTCGACCCAGATTCGTCCGGCCATCGCCGCGATCAGCCCGAACAACACGATCGAAAGCCCCCCGATGACGGGACCCGGGATGGACAAGATGAGTGCGCCGAATTTCGGCGAGAAGCCGAGCAGGATCGACACCAAGGCCGCGAACGCAAACAGCAGGGTCGAATAGACCCTGGTCGCGGCCATCACGCCGATGTTCTCGGCATAGGTGGTGACGCCGGTGCCGCCGCCGCACGCCGCTACGATGGTCGCGAGACTGTCCGCGAACAGGGCACGACCGAGATAGGCATCGAGGTTTCGGCCCGTCATGGCGCCGACGGCCTTGATGTGCCCGAGGTTCTCGGCAACGAGAATGACCGCAACCGGCGCGATGAGGAAGATCGCATCGGCATGGAAGCTCGGCGCCGTGAAGTTCGGCAGCCCAAACCACGGCGCGGCCGACAGCTGCGTGAAGTCGATCGGCTTGCCGAAGCCGAGGCCGTTCGCGAACAGCAGGTACAGCAGATATCCGCCGACCGCGCCGAGGATGATCGGCAGTCGGCGCCACAGGCCCGGGGCTGCAACGGCCAACACGCCGATGATCAAGACGATGGCGAGCCCGATTCCCGTGTCGAACGCATTGGCACTCACCGCCTTGACCGCCACCGGCGCGAGATTGAGGCCGATCGCGGCGACGACAGCGCCGGTGACGGCCGGCGGCAGCAGCCGCTCGATCCAGCCGACGCCGGACCACATCACGACCAGCGAAATCAGGCCATACAGCACCCCGGCGCCGACGATGCCACCGAGGGCAACCGACAGGTTCGGATTCGGCCCCTGCCCGGCATAGCCGGTGGCGGCGATGACGACGGCGATGAAGGCGAAGCTCGAGCCGAGATAGCTCGGCACGCGCCCGGCAACGACGACGAAGAAGATCAGTGTGCCGACGCCGGAGAACAGAACTGCAACGTTGGGATCGAACCCCATCAGCAGCGGAGCGATGATCGTCGCGCCGGACATCGCGACGCAATGTTGAAGACCCGAGACGATGGTCTGGCCCCAGGACAGCCGCTCCTCCGGCATGATCACGCCCGAGGTCTTGAGCTTCCAACGTGGAAAATAGCTCTGCTCGTCCGAGCCTGTCGCGATCGTCATGTTTCCCCCGGTTCCGGTGCAGCGATCGATGGCGTGCCAACAGACAAAAATGTGATTGTCGCTTCTGCGGCGCCCATCACATGATGCAAATCATGCACGATCAATCCGTTCCCGAGCCTGCATTATGACACAGATCGCGATTCCGTCAGCCATCCAGCGCCGGCACCAGCCCTGGTACAAGATCCTCTACGTCCAGGTGCTGATCGCGATCGCACTCGGCGTGCTCATCGGCTATGTCTATCCCGATCTCGGCAAGGCCTTGAAGCCGCTCGGCGACGGCTTCATCGCACTGATCAAGATGATGATCGCGCCCGTGATCTTCTGCACCGTGGTGCACGGCATCTCCTCGATGGGCGATCTCAAGCGGGTCGGCCGGGTCGGGCTGAAGTCGCTGATCTATTTCGAGACGGTCTCGACCGTGGCGCTCGCGGTCGGCCTTCTGGTCGGCGAGATCCTCCAGCCCGGGCACGGCTTCAATATCGATCCGGCCACGATCGACCCGAATTCGGTGGCGACCTACGTCACCAAGGCCAAGGAAGAGGGCATCGTCGCCCATCTGATGGCGATCATTCCCGACAGCTATCTGGGTGCGATTGCGCGCGGCGACCTCTTGCAGGTGCTGCTGATCTCGATCCTGTCCGGCTTCGCCATCGCCTTCCTCGGCAAGGCCGGCGAGCCCATTGCGGACGCGATCGACAAGGCGGCGAAGATGTTCTTCGGCATCATCCGCATCATCGTGCGCGTCGCGCCGATCGGCGCCTTCGGTGCGATGGCGTTCACCGTCGGCGCCTACGGCCTCGGCTCGCTGCTCAATCTCGCCGCCCTGATCGGCACGTTCTATCTGACCAGCATCCTGTTCGTGCTGATCGTGCTGGGTTCGATCGCCCGGCTCGCCGGCTTCTCGATCCTGCGCTTCATCGCCTACATCAAGGACGAGCTGTTGATCGTGCTCGGCACCTCGTCCTCCGAGACCGTGCTGCCGCAGATGATCCAGAAGATGGAGCATCTCGGCGCCTCACGCTCGGTGGTGGGCCTCGTCATTCCCACCGGCTACAGCTTCAACCTCGACGGCACAAACATCTACATGACGCTGGCGACGCTGTTCCTGGCGCAGGCGACCAACACCCATCTGACCATCTGGCAGGAACTCGGCATTTTGGGCATCGCCATGATCACCTCGAAGGGGGCCTCGGGCGTGACCGGCGCCGGCTTCATCACGCTCGCCGCGACGCTGTCGATCGTGCCTGATATCCCGATCCAGTCGATCGCGATCCTGGTCGGCATCGACAAGTTCATGAGCGAATGCCGCGCGCTCACCAACCTGATCGGCAATGGCGTCGCCTGCGTCGTCATCAGCATCTCCGAAGGCGAGCTCGACCGCGACGCACTGCACGAGACCATGGCGCATCCGCTGGAGATCGGCGAGGCGCTGGAGCCGGGTGGAGGCGCGGCGTCTTAGGCCGCGCAGTCGGTGAGCAGACGACGCCTAGTTCCGATGCGGTAGTTTCCCGGAGTAGCAAATTGATGCAGCCCGCGTCACAACAATGGCGTTGGGATCACGGATTGATACTCATTCTTTCCGCCCGACGCGCTGGGGGCAGGGCGTCGGGCTTTTGGTAATCATTGCCGCATGCGATCTGGCGGCGGGTCAAATTCCCTCTCATGAAATGCGTTGGTAAGATCGGGCGATCGCCCGATCTTGGTCCCGCCGATCGCGATCAGCCTTTCAGCGCGGTCACCACCACCTCGATCAGCGCGCCACCGCCGAGATCGGCGACGCCGACGGTGGCGCGGGTCGGCAGGTTGTCGCCGAAGAATTCGGTCCAGGCCGCGTCCATCTCCTTCTTCTTCGAGAGATCGGTGACGAAGATCGAAGCGCTGACAACGCGCGACTTGTCGGTTCCCGCCTCCTTCAGATAGCCGGCGATCTTGCCGAGGATGTTGCGGGTCTGGTCCCCCATCGAGACCGAGGTGTCGTCGGCGATGGTGCCGCCGAGAAAGACGAAGCCGTTGGCTTCGACGGCGCGGTGCATGATGGGCGTGCGGATGCTGCGGGTAATGCTCATGATGTCCTCTTCTTTTAGAGCGTGGAAGGGTGGAAGCGGTCGATGCCGAGATCGCCAATGCGGGTCTGGGTGCCGCCGTTGACGATCAGCTCGGCCATCACGGCGCCGGCGCCGGGGCCGAGCTGGAAGCCGTGCAACGAGAAGCCGAACTGGTGATAGAGGCCCTTGTGACGGGAGCTCGGCCCGAACACGGGGATGTCGTCCTTCATCTTGGCCTCGATGCCGGCCCAGGCGCGAACGATGGTCGCGCTGCGCATCACCGGAAACAGCTCGAACACGGTCTGCGCGCTGGTCGCAAGGCTCTTCCAGTCCAGCACCGTCTCGTTGCGGTCCTGGTAGGGCGTCGCCAGATGACCGCCGCCGATCAGCACGGTGCCGTTCTTGAACTGCTTGAACGACAGCTTTCGCCCGCGCAGGATCACGACGGGGTCGATGAAGTGGGGCACGCGCGAGGTGATCATCAGCATCGGCGCCACGGTCTCGACCGGCACCGGTTCGCCGAGATCAGCCGCGATCTTGCCGGCCCAGGCGCCGGCGGCGTTGACCAGCACCGGCGCGGCAAAGCTTTGCGAGCCGACATCGACGTGCCAGAGGCCGTCGCGGTGCCGGATGTTGCCGGCGGCCACGCCTTCGCGCACGATGGCACCGAGCTGCTCGGCCTTGCGGCGGAACGCCGTCGTCGTCTGCGCCGGATTGGCCGCGCCATCACGGCGCGAGACAACGCCACCGGGACAGGTCTCGGCCACCGCGGGCACCAGGCGCCGCAGTTCGGCGGCGTCGATCAGTTCTTCGTGGGTGAAGCCCAGCGCGTTGAGCTCGGCGACGCGCGCGCGGCAGGCGGCGAGCTCGTCCTCGTTCTCGGCAACCAGCACCTGACCGTAGCTCTCGAAGCTGCAATCGTCGTCGAGGAGATCGGTGATCTTCTCCCAGATGCCCATCGAGCGGATCGAGAGCGGGATCTCGGGGATGTGCCGGGCGAGCTGGCGCACGCCGCCGGCATTGACGCCCGAGGCGTGGCGGCCGGCATAGTCCTTCTCGATCAGCACCGGCTTCAGGCCGGCGAGACACAGATGCAGCGTGGTCGAGCATCCGTGGATGCCGCCGCCGATGACGATCGCATCCACGTTTGTGCTCATCCGCGCACCACGGCCTTGACGTCGGCCTCGCTCTTCGGAACGGCGGCAAGCTCGGCCAGCGTGATCGGCTTCACCGGCGCGCGCAGCCGGTAATAGCCGATCTCCTGCGGCGTCTTCCCGCGCGCCTGCGCCATCAGCTCGGTGACGGTAAGGCCGCAGAGCCGGCCCTGGCACGGGCCCATGCCGGTGCGACGATAGGCCTTGAGCTGGTTCGGCCCGGTCGCGCCGATCGCGACGGAATCCAGAACGTCCTTGGCCGTCACTTCCTCGCAGCGGCAGACGATGGTGTCGCCCGAGGGAATGCGGAAATGCGGCGCGGGGCGGAACAGCGTGTCCAGGAAGACACGACCGCGCTCAGCCTTGGCGAGATCGGAACGGAGCGTCGCCATTGCGGGAAGTTTTGCGGCAGAAGCGGGCGCCAGTGCTTCGACCGCGGCGCGCGCGGCAATGCGACCGCGCACAACGGCGGCATTGGCACCGCCGATGCCTGCACCGTCACCGGCGATGGCGATGCCGGCAACTGACGAATTGCCGCTCACGTCCAGCACGGGCGACCAGCACAATTGCAGGTCATCCCAGCGATGCTCGATGCCGGCGGACATCGCCAGATTGACGTTGGGCACGACGCCCTGATGCAGCAGCAACAGATCGGCAGGAATGGTCTCGCGCTTGGTGCCCGCGACGTAGCTCACAATGGCGAGCTGGCCGTCACCGGCCGCCGAGAGCTCGGTGACGCCAGAGACGACCTGCACCTTCGCCTTCACCTCGCGCATCATCGACAGGCCCTTGGCGAAGTAGGGCGAGGTCAGGAAGGCGAAAGCGTGCGGCAGCGCAGCGAAATAATTGCCGCGTTCGGTGGTGTCGAGAATGCGATCGATGCGGCCGCCAAGCCGCAAAATCTGGGCGGCGAGCAGCCAGAGCAGCGGCCCTTGCCCTGCGATCACCGTGCGTCCGTCGGGCACCAGGGCCGAGGACTTCAACATGGTCTGCCCGGCGCCCGCGGTCATCACGCCCGGCAGCGTCCAGCCGGGAATCGGGAATGGCCGCTCCAGCGCGCCGGTCGCGAGAATCACGCGCTTTGCCTTGACGAAAGCGGACGCGCCGCCGACCGAGACGGCGATGTCGAGATTGCGGTCGAGGCTCCAGACCGTGGCACGCTGGATCACCTCCGCGTTGCTTGCGCGCAGCGACTGGACGAGATCGGCCCCGGCCCAATAATCGGCGCCGAGCTGATTGCGCTCGGTGACCGGCGTCGATGCGATGGCGCGGAACACCTGGCCGCCGGGGCCGATATTCTCGTCGAGCAGCAGTGTCGACAGGCCGGCTTCGGCGGAGGTCGCCGCGGCAGCAAGACCCGCCGGCCCGGCGCCGATCACCACGACGTCGTAGTCTTCGCGCTTGGGAGCTACAGTCATTTCCCGATCTCCCGCTTGCCCTTCTGGATTTCAACCTGCATGCCCTCGGCGACGGACACGAGGCAGCCCTGCCGGTTGCCGACGCCATCGATGGTGACGAGGCAGTCGAAGCAGACGCCCATCATGCAATAAGGCAGACGCGGCGCGCCGCTGACTGCGGTGGAACGCCGTGCGTCAACGCCGGAGGCCAGCAGCGCGGCGGAGACGGTGTCGCCCTGGCGCGCCGCGACGGCGACGCCGTCGACGAAGATCTGCACCTGTGGCCGCTTGTCCTGTTCGGATCGCTTGAACATGGGGATGCCTCTTGGCTCCTTCTCAAAATCTTCAATAACCGCTGCTGTTAGCAGCACCTGCGCCACCAAAACGGCTGGCGGAGAACGCACCGACCAGCTCCGGCTCGAGCGCGCCCTGCGCCACCATGCGCGCGATCTCGAAGGCGTGGTTGGAAGCCAGCGTGACGCCGGAATGGCAGCAGGCCACGAAGGCGCCGGGATGCGTCTCCGACTGATCGTAGATCGGAAAGCCGTCCTGCGGCATGACGCGGATTCCGGACCAGCTCCTGACCACGTTGAGCCGCGCCAGATGCGGAAACATCCGCTGCGCACGATCGGCCATGACGCCGCTGATCGACGGCTTAAATGTGCGATCGTCCAGCTCGTCCTCCTTGCTGTCGCCGATCATCACCGTGCCCTCGTCGGTCTGGCGGATCGTGGTCAGCGGATGCGGCAGGAACGGCATGGTGCGCTCGGTCACGACGACTTGGCCGCGAGTCGGGCCCATCGGCGCAAGGAGGCCGACCATCGGCGCCAGCGTCTGGTTGGCATTGCCGGCGGCGAGCAGGATCTTGGCGGCACGCAGCTCGCCCTTCGGCGTGGTCAGGCGAAATTCGCCGCCGCTCTTGCTGATCGCCGAGACCGGCCGCTCCGGAAAATAGTCGATGCCGAACGCAATGAAGCCGGTGTGGAAGGCGCGGAACGTGCGCAGCGAATTGACATGCCCGTCGAGCGGACAATAGCTGCCGCCGGACACCTCGGGGCCGATCAGCGGTAGCGCCTTCTTGATCTCGGACGGCCGCAGCATCTCCATCTTGTAGTCGGCCGCGCCGACCTGGTTGTGCATGCGCTTGACGAGTTCGGTGCGCTGGCCGAATTCCTCCTCGCCGAGGGTGAGGTGAAAGCCGCCATTCTGCTGCAGGGCGACGTCGAGGCCGGTCTGCTGCTTCAGCTCGGAAGCAAGCCGGCCCCATGCCTGCGAGGCCTGCACGGTCCACACCGTATAGGCGGGCATGCCGAGCCCCTTGCTCTGCACCCATACCAGCGCGAAATTCGCGCGCGAGGCGCGCTTGGTGATGTCGCCCTCGTCGAGCACGGCGACCTTCTTGCCGAGGCGGCCGAGGCCCCAGGCAATGGCGGAGCCGAGCAGTCCGCCGCCGACGACGGCGACGTCGTATTCTCCTGACATGAGTTCTCCTATCGTCCCGTATCGCCCTTGCCAGCGAGCACGCGGTCGAGCCCGTAGAAGCGGTCGAGCAGAATGAGGGCGGTCATGGTCACAGCGATCACGCAGGCCGAAACCGACGTCACCAGCGGATCGATGTTGTCCTGGATGTAGAGGAACATGCGGACCGGAAGCGTCTCGGTACCTGGTGCCGCAAGGAAGACGGTCATGGTGAGATCGTCGAAGGACTGGATGAAGGCGAGCGCCCAGCCGCTGATGACGCCGGGCAGGATCAGCGGCAAGGTCACGCGGCGGAACAGCGTCCAGCCGCCGGCGCCGAGCGAGACCGCCGCCATCTCGACCGTGCGGTCCATGCCGGTCGCCGCCGCCAGCGTCAGCCGCAGCGCGAAGGGAAACACGATGATGACATGCGCGATGATCAGCGCGGCAAAGCTGCCGCCGAGCCCTGCCGAGGTGAAGAAGCGCAGGAAGGCGATGCCGAGCACGACATGCGGGATCATGAGCGGCGACAGGAACAGCGCCGCCAGCGCATCACGGCCGCGGAAGCGATAGCGCGCGATCGCGAGCGCGGCCGGCACCGCGAACAGGAGCGCCACGAGAGAGGACAGCGCGCCAAGGCCGAGGCTGACCCAGAACGCGTGGATGAATTCGGGATAGTTCGCGATGGTCTTGAACCAGCGCAGCGAAAAGCCGTTGGTCGGCAGCGACAGAAAGCCTTCGGGCGTGAAGGCGACGAGGCAGACCACGAGGATCGGCGCCACCATGACGCTGACGAAGATGGTGTGGAAGATCAGTGCGAGCGGGCCGTTCCGGCTCATCGGAACACCTCGGCATAGCGCCGCTCGATCAGCGCATTGCTGCCGACGACGATCAGCACCAGCGCGACCAGCAGCAGCGTCGCGACGGCAGCTCCCAGCGGCCAGTTCAGGGTGTTGAGGAACTCGTCATAGGCCAGCGTCGCGGCGACCTTGAGCCGGCGGCCGCCGATGATCGCAGGCGTCGCAAAGGCGCTGGCCGAGAGCGAGAATACAATGATGGCGCCCGACAGCACGCCCGGCATGATCTGCGGCATGATGATGCGGCGGATGATGGTCGCGGGACCCGCGCCGAGCGACATCGCGGCATTCTCGATCTGCGGATCGAGCCGCTGCAGCGCCGCCCACACCGACAGCACCATGAACGGCATCATCACATGCGCGAGCGCAATGATCATGCCCGTCTCGGTAAACATGAAAGGAATCGGCGAACGGATCGCGCCAAGCGACATCAGCAGCTTGTTGACGAGACCGTTGTTGCCGCCGAACAGCAGGGCCCAGCCGAGCGTACGCGCCACCACGGAGATGAGGAGCGGCCCGAGAATGACCAGCAGGAAGAAGCTCTTCCAGCGGCCGCTCATGCGGTTGAGGATATAGGCTTCGGGCGCGCCGAGCAGCGCGGTGAGCAGCGTGGTCAGGATCGCGATGCGGAACGTCCGCCAGAACATCTCGGCGTAATAGGGATCGGTCGCGATCTCGTGCCAGTTCTTGAGGATGAAGACCGGCTCGATGCCCTTGTACTGGCCCCAATCGTGGAACGACAGCATCACCGTCATCGCCAGCGGAATCAGCAGCACGCCGACGAACAGCATCAAGGCGGGCGCGGTCAGCGCCCACGGCGCGCGTAGGCTACGCTCCTCGGCGACCGCGCTCATGCGCCGGCCCTCGCGCGCACGCTCATGTCCTCAGGACGCCACGACAGCCGAACGGCATCGCCTTCGCCTGGTTGGGCCGTGCCATCGTTCTGGCGGATCACGATCGCCGGGCCGCATTCGCTGTCGCACTGGAACAGCCAGTGATTGCCCTGGAAGATGCGCGTGACGATCTTTGCGCTGAGTCCTGTATCGCCAAAGCCGATTCTCTCCGGGCGAACGCTGACGGTGACGGGACCGCCGAGCCCGGCCGGCGCCGGTGCGCGCCAGGAGCCCGCCACCAACAGCGTCGGCGCGACGGTCCGGTCGATGGTTCCGGCAAAGTCGTTGGTCTTGCCGAGGAATTGCGAGACGAAGGCCGAGGCCGGCTTCTCATAGGTCTCCTGCGGCGTGCCGATCTGCTCGATCTTGCCCTGGCTCATCACCACGATGCGGTCGGACAGCGACATCGCCTCGTTCTGATCGTGCGTGACCAGGATGGTGGTGGTGCCGATGGTGCGCTGGATCTGGCGCAGCTCGATCTGCATCTCCTCGCGCAGCTTGGCGTCGAGGTTCGACAGCGGCTCGTCGAGCAGCAGCACGCTGGGCTTGATCACCAGCGCACGCGCCAGCGCCACGCGCTGCTGCTGGCCGCCGGACATGCGGCGCGGATGGCGGTCCTCGTATCCGGCGAGGCCTACCATCGCAAGCGCGGCACGGACGCGCTCGGCCCTTTCAGCGCGCGGCACGCCACGCATCTCCAGGCCAAAGGCGACGTTCTCCGCCGCGGTCATGTGCGGAAACAGCGCGTAGCTCTGGAACACGATGCCGAGGCCACGCTTGGCCGGATGGATCGCGGTCAGGTCCTTGCCCTCGAGGCGGATCGCGCCGCGCGTCGGGTCGAGAAAGCCCGCGATCATCTGCAACGTCGTGGTCTTGCCGCAGCCGGAGGGGCCGAGGAAGGAGATGAACTCCCCCTTCCGGACCGACAGACTGAAGTCATCGACCACAGTCTGCACGCCGAACTGCTTTGCGACGCGGTCAAGCTCGAGATAGGCCATGACGCTGTCTCCGCGGCGCCCGATCAGCGCTCGACCTCGCGATTCCAGCGCTTGGTCCACTCCTCGCGCTTCTCGTTGATGACGGTCCAGTCCGGATTGTAGAGCTTGGCCGCGCGCTCGCCGATCGGCGCCATCTTGCCGAGCTCGGGCGGGATCACCAGCGATTTCAGCACCGGGCCGTAGCCGTAATCCTTCAGCATCACGAGCTGGATTTTTGGATCGAGCAGCATCTTGACGAAGCTCGCGGCCAGCGGCGAAGCATTGGGCTTGTTGATCGGGCACGCCGTGGTCAGCAGCGTCGCCGCGCCTTCCTTGGGATAGACGAAGTCGACGGGGAAGCCGGTATTGGCAAAGCTCTGCACCCGGCCGGTGCCCCACACCGCGATCACGGCCTGGCCGGACTGGAACAGCTCGGTCATCTTGCCCGGCGACGGCTCATAGGCCAGCACGTTCGGATTGATCTGTTCCTTGAAGATCTTGAAGCCGGACTCGACGTTGGTCTCGCCGCCGCCGTTCATCTTCGACAGCATCACCAGCGCTTCGAGACCGTAGGTGTTGTTGATCGGCGGAATCACGAGCTGTTTCGCGTATTTCGTGTCTTTCAGGTCGTTCCAGGAGGTCGGCGGCGCCCAGCCTTTTTCCTTGAACACCTTGGTGTTGTACATCAGGCCGGTGGCGACGATGCCGATCGCGACCGCGCGATCGTCCTTGAAGCGCGCAGTGTCGTAGAGATCGGCGGGCAAGCCGTCGAGCTTGCCGCAGAAGCCGAGCTGGATCGCCTGGTACATCGGGCCGTCATCGACGATGGCGACGTCGATCTGCTGGTTACCCTTCTGCGCCTGGAGCTTGGCCAGCGTGTCGGTGGAATTGCCGGCGACGTATTCGACCTTGACGCCGTTCTCCTTCTCGAAGGCCGGGATCACCTCGTCGCGGATGGTCTTCTCGAACGAGCCGCCGTAGCCGGCGACATAGAGCGTTTTCTGCTGGGCCGAGGCGATTGAGGGGGCGGCAATGAGCGCTGCGATGCTGACCGCGGTCAGAAGGCGAAGAGTCTTCATGTGGACCGATCTCCATACCGGAATGAGGTGACGTGCCGACGAGTCTCGCTGGCTGAAGCGCCTTCCGCATCTCCTTCCGCGCGAATCCCTCTCCGATCAGGGCTCCGGCCCCCATTCGGCGGGTTTTGGCGCGATCTGGAGGTTTGAACCCCTCCAATCTGCCGAAAAAGCGGGCTGTCTCCAGTCCTGATGAAAAAGATCGCAGACCTATACTTCCATCGTCCAATGAATAATGGCACCCTCTGCATGCCGAAATGTTATGGATGGAAACTGAAATATGGCCCGGATCAATTCGCGGCAGGTGGAGGCCTTCCGGGCGACGATGCTTACCGGCAGCGTGACCGAGGCGGCGGCGCTAATGAAGGTGACGCAGCCGGCCGTCAGCCGGTTGCTGCGCGACCTCCAGGCCCTGCTGAAAATGGAGCTGTTCGAGCGGCGCGGCACCGGCCTGGTGCCGACCGCCGCGGCGATGGCGCTCTACACCGAGGTCGAGCGCTCCTTCGTCGGCCTCGAACGCATCACTGCGGCAGCAGAAGAAATCCGCGGCCGCCGCACCGGCTCGCTACGCATCGCAGCACTGCCGGCGCTGTCGAACGGCTATCTGCCGCGGCTCACCGGTCACTTCCTGAAGGAGCGGCCCAACCTCAACCTGGCCTTCTTCGGTGTCATCTCGCCGATCGTGGTCGACTGGGTGCTGAACAATCAATGCGACGTCGGCTTTGCCGAGGTGCCGATCGCGCATTCCGGTCTGCCGAGCCAGAGACTGCCAGCGCCGGCGCGCGTTGCAGTGCTGCCGACCGGTCATCGCCTCGCGGAGAAGGAAGTCCTGGAGCCGCGCGATTTCGAGGGCGAGACCTTCATCTCGCTGTCGGCGGGATCGTCGAGCCGGCACCTCGTCGACCAGGTCTTCCACCGCCACGATGTCCGCCGCGTGCTCAGGGTCGAGACCACGCTGTCGGAAATCATGTGCGGCATGGTGTCGTCAGGGCTTGGCGTCGCGATCTGCGATCCCTTCACGGCGCAGGAATTCGCAACACGCGGCATCGTCGTGCGCCGCTTCCTGCCGCGCATCGACTTCGAATTCTCCGCGGTCTTTCCGGCGCAGCGCAGCCCCTCGCCGGTGGCGCTGGACCTGGTCGAGACCATGCGCAAGGCGCTGGTGGAGTTCGAGGATTAGAGCTTCGGTTCGAACAGTGCGGCTACAGGCTCGCTGCAACCTCTCCCGCTTGCGGGAGAGGGAGCGCACCGTCTTCGTGGCACCAGCGGCGCTCAGCCGTTGAACGCCGCTTGCGCCTCCGGCAAATCCCAGATCTTGCCGATCGCGGCGGTGCCCGCCGCAATGATCGCAGCTTCATCCGCGCCGCGATAGCGTCCTTCATCGACCAGCACGCGGCCATCGACCACGACCTGATCGATATTGGCGCGGTTGGCGAGTGCGATCAGCGCGCGGCGCGGATCGAACAGCGGCTGCAGATGCGGATGGGTGAGATCGACCACCGTGAGGTCGGCGGTTGCGCCTGGCTCGATGCGGCCGAGATCCGGCCGCTTGACGACGTCGGCGGCGACCGTCGTGTTCGCCTCGATCAGCTCGGGCGAGTTCGCGACGTCAGGGCGCGCCGAAATGATCTTGGAGATCAGCGACGCCGCATTGAGCTCGCCGAGCAGGTCCATGTTGTAGCCGTCGGTGCCGACCACGGTGCGCACTCCGTGCGCGGCGAAGCGGCTGAACGCTGCGGTGACGCCGGCACGCGCGAACACGCGCGGGCAGTTGAGCACGGTCATGCCGCGCGCAGCCATCAACTTGAGATCATCGTCGCTGCTGAACATGCAATGCGCCGCTATCAGATCGGGCGCGAGCAGGCCGAGCCAGTCCAGATATTCTGCCGGCGTGCGGCCGCCATAGCGCTTGCCGATGGTCTCGACCTCGGCGCGGCTCTGCGCCATATGCGTGGTGATTGGCACGCCGAGCTCGCGCGCCCGCGTGGCGCAGGCCTTCAGAAGATCGGGGCCGCAGGTGTCGGTGGCATGCGGGCTCATGGCGAGGCTGATGCGGCCCTCGCCGCGATTGTTCCAGCGCTGATAGAGCGCGTCCCACGTCGCCATGTCCGTAGCGCCATCATCGCCGGAATATTGGACCACACCGTCGGGCCCGGCCTTGGCATCGGACGTCGAGAACAGATAGGGCGCGCCATAGAAGCGGATGCCCATCTCCTCCGCCGCGTCGAACATTTCGGGGATCGAGTTGCGGAACGGCTCCATCACCGTGGTGGCGCCGCCCTTGAGCAGCTGGAGGATGCCGAGCCGCGCCACCGCAAGCCGCTCTTCCGCCGACAGGATCTCGGCGCCGCGCTTGGTCAGCGGCAGCAGCACCGTGTAGACGATGCTCTGGTTGTTCTTGCGGCCGTTGCCGTCCTCGGTGTGGCTGCGCGCCACCGCTTCCGAGAAGCAATGATTGTGCAGGTTCAGGAGGCCCGGCAGCACGAAGCGCCCTGGGCGATCATAGACCTGATCGGCGTGCGGCTTGTCGCGCGTGATTGCAGCGATCTTCTTGCCTTCGACCAGAACCCAATGGTCGCGCAGCACGTCCTGCGCGCCGTCTTTCCGTGACAGCACATAGCTGCCGAAGATTGCTGTGGTGCTCATGCGGGGCGCACGTTCCAGAACACGGCGGTGCCGTCGAGAATGCCGGTGATCGCCTTGCGATAGGCCGTTGGCTGCTTGTACAGGCCGATCGGAATATAGGGGATTTCCTCGAACGCGACCGCCTGGATCTCGCGGCAGATGCGCTGCTGCTCCGCGAGCTCGGAAGCCGCCAGCCACGGGCTGCGCAACTCGCCCATCTTCGTGCTCGCATACCAGCCGGCGACCTTGCCTTCGCCGCGAATGTTGGTGTTGCCGGCCGGGTTGAGCCAGTCGATGCCCTGCCAATTGCCGACCGCGGCGCTCCAGCCGCCCTGCCCGATCGGGTCCTTCTTCAACTGGCGCTGCAGCACGACGGCGAAATCGAGGCCGGCATATTCGACGTTCATGCCGGCCTTGCGCAACGAGTCCACCGCGATCTCGCCGAGCGGCTTTTGCGCCAGCGAGTTGGTCGGGACGAGCAGCACGATCTTCTCGCCGTTATAGCCGGCGGCCTTGAGGTCAGCCTTGACCTTGTCGTAGTTGCGCGGCCCGCGGAACACGTCGAGGCCGACGTCGTTTGCCATCGGCGTGCCGGGTGCGAAATAGCCGATCGGTGAGACCTGGAACGCCGGATCGGTGCCGGCAACAGCGGTCATGAACGCAGACTGGTCGATCGCACCCAGGAGCGCGCGGCGGATGGCGGGATTGTCGAACGGCGGCTGCAGGTGATTGAGGCGCAGCATGCAGGCGTAGCCTCTGGGATCGAGGACGCGCGTCTCGATATCGCCGGCCGCCTTGATCACCGGAAGCAGATCGTGCGGCGTGGTCTCCTGCCAATCCTGCTCGCCGGTCTGGAGCGCGGCGACGCCGGTGCCGGCATCTGGCGTGGTGGTCCAGACCACGCGATCGTAGTGCACGATCTTCGGCCCGGCGGTCCAATCCGGCTTGCCGTCGGTGCGCGGCTGGTAGCGCTCGAACCTGGCATAGGCATTGCGCGCGCCCTGCACGCGCTCGTCGGCGAGATAACGGAACGGACCGCTGCCGACGACTTCGGTGAGCGGCTTGAACGGATCCTGGCTCGCCAGCCGCTCCGGCATCATGAAGCAGGCATTGATCGCGGCCTTGCCGAGCGCTTGCGGCAGCAGCGGGAACGGACGCTTCAGACGGAAGCGGATGGTGTGGTCGTCGGCGGCCGACAGTTCGGCGGTCGCCTCCATCAGCTCGCCGCCAAAGCCGTCGCGCGCGGCCCAGCGACGGATGCTGGCGACGCAGTCGCGCGCCAGCACGCGCTCGCCGTCGTGCCAGAACAGGCCATCACGAAGCGTGAGGTCCCACTGCAGCTGGTCGCCCGAGATGACATGGCCCGACAGCATCTGCGGCGAGACCTGGAGCGAGGAGCTCATGCCGTAGAGCGTGTCATAGACCATGAAGCCGTGGTTTCGCGACACCTGCGCCGTCGAATAAATCGGATCGACGAAGGCGAGATCGATCACCGGGATGAAGCGCAGCGTGGACTGGGATTCAGCGCGGACGATGCCCGGCAGCGACAACGCCGGCAGCGCCGCGCCGGCCTTCAGGAGCGAGCGGCGGGAGATGGACATCAGCGGTTACCGGCTTCGTAGCGCAGGAAGTTCTCCGCGATCTTCTCGCCGGTGGTGATCCAGACGTCGGGACACGATTTCGCGTAAGTCAGAAACTCGCGCAGCAGGCGCAGCCGCATCGGGCGGCCGCTGCATTGCGGATGCAGCACGGTCGTCACCATCGCGCCCCAGTCGCGAACTTCGTCGAGCTCGTCCTTCCACATCGAGAGCACATGCTCCTTCGGGAAGATCGAGCGCGGGCTAAAACGCGCGGAGAGACCGTGCATCCAGTCGTCATAGCTCGCGGTCACCGGCAGCTCGATCGTGCCGGGCTTGCCATCGGCGAGGCGATGGCGATAAGGCCTGACGTCGTCGCGGAACGAGGAGGTGTAGACGATGCCATGCCGCACCAGCGCGACGCGCAGCTCCTCGGTGAACTCGCCGTAAGGCGCGCGATAGCCGGTCGGCTTGACGCCGAGCCGGCGCTTCAGCACCTCGAAGCCGCGCTCCAGCTCGTCCTCGATCCAGGGATCGCCGGGATCGGGCAAGAGATGGTGATAGCCGTGATGGCCGATCTCGTGACCGGCCTTGAGGATGGACTCCGCCATCGCCGGATGCGCGTCGACCGACCACCCGGTGACGAAGAACGTCGCCTTGAGATCGAGCTGGTCGAGCAGCTCCAAGAGCTTCGGCGTGCCGACGCGCGCTTCATAGCCGCCGTAGCTCATGGTGATGAGCCGCTGCGCATGCACCGCGTCCTTGCTGGTCCAGGCGCTCTCGGCGTCCACGTCGAACGACAGGAACATCGCCGACGTATACGGCTTCGGCCAGGGATAGTCCGGCGCGGGATCCGCGGTGTTGGCCGGAACGAGCGGAATGCTCTGGAGTGCCTTACTGTCCAGCATTGATGGTCGCCTTCTCGATTGCGTTGTCGCTCAATTTCCACTTCGCCAGCAGCGTCTTGTAGGTGCCGTCCGCGATCAGCGCGTCGACCGCTTCCAGCATTGCCTGCTGCAATGCCTTCTCCTTCACCGGCAGCGCGATACCGGTGAATTGCTGTGCGATGGGCTCGCCCACGGTCGCATAGGTGTTGGGCTCGAGGTCCATGATGTAGGGCAGCGTCTCGTTGCCCTGGGCGGCGGCATCGATGCGGCCCTGCC
Organism: Bradyrhizobium sp. CB1015; assembly: GCF_025200925.1. Taxonomy (GTDB): domain Bacteria; phylum Pseudomonadota; class Alphaproteobacteria; order Rhizobiales; family Xanthobacteraceae; genus Bradyrhizobium. Next base: position 2,008,762 of record NZ_CP104174.1, on the reverse strand, counting down.
TCAGCTGGGTGCGCGCGTCGGCCGAGCCGTCGGTGCCGACGACCTGGATCGGATTGCTGCCGCAGTTCTTCTCGCTCCACGCCGCGATCTGGGCCGGGAACATGGTGCGGCGGCTGGAGCCGACCTTCTTGCCGCACAGCGACGTCGCGTCCTTGAATTCCGCCTTGCGCGAGTGTTGCACGAAGAACTGCGGACCGCTGCGCAAATAATCGACGAAGGTCGCGACCTCGTGCCGGCTCGCATAATCGGTGAAGCCGGACAGGATGGCGTCCACCCGCCCGGTCGAGATCGAGGGCATGAACTCTGCAAAGCTGGTCTCGGTCCATTCGATCTTGAGGCCGAGCTTGCGGCCGATGGCCTCGCCGAGCTCGATGTCGAAGCCGGAGAGCGCGTTGGTGGCGGGATCGCGGAACTCCATCGGCGGATAGTTCGGCACGATCGCCACCTTGAGGCTGCCGCGCTTGGCGATGTCGGGCGGCAATTCGGCCGCCATCGCCGACGCGCTGATGGCGCCCAGGAACGCCGCCGCAAGCAAAAATCTCTTCATCACCACGCTCCCCAATGTCAGATCACTGCCGAAAGAAATGCCTTGGTGCGCTCCTCGCGGGGCGCGCCCAACACGTCGGAGGCGCGGCCCTGCTCGACGATCGCGCCCTGGTCCATGTAGACGACCCGGTCGGCGACCTCGCGGGCGAAGCCGAGCTCGTGCGTCACCACCATCATGGTCATGCCGCTTCGCGCCAGCTCCTTCATGACCGCGAGCACCTCGCCGACCAGCTCGGGATCGAGCGCACTGGTGGGTTCGTCGAACAGCATCAGCATCGGCTTCATGGCGAGCGCCCGCGCAATCGCGACGCGCTGCTGCTGGCCGCCGGAGAGCTGCGCCGGATAGGAATCCGCCTTGGCCGCCAGCCCGACGCGACGAAGCAGTTCGGTCGCCTCGGCGCGCACCTCATCGGCTTTACGCCCCTGAACCTGGGTCGGACCTTCCGTGATGTTTTCCAGCGCGGTCTTGTGCGGAAACAGGTTGAAGCGCTGGAACACCATGCCGGTCTTGAGCCGCTGCCGCCCGATCTCGCGCTCGCTGAGCCGACGGAGCTTGCCGCCGTGCTCGCGCACGCCCAGCAGCTCGCCGTCGAGCCAGATCCCGCCGGCGTCGATGGTGGTAAGCTGGTTGATGCAGCGGAGCAGCGTGGTCTTGCCCGAGCCGGAGGCGCCGATCAGGCACATCACCTCGCCGGGCCAAACGTCGAGCGAGACGTTCTTGAGCGCCTGAAACTCTCCAAAGTTCTTGCTGACGGAGCGGATCGCGACGAGGGGTTTTGTCATCGCGCCAGCCGCAATGTGCCACGTGCAAAGCGGCGTTCGAGCAGCATCTGGAGCGGCGTCAGGATCGAGACCACGAGCAGGTACCACAGCCCCGCGACAATGAGCAGCTCGATGACGCGGGAGTTGGCGTAGTAGATGTTCTCGGCATTGTGCAGCAGTTCCGGATACTGGATCACGCTCGCGAGCGAGGTCGCCTTCACCATGCTGATGAACTCGTTGCCGAGCGGCGGGATCACCACGCGCATCGCCTGCGGCAGCACGATCCGCCGCAGCGCGCGCAGCCGTCCCATGCCGATCGCCTGCGCTGCCTCATATTGCCCGATATCGACCGAGAGCATGCCGGCGCGCATGACTTCGGAGGTGTAGGCGCCCTGGTTGATGCCGAGCCCAAGCAGCGCGGCGAGGAACGGCGTCATGACATCGACGGCGCGCGCGGACCACAGGCCGGGAATGCCGATGGTCGGAAACACCAGCGCAAGGTTGAACCACAGCAACAATTGCAGGATCAGCGGCGTGCCGCGGAACAGCCAGGTGTAGCCCGCGGCGACCGACTTCAGCACCGGGTTGGGCGACAACCGCATGATCGCGGCGACGATGCCAAGAAAGATGCCGAGCATCATCGCCAGCACCGCCATCACCATGGTGTTGACGATGCCTTCGAGGATGACCTTTGCGGTCAGGAAGCGGCTGACATAGGACCATTCGATCTGGCCGTTCGCGAAGGCGCGCGCGATCGCCGCCAGCACGAGGACGATCAGGGCCGCGCTGATCCAGCGAAACCAGTGCGGCTCGCGCGCGATCCGCATGCCCGACAGGTCGGGAAAGCCTTGCGCGAGTGCCGGCGCCGGCTTCATTGCGGCGCCGCGTTCAGCATGGGCTGGGCGACCGCATTGGCCCCTAAGCCCCATTTGTCGAGAATGGCCTTGTACGAGCCGTCGGCGATCATCGCCGCGAGCTTCTCCGTCACAACCTCGCGCAAGGCGGCATCGTCCTTGCGGAACATGATGCCCTGATAGCCCTTGGCGAAGCCTTCGCCGACGATGCGATACTTGCCGGGCTCCTGTTGCTGCGCATAAGGCAGCGTCTCACTGCCCTGCACGGCGGCGTCGATGCGGCCCTGCTTGAGCTGGTTGCGAACGTCGATGGAATTCTCGCCCGGAACGTACTGGATCGCCGGCTTGCCGGCCGGCTCGCAATTCTGCTTGCTCCACTTCTCGATCTCGACCGGGAAGCTGGTGCTGCGGGTGGTGCCGACCTTCTTGCCGCAGAGATCGGTCGCATCCTTGGCCGCGCTCTCCGCCATCACGAAGAACTGCGGGCCGGTCGCAAGGTAGTCGACGAAATCGGCGGTCTCGCGCCGCGAGGCACGATCGGAGATGCCGGAGATGATGAAGTCGGCGCGCTTGGTCTGGAGCGAGGGGATCAGCTCGGCGAACGGCGTCTCGCTCCAGACGATCTTGAGGCCCCCGAGCCGCTTGGCGAGCTCGCCCGCCAGATCGATGTCGAGCCCGACCAGCTCGTTGGTTGCGGGATCGCGATATTCCATCGGCGCGTAGGTGGAGTTGACCGTGAGCTTCAGCGTGCCGGCCTGCTTGATCTCCGCCGGCAGCTCGCCGGCTCGCGCCGACGTCAAGGCAGCCAACGCTGCGAAGGCAAGCAAATGCGAGAGGCGTGTCATGTCAGCTCCTTTGCCAACGCCGCGACCGGCCGTTGATCAATCCGCGTCGAGAACGGCCGGCTCGATGACGCCGGCGCGCTCAGTGATCACCCTGTATTGCTCGGGCCGCCGGTGGGCGGCGAAGTTGAACATCTTGTCCTTGCCCTGGCGGCAAAGGTCGAGATCGATGTCGGCGACGATCACCTCGTCGGCCAGCGTCTGCGCCTGCGCGACGATGCGGCCGTTGGGATCGACGATGCAGGAGCCGCCGATCAGGCCGGAGCCGTCCTCCTCGCCCGCCTTCGCCACCGAGATCGCCCAGGTCGCGTTCATGTAGGCGTTGGCCTGCGTCACCAGCGTCGAGTGGAAGGTGCGCAAGGCTCCGTCTTCCGTCGTGCCGCCATTGGGATCGTAAGCCGCCGAATTGTAGCCGATGCAGACGAGCTCGACGCCTTGCAGACCGAGCACGCGCCAGGATTCCGGCCAGCGACGATCGTTGCAGATCATCATGCCCATGATGGCGTGGGCCCAGGACGAGCCGGCGCGGAAGGCGGGAAAGCCGAGGTCGCCATAGTCGAAATAGCGCTTCTCGAGTTGCTGGTAGCGCGCGCCCGGACGCGGCTCGACCGAGCCCGGCAGATGCACCTTGCGATAGCGGCCGAGGACCTCGCCGTCGCGATCGACAAGGATTGAGCAATTGTAGCGCCGCCCCTCCGGCGTCAGCTCGGCATAGCCGACATAGAAGCCGACGCGCAGCGCACGTGCGCGATCGAACAGCTTTGCCACCGAGGGGTTCGGCATGCTGCGCTCGAAATGCCGGTCGAGCGTCTCGCCCTCGAGCAGCCAGCGCGGGAAGAAGGTCGTGAAGGCGAGCTCCGGAAACACCACAAGGCTCGCACCCCGGCCGGCCGCCTCCTCCAGCATGTCGAGCATCCGCGACAACGTATGCTCGCGGCTATCTGCTTTTTGCGTCGGCCCCATCTGAGCGGCGGCGGCGCGAAGGACACGAACCAAGATTGCCTCCAATCTGTGCGCAGTGCTGCCTCAATGGGCGAGCGAACCCTTTGATGCGGCGTGCAAATCCGCTGCCATTACGGGCAAGCGGGGCTGCAAAATCAATTCGCTTTGCTATGATGTTTTGGCCCAGACTATAATCGGTGGTGATATGAACCTGCGTCAGCTCGAAATCCTGCGCGCCGTCATCCGCCACCGCACCACGGTGGCGGCGGCGGACGAATTGGCGCTGTCGCAGCCCGCGGTCAGCAATGCGCTGAAGACGATGGAGGCGCAGGCCGGCTTTGCGCTGTTCGAGCGCGTCAACAACCGGCTGTTTCCAACCGCCGAAGCGATGGCGCTCTACAAGGAGAGCGAGGCGATCTTTGCGCTGCACGCCAAGCTCGAGAACCGCGTGCGCGATCTGCGCGAGAACCGCTCCGGGCATCTCGCCATCGTGGCGACGCCGCCGCTCGCCTATAGCATCATTCCGTCCGCGCTGTCGGGCTTCCTGCGCCGCCGACCGGAGACGCGGGTGTTCTTCGACGTACGGCGCTATGAGGGCATCATCGAGGGTGTGCTCAGCCGCGTCGCCGAGCTCGGCTTCGCGCTCGGACTGACGCACCATCCCGGCATCGCGCATGAGGTGGTGCACACCGGCCAGATGGTGTGCGTGCTGCCGCCGCAGCATCCGCTCGCCGACAGGCCGGTGATCTCGGCCGCTGATCTTTCCGGCCTGCCCTTCATCGGGCTCGAGCGCGGCACGCGGCTCGGCGAAGCCGTGCGCGACAGCTTTGCCCGCGCCGGCGCGCCGTTCCAGCCGACGGTCGAGGTGCGCTACTGCAACACGGCCTGCGTGCTGGCCGCCGCCGGGGTCGGAGCGGCGGTGGTCGATCCGTTCTCGCCGCGGCAGAACGGCGGCAGCGGCCTCGTCGTCCGTCCGTTCACGCCGACGACGCAGGCGGTCGCCTATATGCTATGGTCGGAAGCCGAACCGCTGTCGCGTCTGGCCAAGGCCTTTCTCAACGAGATCCGCAAGGAGAGCGCTCTGCTCGAGCGCACAGCGCCGCACCAGCAACATGGGGCAGAAAGCGGCTGAGCTTCGCAACTTTTGCCCGGGAGGCCCATGGCACGTATCACCATCATCGAGACCGGAGAGGTCCCGCAAAAATACCGCGAGCGCCACGGTTCATTTCCGGACATGTTCGCGCGCATGATCCGCGCCGAAGATCCGGCCGCGACGATCGAGGTCGTCAGCATCCCCAACGGCCATGCGCTTCCCGATCCGAGCAAGCTCGAGGCCGTCCTGATCACCGGCGCGGCGGCCGGCGTCTACGACGGGCTCGACTGGATCGCGCCGCTGGAGGATTTCGTGCGGACGGCCTACGCCAACAAGACGCCGATGGTCGGCGTCTGCTTCGGCCACCAGCTGATCGCGCAGGCGCTTGGCGGCATCGTGCGCAAGTCGGAGAAGGGCTGGGGCATCGGCCGGCACGTCTATCAGGTGCTGCCGGAGAACGGCGTGGTCGACGGCGAAGCGGTCGCTATCGCCGCCTCGCATCAGGACCAGGTGATCGAGCCGCCGAACGACGCGCTGACGATCCTCTCGTCCGACTTCACCCCGCATGCCGGCCTGCTCTATGCCAACGGCGCAACGCTGACCGTGCAGCCGCATCCGGAATTCGACGTGGGGTTTGCGCAAGTGTGCTGCGATCTGCGCGACGGGAAAGCGCCGGAGGATGTCGTTGTCATAGCAAGGGCGTCACTGGCCGGGCCGATGGACAACGCGAAGCTGGGCGGGGCGATTACGCGGTTTCTGGCGCGCAACTCTCTCCCCTCATCCTGAGGAGCGCGCTCTCGCGCGCGTCTCGAAGGATGAAGGCCGGATGCATCAGCGGGGTCTGCATGGTTCGAGACGCCGCTTCGCGGCTCCTCACCATGAGGATTGTGAGTTGGTTGCGCAGTTCAGAACGGATCCGCCCCCAACCCCGGCACATCGGCCGGCCGCGGGCCCGGCGCGGGCCAGTGGAAGCGACGATCCTTTTCCGCAATGGCGATGTCGTTGATCGAGGCCTCGCGCCGCTTCATCAGGCCGTGCTCGTCGAACTCCCACTGCTCGTTGCCGTAGGAGCGATACCACTGGCCGCTTGCATCGTGCCATTCGTACTGGAAGCGCACCGCGATGCGGTTCTCGTCGAAGGCCCAGAGGTCCTTGATCAGGCGGTAGTCCTGCTCCTTCTCCCATTTGCGGGTGAGGAAGGCGACGATGGCCTCGCGGCCCTGAAACACTTCGGAGCGGTTACGCCAGCGGCTGTCCTCGGTATAGGCGAGCGAGACCCGCACCGGATCGCGTGAATTCCAGGCGTCCTCGGCCATGCGGGCCTTTTGCGCGGCGGTCTCGCGGGTGAAGGGTGGAAGCGGCGGGCGCGACATGGTGGCCTCATCGGTTGATCGGGACCGCGAATGTATCGTCGCAATTGGCAGAGTCGATAGGCCATCCGCTATCGAGCGATCACGAAACCAGATCGGCCTTCATCAACTGGCGGATCGATTTCGGGATCGGCTGGGCGCGACCGCCGCTGATGAAGGCTACGCGGACCTCGGCTTTCACCAGCACGTCGTCACCGCGCCGCACCTCCTGCGCCAGCATGATGGACGCCCCCTTCACCGCAACCGGCCAGGTCACGACGTCGAGCACGTCATCCATTCGCGCGGGCTTCAAGAAGTCCAGATGCATCGAACGCACCACGAAGGCGAAGCCCGCGCCTTCCGTCTCGGTCTGCTCGAACAGCGCCTGCTGCTCGGCGCCCATCAGCCTGAGATGATTGGTGCGCCCGCGCTCCATGTAGCGCAGGTAATTGGCATGATAGACGATGCCGGAAAAATCCGTGTCCTCGTAGTAGACGCGGACCTGCATGTGGTGGCGGCCGTCGCGGATCTCGCCGTCGAGATGAGCTGTCACGTCGCGAGCCTCTTCGCTTGTCGGTAACCGGCTCGTTTTGCGCAAAAACAGCCGGACGCGCAAGCGTGTTAGGACACAACCAGCCCTGCCCGCCCCAATGTCACCTCGACGATCTCGGGCGGCACGCCGACGCGGACGGGCATGATGCTGCAACCGAGGCCGCCGGAGACGATGAGATCGCATTTCAGGCGGAAGTGGCCGTAGGCGAGCCGCAGGCCGTTCTTCGGCGAGACGGCCGGCGACCAGCCGAGCAGGCGAACCTGGCCGCCATGGGTATGGCCGGACAGTTGCAGCGCGACGCGTGCGGGCACGAGCGGCGCGATGTTGGGCTCGTGCGCGAGCAGGATGACCGGCGCATCGTCGGTGATCTTGGCCAGCGTGCCCGCGAGATCGTCGGCGCCGAGCCTGTGTGCGCGGCCAAAGCGCCTGGCGGGATAATAGGCCAATTGGTCGCCGAGCCCCGCGAGCCAGAACGGACGGCCATTCTTGGTAAGGCGCACGGCATCGTTCTCGTAGACGGGGATGCCGGCCGCCTCCAGCGCACGATGCGCGATGGTCGGCCCGCGCCCGGCCTGCTGCACGGTCCTGTCGTCCCAATAATCGTGATTGCCCATCACGGCATGGACGCCGAGGGGCGCCTTCAGGCGCGCCAGCACCCTCGCCCATTCGCTCGACGGAATGAAGCGCGTGACGTGGTGAAGGCCGGCGACATAGTCGCCGAGCAGCACGATGAGATCGGCGTTGAGCGCATTGGTCCGGTCTACGATGCCCTCGATGCGCTCCAGCGACATCCAGGGATCGCAGGCATGGATGTCGGCGATGGCGGCAATCTTCAGCGAAAAATCCGCCGGCCACTGCCGCGGCACCGGATGATAGCGCGTGACGCGGAGCCGCAGCACCGGCTCGACGCCGACGCCATAGGCTGCGGTCGAGACGCCGAGGGCGGACAGGCCGCCGATGGAACGGATGAGATGACGGCGCGTGATCATGGAAGCCCGATGATGATGCGGCGTCTTGATGATATCCGATTGGAGCGGAATTGGGGTACGTTCGTGCAGATCGTCTGCACGAGGTTAACGGAAATTCGTCAAAGCCGGAACCGCGAGCGGCTCAGCAGCTCACGCGTCGCTGTCATCCGTGCCGAACAGGCCGAACTGCGCCGCCGCATCGCGCGAGGGCTCGGCGAGACCGAGATGGCGGAAGGCGTGCGATGTCAGCAGGCGGCCGCGCGGGGTGCGCTGCAGATAGCCGCACTGGATCAGATAGGGCTCGATGATGTCCTCGATGGCATCGCGCGGCTCCGACAAGGCCGCGGCCATGGTCTCGACGCCGACCGGGCCGCCGCCATAGTTGAGCGCGATGGTCGTGAGATAGCGGCGATCCATGGCGTCGAGGCCAGCGGCGTCGACCTCGAGCGCGCTCAGCGCGTGGTCGGCGATCTTGCGGTCGATCTTGTCGGCATCGGCCGCCGAGGCGAAATCGCGCACACGGCGGAGCAAACGCCCGGCGATGCGGGGGGTGCCGCGGGCGCGGCGCGCGATCTCGTTGGCGCCGTCTGCGCTCATGCCGACGTTGAGCACACGCGCGCCGCGGCTGACGATGCTCTCCAACTCCTCGATCGTGTAGAAGTTGAGCCGGACCGGAATGCCAAAGCGGTCGCGCAAGGGATTGGTGAGAAGGCCGGCACGCGTGGTGGCGCCGACCAGGGTGAACTTCGACAGCTCGATCTTCACCGACCGCGCCGCCGGACCCTCGCCGATGATGAGGTCGAGCTGAAAGTCCTCCATCGCGGGATAGAGCACCTCTTCCACCGCCGGGCTGAGGCGATGGATCTCGTCGATGAAGAGCACGTCGCGCTCTTCGAGATTGGTCAGCAGCGCGGCGAGATCGCCGGCCTTGGCGATGACAGGACCCGACGTGGCGCGAAAGCCGACGCCGAGCTCTTTCGCCACGATCTGCGCCAGCGTGGTCTTGCCGAGGCCGGGCGGGCCTACGAAGAGCACGTGATCCAGCGCCTCGCCGCGCTTGCGCGCCGCCTCGATGAAGATCGAGAGATTCTTGCGCGCCTGCTGCTGGCCGACGAAATCGGACAGCGATTGCGGGCGCAGCGCGGTGTCGCCGACATCATCGCTGCGGCGCTCGGGCGAGACCATGCGGCTGGCCTTGGGGTCGCTCACTTCGCGAGTTCCTTCAACCCGAGCCGGATCAGCTGCGCCGTCTCGGCGCCCTCACCCGCACTGCGCGAGGCCGAGGCGATCGCCGCGGCGGCTTGCGGCTGGCCATAGCCGAGATTGACCAGCGCGGAGATCGCATCCGCGACGGGGCGCGGGGCGCGCTGGTCGTCGACGGCGTCGGCAAGATGCACGACGGCGGGATCGACATTGGCAAAGGCCGGCGCCTTGTCCTTCAATTCGGTAACGATGCGCTCGGCGACCTTGGGGCCGACGCCGGGCGTGCGCGCCACCGCGGCCTTGTCGCGCAGCGCAATGGCATTGGCGAGATCGGCCGGCGACAGCGTGCCGAGCACGGCGAGCGCAACCTTGGCGCCGACGCCCTGCACGGTCTGGAGCAGGCGAAACCATTCGCGCTCCTGGTCGGTGCGGAAGCCGAACAGTTTTATCTGGTCCTCGCGGACATAGGTCTCGATCGACAGCACGGCCGCCTCGCCCGGCGAGGGCAGGTGCTGCAAGGTGCGCGAGGAACAATGCACCTGATAGCCGACGCCGCCGACGTCGAGGATGACGAAATCCTCGCCGTAGGAATCGATCAGCCCCTTGAGCTTGCCGATCATATCCCCACCACCTTCAGCCGGAGCGCGGTGCTCTGGCGGTGATGAGCGTGGGTGATGGCGATGGCGAGCGCGTCGGCGGCGTCGGCCGACGGCGGCTCGGCCTTCGGCAGCAAAATCTTCAGCATCATCGCGATCTGTTGCTTGTCGGCGTGGCCGGCGCCGACCACGGTCTTCTTGACCTGGTTCGGCGCATACTCGGCGACGGAGATGCCGAACATTGCGGGCGCCAGCATGGCGACGCCGCGGGCCTGGCCGAGCTTCAGCGTCGCAACCCCGTCCTTGTTGACGAAGGTCTGCTCGACCGCAGCTTCCACCGGCCGGTGATTGGACAAAACGGCCGCGAGCCCTTCATGGATCGCGAGCAGCCGGCTCGCCAGCGGCAAATCGTCGGGCGGTTCCACCGAGCCGCAGGCGACGTAGGTCAGGCGATTGCCCTCGGCCTCGATCACCCCCCAGCCGGTGCGGCGCAGGCCGGGGTCGATGCCGATGATGCGAACGGGGCCACGAATCGGAAGCGCAGTCATGGGCCAGTGATAGCGGCTGGCCGCGGGATGCGAAACAGAAACAGAACGGAAGTAACAGGGGAAGTGGGGTCTCTTGCCCCGGGCGCAGCGCAGCACGAAGCGGTGCGCTGCTGAACCGGGGCCCATATTGCCTCCAGCGCGAACGGCGCTGTGGGTCCCGGCTCTGCGTCGCACCGCTTCGCGCTGCGCCGCGTCCGGGACACGAGAGTGCCCTAGCCCCCCATCTTCGCAACAAGCGCGTCCGACACCTCGAAATTGGCGTAGACGTTCTGGACGTCGTCGTGCTCGTTGAGCAGGTCCATCAGCTTCAAGAGCTTCTCGCCCGTCTCGTCGTCGACCGCAACCGTGTTCTGCGGCTTCCAGATCAGCGCGGCTTTGCGCGGCTCGCCGAACTTGGCTTCCAGCGCCTTGGCGACATCGCGATAGCTTTCGGTCGAGGCGTAGATCTCGTGACCGCTCTCGCCCGAGACCACATCGTCTGCGCCGGCCTCGATCGCGGCGTCCAGCACCGCGTCGTCGGAGGCGACGCTGCGGTCGTATTCGATGATGCCGGTGCGGTCGAACATGAAGGAGACCGAGCCGGTTTCGCCGAGATTGCCGCCGGACTTGGTGAAGAAGGAGCGGATGTCGGAGGCGGCGCGGTTGCGGTTGTCGGTCAGCGCCTCGACGATGACGGCGACACCGCCGGGGCCGTAACCCTCGTAGCGGATCTCGTCATAGTTCTCGCCGTCGCTGCCGAGTGCCTTCTTGATGGCGCGCTCGATATTGTCCTTCGGCATGTTCTCCTGGCGCGCCGCGATGACGGCGGCGCGCAGGCGCGGGTTCATGGCGGGGTCGGGCGTGCCCAGCTTGGCCGCGACCGTGATTTCCCGCGCCAGCTTGCCGAACAGCTTCGACTTCTGGGCATCCTGCCGCCCTTTGCGGTGCATGATGTTCTTGAATTGGGAATGTCCGGCCATGCGTGGTCTCTTGAGGAATCGTCAGCCAAAGATGAGCGTGGGAAGCGCGGCCTTATAGGCCGCCACCCCACCGGAATCAAAGGGAACTGCTGCCCTAAGGTAGCACTGTAAAGGTAGTCACCGTAATCGCCGGTGCCTAGATCTCGGGCACCGTTAACCCTGATTTCATTCCGACTTGCGAAAATAGCGCCCGACCGTTCCCCGACAAGAGAGAGCTGATGGCGTTCGGATTATTTCGGAAGCGTCTGCCGGACACGGCCGCGCCTGCTTCAGCCCCGGAGGCCGCGCAGCCCGCGGCCCCTGCCGCACCCGCCTCGGCCGCCGAAAGTGATTCGGCCCGGGAAATCCTGGAATTGCTGGAACTCGAGCTCGGCGCCATGATCCGCCAGCTCGAGCGCGCCGCCAATTCGGTGGCTGGCGGCGCCGAGGCGACCGCGGCGACCCTCGCCGCCATTCGCGACCGCACCGATGCCCTGACCGGTCGGACCAACGCCGCGCAATCCACCGCCTCCACCTTCGCCCATGCCGCCGACAAGTTCACCCAGTCCGCGCAAGGTATCGGCGCACAGGTCCGCGAGGCCGGCAAGCTCGCCGACGAGGCCAGCGCCGCCGCGCAGGAAGCCCGGGCCAATGTCGACCGCTTGCGCGAATCCTCCGCCGCCATCGGCAACGTCGTCAATCTGATCGCGCAGATCGCGCGGCAGACCACGCTGCTCGCGCTCAACTCGACCATCGAGGCCGCGCGCGCGGGCGCCGCGGGAAAAGGCTTTGCCGTCGTCGCCACCGAGGTCAAGGCGCTCGCGGTGCAGACCCAGAGCGCGACGGAAGAGATCACGAAGAAGATCGACGCGCTGCAGCGCGACGCCGCCGGCTCGGCGGACGCGGTGCACCGCATCTCGCAGGCGATCGAGGCGATCCGCCCGGTGTTCGACACCGTCAACGGCGCGGTCGCCGAGCAGAATGCCACGACCAGCGAAGTCTCCGGCAATGCCGCCAGCGCCTCGGAGTTCATCATCTCGGTCGGCGAGAGCGCAGCCGAGATCGACGCGGCGACCAAGGCGGCCGAGACCCATGGCGAGAGCGTCGCCAGCGCCGGCAAGGCCGTCACCACCTTCGCCCAGAAGCTGAAATCCCGCTGCGCCGTGCTGCTGCGCCAGAGCGAGCACGACGACCGCCGCAAGACCGAGCGCCTGCCTTGCCACCTCAAATTCGAGACCGCGCGCGGCACGATGCCGGTCTATGAAATCGCGATGGAGGGCGTGCTGATCGGCGGCGCGGACGCAAGCCGGCTCGCGACGCAAGCGACGATCGAGGGCAGCTTGGAGGACATCGGCGCCTGCCGCCTGCGCGTGGTCGAGCAATCCAAGGCCGGCGCCCGCGCGCAATTCGTCGGCGCCACCGCCGCGCTCAACGAGAAGATCGAGGACAAGCTCTGGTCGATCCATGAGGAGAGCACCGAGCTCGTCACCCGTGCCATGGAAGCGGGCAATGCGCTGACGAAGATATTCGAGCAGGCGGTTGCGCGCGGCGAGGTCAAGATCGAGGACCTTTTCGACACGGACTACGTGGAGATTGCGGGCACCAATCCGCAGCAATACCGCACCAAATATCTCGACTGGGCCGACCGCACCCTGCCGCCGTTCCAGGAAGCCTTTCTGGCGCGGGAGCCGCGGATGGCGTTCTGCGCCATGGTCGACCGCAACGGCTTTTTGCCGGTGCACAACAAGATCTATTCGCATCCGCAGCGGCCGGGCGACGTCGCCTGGAACACGGCCAACAGCCGCAACCGGCGCATCTTCAACGATCCGGCGGGGCTCGCCGCTGCGCGCAACCTGCGATCGTACCTGGTCCAGAGCTATGCGCGCGACATGGGCAACGGCAACACGGTGATGATGCGCGAGATCGACGTCCCGATCCGCGTGCAAGGCCGGCACTGGGGCGGCTTCCGCACGGCGTACAAGCTGTAGCACCCCGCGCGTGCACGCACCTGCGCGCATCTGCACGCATCTGCACTCCTGGGCAAGACGCCGGGCGCGAATCATCCTCTAAGGTCGGACCTGGAATCGGAATGCCGCCGAGGAGCCGATCAACGGCTCCGACTGGAGAGAGCCCGTACATGTCCCTTGCACAACTTGCCGTACTGGACACTGCATCCAACCGGACGCTGGCCGAACGTCTGATCGACCAGCTTGCCGACCGCATCGGCGGTCTCGGCGTCGAGCTCGCGGACATCGCCGGCAACGTCCAGGACGTCGCAAACCGCGTCGCGAGCCAGTCGGAACGGTTCCACCATCTGCAGAAGACGGCCGAGACCATGGTCTCCGCCAATCACGACATCGCCAACGCCTCGCAGGCGGTGCAAACCACGACGTCGGTTGCGGTCGGCGAGATCGCGCAGTCGCGCAGCGCCGTCGACACCGCGGTCAGCCGCATCTCCGAGCTCGTGGCCGCAGTGGAGCGGATCGAGGCGCGCCTGTCCGCCGTCGGCGCGGCGCTGGCGCAGGTGGCGAAGGTCTCCGGCTCGATCGAGGCGATCGCGAAGCAGACCAACCTGCTCGCGCTCAACGCCACCATCGAAGCCGCGCGCGCCGGCACTGCCGGCCGCGGCTTCGCGGTGGTCGCAAGCGAGGTCAAGAACCTCGCGGAGGCCACGCGCCAGGCCACGCATGAGATCTCCGACACCGTGCGCGATCTCGACGGCCAGATCGAAGGCCTGATCGGGGAGAGCAGCGACGCCTCGCAGCGCGCCAAGACCGCCGGCGAAGGCGCGCAAGCGATCTCCGGCATCATCTCGCGGGTCCAGCAGGGCTTCGCCTCGGTCGAAGCCGAGATCGACGGCGTCGCGCGCGCGGCGACCTCCAATCTCGGCCATTGCGACACCGTGATCAGCGAGCTCAACGAGCTCGCCAAGGGCGTCGACCTCTCCTCGCGCGACCTCCGAAGCGCGGACGAGCGGGTGGCGAAGCTGCTCGATACCTCCGAAGGCCTGATCGCGCTGATCGCGGACAGCGGCGTCGAGACATCGGACGCGCCGCTGATCCGGATCGTCGTCGACACCGCGAAACGGATCTCGGCGGAGTTCGAGGCTGCGATCGACCGCGGCGAGATCACGCTCGACCAGCTCATGGACGAGACCTACCGCGAGATCCCAGGCACCGATCCGAAGCAGCACCTCACCAATTACGTCGCGTTCACCGACCGCGTGCTGCCCGCGATCCAGGATCCAATTCAGACGTCCGATTCCCGCATCGTGTTCTGCGTCGCCTGGGCCAAAGGCGGATACCTGCCGACCCACAATCCGAACTACCGCCTGCCGCAGGGCAAGGACCCGGTCTGGAACAACGCCAATTGCCGCAACCGCCGCCTGTTCACCGACCGCGCGGTGAAGAAGGTCGCGGCCAGCACAAAACCCTTCCTGCTCCAGACCTATCGCCGCGACATGGGCGGCGGACAGTTCGTGCTGATGAAGGACCTGTCCTCGCCGATCATGGTCCGCGGCAAGCACTGGGGCGCCTTCCGGATGGGCTTTCGCCAGGGCTGACGAGGACGCGAGCGCGTCCTCAAAACAAAAGCTCGAAAACAACCCCATGCACAGTAGCCGGGCTGTGCGGAATCAATGGCTTGCGCCGCAGACCGTGGAGCGCGTTGACTCGTCGGGCAAAACAGGGGCAGAATGCTATTATTCCGAAGTTTCAGACTCCCGCTTTTCCGTCCCTCGCGCAAGGCGACTAGATGAGCTGTCGCTGCTCTTACCCTCCCCTGGAGGGGGAGGGTCGGCTCACATTGAGCGCAGCGAAATGTGAGACGGGGTGGGGTGACGGTCTCTCCACATCCAACACTGTCCGTGTTGAGAGATCACCCCACCCCGCTCGCGCTTCGCGCGATCGACCCCCCTCCAGGGCAGGGCTATCGCATTTGAGAATTTTCCCTGCGGCCATCCTTCGAGACGCCCGCTTTGGGCGGGCTCCTCAGGATGAGGGCGGAGTGCGCGGCATCAGTTTCAACGAGCACTGACGCTGATTAGCCTCATCCTGAGGAGGCGCATAAGCGCCGTCTCGAAGGACGAGGCGTGCGCGCAGGCCGCCGCCACGAGTGATATGCGATAGCCCTGCCCTCCAGGGGAGGGTGGCAGCCGCGTTCGCCGCCGCCGTTCAGCTCAACCAGAACTTCGGCGTCGCCGGCTCGAGCCTTCCGCCCATACGCACCGGGGCAATCTTCAGCGCGAGGCCCGTTGCATCGTCGGTCTCCACGGCGACGCCGCTCAGCGTTGCAGCGCCTGCGGCAGGCTCGAAGCGGCTCGAGGGAATCCCCGATGTGAACCGGCGCAGCGGCTCTTCCTTCTGCATGCCGATGATGGAATCGTAGTCGCCGGTCATGCCGGCGTCGGTCATGTAGGCGGTGCCGCCTGAGAGGATCTGATGGTCGGCGGTCGGCACATGCGTATGCGTGCCGACGACGAGGCTGGCGCGGCCGTCGCAGAAGAAGCCGATGCCCTGCTTCTCGCTCGACGCCTCGCAGTGGAAGTCGACCACGATGGCGTCGGCGGCGACGCCAAGCGGACAGGCGCCAAGCTCGCGCTCGAGCGCGGCGAAGGGATCGTCGAACGGGGTCATGAAGACGCGGCCCAGCGCGTTGACAACGAGCGCGTGCTTGCCGTTCTTGGTCTCGACCAAGGCGGCGCCGCGGCCGGGCGTGCCGCGCGGATAGTTGGCGGGGCGCACCAGGCGGTCGGCGCGCTCGATGAAGACGAGTGCCTCGCGCTGGTCCCAGGAATGATTGCCGAGCGTCACCGCATCTGCGCCGGCCTCGAGAAACTCCTGGTAGATCGCTTCCGTGATGCCGAAGCCGCCGGCCGAATTCTCGCCGTTGACGACGACGAGATCGAGCGACCAGTCCTTGACCATGCCGGGCAGATATTCGGAGACGGCCTCGCGCCCGCTGCGGCCGACGACGTCACCCACGAAGAGAATGCGCAACTTCAGAACTCCGGAAATCGAACACGTCCGATTCCGTTAGCACATAATCCAGCGCCACGTCGTGGGATAGTGCCGGAACCGCCTCGATCTCCTGCACTGCAAACGCAAGGCCGATGCCGACGATGTGCTTGGCTTTGCGCAAATGCGCGAAGGTGAAATCGTAATGGCCCGCGCCATAGCCGATGCGATGGCCGAGGCGGTCGAAGGCAGCGAGCGGCGTCAGCATGATGTCGGGAATGACTTCGGCCGCAGCAGGTGAAGGTTCGGGAATGCCGAGCGGGCCGAGCATCAGGCGGTCGTTCGGATGGAAGAGACGGAAGATCAGCGACTGGCCGCGCGCGGTGACGCAGGGCAGCGCGAGCCTGGCGCCCTCTTCCGCGAGCTTCTTCAACAGCGGCATCGGATCGATCTCGCTGCGGATCGGCGAATAGCCGGAGACGATGCTTCCGGGCAGCAGCTTGAACGGCAGCCCGCGCTTGGCGAGCTTTGCGGCCGCTGCCGTGCGTTTCTTCTCGCTGAGCGCATCGCGCTTGGCGAGGGCTTTGGCACGGAGCTCGGCCTTGGAGTTGGACATGCGCGCT
Source organism: Bradyrhizobium sp. CB1015 (assembly GCF_025200925.1). Classification (GTDB taxonomy): domain Bacteria; phylum Pseudomonadota; class Alphaproteobacteria; order Rhizobiales; family Xanthobacteraceae; genus Bradyrhizobium. Next base: position 1,991,990 of record NZ_CP104174.1, on the reverse strand, counting down.
TTCCCCCGAAGCGAAGTCATCATCGTCCGCCTTGTGCGCGCTTGCGCACTGGGGCGGACTATCCAGTATTCCAGAAACGCCAGTGCTTGAACCTCAACGCCGCGGCGTACTGGATGCCCCGCCCCCGTGCGCAATTGCGCACTAGGTGGGGCATGACACCGAGAGTGATTGAACCGCAAGCGGTCGGGGACGCAATTCGACAGGCACGAACCAGAAGGAAGAAACAGTGCGAAGCCGCGGACGCCGTTGAAGCACTCGATCCCGGAGTTCCCTACGAAAGTAGGTGGGCACCATATGTCCGAGCCCACGGGCCCGGCCAGGGACAGTTCCCTAAAGGATCGATAAGGCCCCGGGGATATATGGCTCCTGACGCACGTCGCAGCCTCGCGGAGCCAATGTAACAACGATACTGACGAATCGCCAGTGCGGCGCTGCGGGCGCTTTCTTACCCTCCCCTGGAGGGCAGGGCTATCGCATTTGAGAGCTTTTCCCGGCGGCCATCCTTCGAGACGCTCGCTTTGGGCGGGCTCCTCAGGATGAGGGCGGAGTGCGCGGCAGCAGTTTCAACGAGCACTGACGCTGATTAGCCTCATCCTGAGGAGGCGCGTCAGCGCCGTCTTGAAGGACGAGGCGTGCGCGCAGGCCGACGTCACAAGTCATATGCGATAGCCCTCCCCTGGAGGGGGAGGGTCGTGACGCATGGAGCGAAGCGAAATGCGGCGCGGGGTGGGGTGACAGTCTCTCCCCATCCAACAGTGCCCGAGTGGAGAGATCACCCCACCCCGCTCGCGCTACGCGCGATCGACCTCCCCCTCCAGGGGAGGGTAGAAGCTACCCGATCGCGATGCCGTTGCCGACGGTGCGGTTCAGGACCTGGGTCGACTTCTCGATGCGTTCGGCGGCGGCATTCAGCGCGTTGACCACGGCGGTCTGCGTCATGCGGGCGCGCTCGACGGCGGCGTTGCGGAAATCCCTGAGCTCGGTCAATTCCTGCTCCAGGGTGCGGACGCGGTTGGTGGTGTCGATCAGCTCGTCGCACACGGTCAGCGCGGCCATCACGGTGAGACGGGCATCGCCGATCTCGCCGAATTTTCCGCGCAGCGACTGGATGCGAGTCTCCAGCGTTTCGGCGAGCTTGAGCAGCCGCACCTCCTGGCCTTCCTCGCAGGCCATGCGGTATTGCCGGCCGTTGATGGTGACGTTGATGTGGCTCATCGGTCCTCTCCGGTATCGAGCACCGAGCGTATCGTGACGATCGCGGAATCCAGCCGGTCGGAGATCTCGCGATTGGTGCGCTCGAGCTTGCGTGCCTTCACCAGCGCGCCGTCGAGCTCGTCGGCAAGACGCGAGCGATCCGCGCCGAGCGCCTGGATTCGCGCCGCAAGCTCGTTCTCGTCGCGATCGGCGTCGCGCCGCCGCTCCACCGCACTTTCGAGCGCGTCGAGCGCCGCCATGAGTCTGCGGGTCGCAATCTCGATCTCGACGGCGGATGATTCCGTCATGGCGGAACTGTTGGATACGCGATCGTTCATGCAGCTAGCGGCGGAACCTGGCGGCCCTTGCCCAGTGGCCTTACCCTGGAGCTTGCCGTCCGGCAAAAGACTCGGTTCGGCAAGCGGTTAGAAGCAGAAATTTACGTGGCAAGCTAGCCAAGCGCAACGCCGCCGCAAAACTATGCACTGTTTGTCGGGGGCAGGACCTCCCGTGCAAACGCGTTCCGCGTTTGTCGCGAGGGAAAACCGGACGCCACTTTGCGCTGACGCGGCCCTTCGGGTCCGGGATGCCGCAAGCAACTTTTACTGCCGCCATGGCGTTTGATTGCCTTGGACTCCCGGAACCGAGGTGCTATCCAGCCCCATCTCCCGTGGCCGCCAGGCGCGATCCCGCGCGGCGCGCACGGCCATCAAGCACCTCATTTCAGACGGATTTTCATCATGATGCAGGTCGATGCCACCCGTATGGCCCATACGCAGGTCGATCACACCCGTATGGCCAACGCGATCCGCGGCCTTTCGATGGACGCTGTCGAGAAGGCAAAATCGGGCCACCCCGGCCTGCCGATGGGCGCCGCCGACATCGCCACCGTGCTGTTCACGCAGTTCCTGAAATTCGATGCCGCCGCGCCCGCCTGGCCGGACCGCGACCGCTTCGTGCTCTCGGCCGGCCACGGCTCGATGCTGCTCTACTCGCTGCTGTATCTCACCGGCAATGCCGAGATGACGCTGGACCAGATCAAGCAGTTCCGCCAAGTCGACTCGCTGACCCCCGGCCACCCCGAGAACTTCCGCACCAAGGGCATCGAGACCACCACCGGCCCGCTCGGCCAGGGCATCTCGACTGCGGTCGGCATGGCGCTGGCCGAGAAGATGCTCGCCGCCGAGTTCGGCAAGAAGATCGTCGACCACCACACCTATGTGCTCGCCTCCGACGGCGACCTGATGGAAGGCGTCTCGCAGGAGGCGATCGCGATGGCCGGGCACTGGAAGCTCAACAAGCTGATTGTGCTCTACGACGACAACGGCATCTCGATCGACGGCCCGACCTCGCTCGCCGATTCCGTCGATCAGGTGAAGCGCTTCAAGTCAGCGGGCTGGGCCGCCGAGAAGATCGACGGCCATGACCAGGCCGCGATCGCCGCTGCGATTACGCGCGCGAAGAAATCCAACAAGCCGACGCTGATCGCCTGCCGCACCACGATCGGCTTCGGCGCGCCGAACAAGGCCGGCACCTCGAAGGTGCACGGCGAGGCGCTGGGAGCCGACGAGCTCAAGGCCGCGAAGGAAAATCTCGGCATCGCGCTCGAGCCGTTCGCGGTCGCCGACGACGTGCTGAAGGCGTGGCGCGCAGCCGGCAGCCGCGGCGCCCTCGCACGGCAGGAATGGGAAGCGCGCCTCGGCGAGCTCGGCAGCCGCAAGCGCGCCGAGTTCGAGCGCCGCCTGCGTCATGAGCGTCCGGCTTCGCTGGCAAAGGCGCTGAAGGCGCACAAAAAGGAGCTGCTGGAGAAGCCGCTTGTTGCGGCGACGCGCAAATCGTCGGAAGCGGCAATCGAGGCGATCGCAGCCGCGATGCCGATGGAATTCCTCGCAGGCTCGGCCGATCTCACCGGCTCCAACAACAACAAGGCGAAGTCGGCGACCGCCTTCTCGGCCAAGACGCCGAAGGGCCGCTTCATCCATTACGGCATCCGCGAGCACGGCATGGCCGCCGCGATGAACGGCATTTTCCTGCATGGCGGCTTCGCGCCGAATGGCGCGACCTTCCTCGTGTTCACCGATTATGCGCGTCCGGCGATGCGCCTTGCCGCGCTGATGGGCGCCGGCGTCGTCTATGTGATGACCCACGATTCCATCGGCCTCGGCGAAGACGGCCCGACTCATCAGCCGGTCGAGCATCTCGCCGCGCTTCGCGCCATTCCCAACATGCGCGTGTTCCGTCCCTGCGATGCCATCGAGGTCGCCGAGTGCTGGGAGCTCGCGCTCAACCGCGTGGACGGCCCGACCGTGTTGGCGCTGACGCGGCAGAACCTGCCGCAGCTGCGGACCACCGCACCGAACGACAATCCCTGCGCGGCCGGTGCCTATGAACTGGTCGCGGCCCAGGGCGAAGCCAAGGCGACGCTGTTCGCCTCCGGCTCCGAGGTCGAGATCGCGGTCGCGGCCCAGAAGCAGCTCGCGGAACGCGGCGTCGCCTCGCGCGTTGTCTCCGTTCCTTCGCTCGAGCTGTTGTTAGCGCAACCAGAGGCGAAACGCGCCGCCATCATCGGCAACGCGCCAGTGAAGATCTCGATCGAGACCGCCGTGCGCTGGGGCTGGGATGCCGTGATCGGCCAGGATGGCGAATTCATCGGCATGCATTCGTTCGGCGAAAGCGGCCCTGCAAAGGAGCTTTACAAGCATTTCGGCATTACCGCCGAGGCCGCGGTTAACGCTGTGCTGAAGCGCGTTTCCTGAGAGTTGAGCTTGCCGCAAAAAAGGACTACCTAATCTCCCATATGATCAAGCACCGCCCGGCCGAACCGGGCGCCCGCCCCTAAAAAACCCTCGCAGGCGTGCAAAAGCGCGTTGTGCGGGATGACAACGGTCATTGAAGGAGACGAAACATGGCAGTCCGCGTCGGAATTAACGGTTTTGGCCGCATCGGCCGCAACGTCCTGCGGGCTATCGCCGAGTCAGGCCGCAAGGATATCGAGGTCGTCGGCATCAACGACCTCGGCCCGGTCGAGACCAACGCCCATCTCCTCCGCTACGACAGCGTCCATGGCCGCTTCCCCGGCACCGTCACCGTCGACGGCGATTCCATCAGCCTCGGCAGCGGCAAGATCAAGGTGACCGCCGAGCGCGATCCCTCGAAGCTGCCCTGGAAGGATCTCGGCGTCGACATCGCGCTGGAATGCACCGGCATCTTCACCTCGAAGGACAAGGCCTCCGCGCACCTGACCGCCGGCGCAAAGCGCGTGCTGGTCTCCGCGCCCGCCGACGGCGCCGACGCCACCATCGTCTACGGCGTCAACCACGACACGCTGACCAAGGATCACCTCATCGTTTCCAACGGAAGCTGCACCACCAACTGCCTCGCGCCGGTCGCCAAGGTGCTGAACGATCTCGTCGGCATCGAGACCGGCTTCATGACCACGATCCACGCCTATACCGGCGACCAGCCGACGCTGGACACGCTGCACAAGGATCTCTACCGCGGCCGTGCGGCGGCGATGTCGATGATCCCGACCTCGACCGGTGCCGCGAAGGCGATCGGCCTCGTGCTGCCCGAGTTGAAGGGCAAGCTCGACGGCGTCGCGATCCGCGTGCCGACCCCGAACGTCTCGGTCGTCGACCTCAAGATCGTCGCCAAGCGCTCAACCGATGCCAAGGAAGTCAACGCGGCGATGAAGCGCGCCAGCGAGCAGCAGCTCAAGGGCATCCTCGGCTACACCAGCGCGCCCAACGTCTCGATCGACTTCAACCACGATCCGCACTCCTCGACCTTCCACGAGGACCAGACCAAGGTGCAGAACGGCACGCTGGTGCGCGTGATGTCCTGGTACGACAACGAGTGGGGCTTCTCGAACCGCATGGCGGACACCGCCGTCGCGATGGCGAAGGTGATCTGAGCAAGGTCTCGTGTCCCGGGCGCGGTGCAGCGCCTAAGCGCTGCTCCGCAGAACCGGGACCAATTCAACCGCGGGACTCGCTGTCATGTGGGTCCCGGTTCTGCAGCGCACCGCTCCGCGCTGCGCAGCGCCCGGGACAAGAGAGCCGTCCGATGACCAACAAATTCCGTACCCTCGACGACGTCGACGTAAAGGGCAAACGCGTGCTGCTGCGCGTCGACCTCAACGTGCCCATGGAGAACGGGCGCGTCACCGACGCCACCCGGCTCGAGCGCGTTGCGCCGACCATCACCGAGATCGCGGACAAGGGCGGCAAGGTCATCCTGCTCGCGCATTTCGGCCGGCCGAAGGGCCGCGACGCCAAGGATTCGCTCAAGCCCGTCGCCGAGGCACTGGCGAAGGTGGTGAAGAAGCCCGTTGCGTTTGCCGACGATTGCATCGGCGAGCCCGCGGCCAAGGCGGTTGCCGACCTGAAGGACGGCGACATCCTGTGCCTGGAAAACACCCGCTTCCACAAGGAGGAGGAAAAGAACGATCCGGCCTTCGTCGCGGAATTGGCAAAGCTCGGCGACATCTGGGTCAATGACGCGTTCTCGGCCGCGCACCGCGCCCACGCCTCCACCGAAGGCCTCGGCCACAAGCTGCCGGCCTTTGCCGGCCGCACCATGCAGGCCGAGCTGGACGCGCTGGAGAAGGCGCTGGGCTCGCCGACCAAGCCTGTCATCGCCATCATCGGCGGCGCCAAGGTCTCGACCAAGATCGACCTCTTGGAAAACCTCGTGACCAAGGTCGACGCGCTCGTGATCGGCGGCGGCATGGCCAACACCTTCCTGCACGCGCAAGGCGTTGCGGTCGGCAAGTCGCTGGCCGAGAAGGATCTCGCCCCGACCGCGCTGCGCATCATGGAGAAGGCGGACGCGGCCAATTGCGCGATCATCCTCCCCGTCGACGCCACCGTCGCCTATCATTTCGCCGCCAACGCGCCGTCACATGCCTATGGGCTCGATGCGATCCCGGCCGACGGCATGATCCTCGACGTCGGGCCGCAATCGGTCGCGCGCGTTCACGCCGCGATCGACGATGCGGCGACGCTGGTCTGGAACGGACCGCTCGGGGCCTTCGAGCTGCAGCCGTTCGACCGCGGCACGGTCGCGGCCGCCAAGCACGCCGCCGAGCGCACCAAGGCCAAGAAGCTGATCTCGATCGCGGGCGGCGGCGACACCGTCGCAGCGCTCAACCAGGCCCATGTGGCCGGTGACTTCACCTATGTGTCGACGGCCGGTGGCGCGTTCCTTGAATGGATGGAAGGCAAGCCCCTGCCCGGCGTCGAAGTTCTGCGTAGCAAGTAATCAAGCGGCCTTGCAGGCCCCCAACGGGAGACAAAGACAGATGGCTCGGATCACGTTACGTCAACTGCTCGACCACGCGGCGGAGAACGATTACGGCGTACCGGCCTTCAACATCAACAACATGGAGCAGGCGCTGGCGATCATGGACGCGGCCAACCAGGTCGACGCGCCCGTCATCATCCAGGCCTCGCGCGGTGCGCGCTCCTACGCCAACGACGTCATGCTCAAGCACATGATGGACGCGGTGACCGAGATCTATCCGCACATTCCGGTCTGCGTGCATCTCGACCACGGCAACGAGCCCGCGACCTGCATGACCGCGATCCAGGCCGGCTTCACCTCCGTCATGATGGACGGCTCGCTCAAGGCCGACGGCAAGACCCCCGGCGACTGGGGCTACAATGTCGGCGTCACCAAGACCGTGACCGACATGGCCCATCTCGGCGGCATCTCGGTGGAGGGCGAACTCGGCGTGCTCGGCTCGCTCGAAACCGGCATGGGCGACAAGGAAGACGGCCACGGCGCCGAAGGCAAGCTCAGCCACGACCAGCTGCTGACCAATCCGGACGAGGCCGTGAAGTTCGTGCAGGAGACCAAGGTCGACGCGCTCGCGATCGCGATGGGCACCTCCCACGGCGCCTACAAGTTCACCCGCAAGCCCGACGGCGACATCCTCGCCATGAACGTGATCGAGGAGATCCACCGCAAGCTGCCGAACACGCACCTCGTCATGCACGGCTCCTCCTCGGTGCCGCAGGACCTCCAGGACATCATCAACGCCTATGGTGGCAAGATGAAGCCGACCTGGGGCGTGCCGGTGGCCGAGATCCAGCGCGGCATCAAGAACGGCGTGCGCAAGATCAACATCGACACCGACAACCGCATGGCGATGACCGGCCAGATCCGCAAAGTGCTGAAGGACAACCCGGAAGAGTTCGATCCGCGCAAGTACCTGAAGCCGGCGATGGAGGCGATGACCAAGCTGTGCAAGCAGCGCCTGCAGGAGTTCAACACCGCAGGCCAGGCCTCCAAGATCAAGAAGGTGCTGACCACCGCCGAGATGGCCAAGCGCTACGCCAAGGGCGAGTTGGATCCGAAGGTGGCGTAAGGCCGGCACGCTCTATCGTCTCCCTCGCCCCGCTCTTCGCGGGGAGAGGGCGGGGTGAGGGGCTCTCTCCGCGAGTTGTGCCCTATCGAGAGACCTGTACCCCCTCACCCGGATTTTACGCGTTGCGTAAAATCCGACCTCTCCCCGCAAGCGGGGCGAGGTGAAGGGTCGCCCAGCCATTTACCCAGCGACCTCCCGCCCCCCTACCCTGCGACGAACGTTAACTCGGCAATTGCCCGAGAACGGTCTATTTTCACGGGCAAGGGCAGAATCGTTTTGGGAGGACCTCTCGATGAATCTGACTGAGCTCAACAGGATCGCGACCGCCATGGTCGTATTAGGCAAGGGCATCCTTGCCGCCGACGAATCCTCCGGCACCATCAAGAAGCGTTTCGACGCCATCGGCGTGGAATCGACCGAAGAGAACCGCCGCGATTATCGCGAGATGCTGTTTCGCGCCAGGGACGCCATGAGCCAGTACATCTCCGGCGTGATCCTCTATGACGAGACGATCTGGCAGAATGCGAAGGACGGCACGCCGCTGATCAAGCTGATCGAACAGAGCGGCGCCATTCCCGGCATCAAGGTCGACGAAGGCACGCAGGCCTTGCCGATGTGCCCGGGCGAAACAGTCACGGTCGGGCTCGACAAGCTCGCCGAGCGCTTAAAGAAATATTACGAGCGCGGCGCGCGCTTCGCCAAATGGCGCGCGGTGATCGACATCGGCAGCGGCATCCCCTCGATGACCGCGATCAGCGTCAACGCCCACGCGCTGGCGCGCTATGCCGCGCTGTGCCAGGCCGCGCAGATCGTGCCGATCGTCGAGCCGGAGGTGCTGATGGACGGCGACCACGACATCGAGCGCTGCTATGAGGTGACGCAGCGCGTGCTCAACAAGACCTTCCAGGAATTGCGCGTGCAGCGCGTCGCGCTGGAAGGCATGGTGCTGAAGCCGAACATGGCGATATCAGGCAAGAAGTGCCCGAAGCAGGCCTCCGTCGAGGAGGTCGCGGAGAAGACGATACGGCTGCTGAAGGCCTGCGTGCCGGCGGCAGTGCCCGGCATCGCCTTCCTGTCCGGCGGCCAGTCGGACGAGGAAGCGACCGCGCATCTCAACGCCATGCACAAGCTCGGTCCGCTGCCCTGGGGCCTGACCTTCTCCTACGGCCGCGCGCTGCAGGCCGCGCCGCAGAAGGCCTGGTCCGGCAAGGCCGAAAACGTCGCGGCCGGCCAGCGCGCCTTCAGCCATCGCGCGCGCATGAACGGCCTCGCCTCCAAGGGCGAATGGCAAAGCAGCCTGGAACAGAAGGCAGCCTAGATCTTGTCGAACAAACCGCCTCCGCCGCGCCCGGCGCCGCGTCTCTATCTCGCGACGCCCGTCGTCGATGATCCCGCGACCCTGGTCGCCGCGCTGCCCGAGCTGATCGCTTCCGCCGACGTCGCCGCCGTGCTGCTGCGGCTGAAAGAGACCGATCAGCGCACCATGACCTCGCGCGTCAAGGCATTGGCACCGCCGGTGCAGAAGGCGGGCGCGGCACTCCTCGTCGACGGCCACCCTGATATCGTCGCACGCGGCGGCGCCGACGGGGCACACCTGCCCGGCATCGCCGCGCTCAAGGAGGCGCTGCCGTCGCTCAAGCCAGATCGTATCGCCGGTGTCGGCGGGCTGACGACGCGACACCATTCCATGGATGCGGGCGAGATGGGCGCGGATTACGTGCTGTTCGGCGAGCCCGATGCGAAAGGCCAGCGTCCCTCGGCGCAAGCGATCGCCGAGCGGCTGGACTGGTGGGCCGAGCTGTTCGAGCCGCCTTGCGTCGGCTTTGCCACCACGCTGGACGAGGCCCACGATTTCGCCGCCAGCGGCGCCGATTTCGTGCTGGTCGGCGACTTCATCTGGGCCGATCCGCGCGGGCCCAAGGCCGCGCTGATCGAGGTCGATGCCGCGATCAAGAAGGCCCATGCGACGGCGCTGGCCGGCCAGGATCCTGCGAGCCGGGAGCACGGCTAGCGCCCGACATGAAGCTCCCGTGCATCACCATGCTGGCCACGCTGCTGCTGACACTGCCCGCGGCCGCGCAGCTGCAGATCACCCCGCCGGCGACGACGCCGAGCGCACCGGCAGAGAAGCAGAAGCCAAAGCCGCCCGCGCCCGCCAAGAAGAAGGAGGCAGCACCAGCGCCGAAGCCCTCTTCATCTCCCAAGCCGTCCGCCTCGCCCAAGCCGGCAACCGTGATCCCCGCGCCGCCGTCCGACGATCTCAACGTCGACCTCGTGTTCGGCGCCTATCAGCGCGGCCAATACAAGACGGCGTTCGAGCTCGCCACCGCCCGGGCGCAAGCGGGCGATGCCAAGGCGATGACCATGCTCGGCGAGCTCTATTCCAACGCCATGGGCATCCGGCGCGACTACGCGAAAGCGGCCGAATGGTACAAGCGCGCCGCCGATGCCGGCGATCGCGAGGCGATGTTCGCGCTCGCCATGCTGCGCATCTCCGGCCGCGGCGGCCCTGTCGACAAAAGCGAGGCGGTCAAGCTGATGGCCTCCGCCGTCAAGCTCGGCGAGCCCAAGGCGGCCTATAACCTCGCTCTGCTCTATCTGGACGGCCAGACGCTGCCGCAGGACGTCCGGCGCTCGGCGGAGCTGCTGCGCCAGGCCGCCGATGCAGGCCTGCCCGAAGCGCAATACGCGCTCGCGACCTTCTACAAGGAAGGCACCGGTGTGCCGAAGGACCCCGAACGCGCGGTGCGGCTGCTCCAGGCCGCCTCGCTCGCCGACAATGTCGATGCCGAGGTCGAATATGCCATCGCGATGTTCAACGGCACCGGCACGCCGAAGAACCAGCCGGCGGCCGTCGCCCTGCTTCGCAAGGCCTCCCGCCAGGGCAGCGCAATCGCGCAGAACCGGCTGGCATGGGTGCTGATCAACGGCGTGGGCACGCCCGTGGACAAGGTCGAGGGCTTCAAATGGCACCTGGTGGCCAAGACATCAGGCAAGGGCGACCCCGAGCTCGACAAGCAGTTCTCCGATCTGCCGGCCGATGACCGCGCCAAGGCCGAGGCCGCCGCCAGGAAGTGGCTCGGGTCCAAATGACTTGACGTGGGGCCCCTCACGAGGCACCCAGTCCCGCAAACAGGCGTGTTTCCGCGCCCCTCTCCCCGATCAAGACCAGAGCACATGCTGTATTCCGCCACTATCAACGTCATGGTCAAGGCGGCGCGCCGCGCCGGCCGCAGCCTCAAGCGCGATCTCGGCGAGATCGAGCATCTCCAGGTCTCGCTGAAGGGGCCGGCCAATTTCGTCTCGCTCGCCGACAAGCGCGCCGAGGAGATCCTCTACCAGGACCTCGCCAAGGCCCGGCCCGGCTACGGCTTCATCGGCGAGGAAGGGGGACAGCGCGAGGGCACCGACAAGAGCCACACCTGGATCGTCGACCCGCTCGACGGCACCACCAACTTCCTGCACGGCATCCCGCAATTCGCGATCTCGATCGGCCTCGCGCGCGAAGGCACCGTAATCGCCGGCGTGATCTACAACCCCGCCAATGACGAGCTCTACATCGCCGAGCGCGGCAAGGGCGCCTTCCTCAACGACCAGCGCCTGCGCGTCGCCGGCCGCCGCCAGCTGAGCGAATGCGTGGTGGCCTGCGGCCTGCCCCATATCGGCCGCGGCGACCACGAGGAATTCCGCCGCGAGATGACCGCGATCCAGGACCGCGTCGCGGGCCTGCGCCGCTTCGGCGCCGCCTCGCTCGACCTCGCCTTCGTCGCCGCCGGCCGCCTCGACGGCTATTGGGAGCGGAATTTGTCGCCCTGGGACATCGCGGCCGGGCAGATCATGGTCAAGGAAGCCGGCGGCACGGTGAGCGACATCGACACGCCGGGCGATGCGCTGACGACAGGCCACGTCGTGTGCGGGAATGAGTACGTGCACGGGGAGCTGGTGAAGATCTTGCGGAAGCCGGCGTAGCAGCAGAAGCTCGCTCACGCACTCCGCTGTCATCACCCGCGAAAGCGGGTGATCCAGTATTCCAGAGACGTCAATTTGATACGGACCGGCCGCGGCGTACTGGATGCCCCGCCTGCGCGGGGCATGACAGTGTGCCCTACGGCTTCACCGGCGCCGGCCGGCCGTGCGCTTCATCTTCCCTCGCCGCCTTCGGCTCCCGGTCCCCCGCCAGCACGCGCTGCACCGAGACGAAGAACACCGGCACCATCAACAGCGCCAGGATCACCACCGCGATCATGCCGCCCATCACGACTGAGCCGAGCGCCTGCTGGCTGGCGCCGCCGGCGCCATGCGCGATCGCCATCGGCAGCACGCCGCAGATGAAGGCGAGACCGGTCATCAGGATCGGGCGGAAGCGCAGGCGGCAGGCCTCGATGGTGGCTTCGACCAGCGGCTTGCCTTCTTTCCGCAGGTCCTTGGCGAACTCGATGATCAGGATCGCGTCCTTGGCGGCGAGGCCGATGATGGTGATCAGGCCTACGGTGAAATAGACGTCGTTGGGCAGGCCGCGCAGCATCGCAGCCGTGACCGCGCCGACGATGCCGAGCGGCACCGTGAGCAGCACCGCGAGCGGAATGGTCCAGCTCTCGTACAGCGCGGCGAGGCACAGGAACACCACGAACACCGACAGCGCCAGCAGGAACGGCGCCTGCGAGCCCGACAGCTTTTCCTGCAGCGACTGGCCGGTCCATTCATAGCCGAAGCCGCGCGGCAATCTGCCGGCGAGCCGTTCCATCTCGGCGATCGCATCGCCCGAGGTGAAGCCGGGCCTGGCTTCGCCGGAGATGCGCACCGCCGGATAATAGTTGAAGCCGGCGATCTGCGTCGGGCCACGCGCCCATTCGACCGTGGCAAAGGACGAGAACGGCACCAGCTGGCCGCGGCTGTTCTTGACGTTGTAGTTGAGGATGTCCTCGGTCCGCATGCGGTCGCGCGCGTCCGCCTGCACCACGACGCGCTGCATGCGGCCGCGGTTCGGGAAGTCGTTGATGTAGTTCGAGCCGAGATTGGTCGAGATGGTGTTGTTGATGTCCTCGAAGGTGACGCCGAAGGCGCCGGCCTTCTCGCGGTCGATCACGAGATTGACGACGCCCGCCTCGGGCAGGCCCTCGATATAGACCTTCTGCAGCACCGGGCTCGCATTGGCCTCCGCGATCAGCTGGTCGGCGGCGCGCATCAATTGCTGATAGCCCTTCTGGCCGCGGTCCTGCAGGCGGAACGAGAAGCCGGAGGAATTGCCGAGATTGTCGATCGGCGGCGGCTGCAGCGCCGAGATTTTTGCGTCGCGGATCGACGAGCCCAGGTCGCGGTTGATGTCGTTGACGATCGCAGCAGCCGAGTCCTTCGGCCCGCGCTCCGACCAGTCCTTCAGCGTGATGAAGGCCTGCGCGGTGTTCATGCCCTGGCCGGAGAAGCTGAAGCCGGTGAGGAAGGTGACGTTGTCGACGCCCGGCCGCCGTGCCAGATATTTCTCCACCTTCTCGATCACGGCTTCCGTGCGAGGGTAGGACGAATCCGACGGCGTCTGCACGTCGGTGGTGACGAAGCCCTGGTCGTCGACGGGCAGGAAGCCGCCGGGCAGGTTGACGAAGGCCCAGGACAGGCCGACCAGCAGCGCGGCATAGACCAGCATCAGGCGGCCGGTTCGATTCAGCGAGAAGCCGACGGTGCGCGCATAGTGAAACCGGCAGGCCTCAAGGAAACGATTGAACCGGCTGAACACGAAATTGGTCGAATGGCCGTGCCCCTTGGCAACGGGCTTGAGCAAAGTCGCACACAGCGCCGGCGTCAACGACAGCGCCAGGAAGGCGGAGAAGCCGATCGCGGCGACCATGGTGACCGAGAACTGGCGGTAGATGATGCCGACCGAGCCCGGGAAGAACGCCATCGGCACGAACACCGCCATCAGCACCAGGGTGATGCCGATGATGGCGCCGGTGATCTGCGACATGGCTTTCCGCGTCGCTTCCTTCGGCGGCAGGCCTTCCTCGGCCATGATGCGCTCGACGTTCTCGACCACGACAATGGCGTCGTCGACGAGGATGCCGACCGCGAGCACCATGCCGAACATCGAGAGCATGTTGATGGAATAGCCGGCGAGCAGCAGCGTGGAGCAGGCGCCCAGCAGCGCCACCGGCACCACGATGGTCGGAATGATGGTGTAGCGGATGTTCTGCAGGAACAGGAACATCACCACGAACACCAGCACCACGGCTTCGACCAGCGTCGACAGCACCTTCTTGATCGAGGCCTCGACCACGGGTGTGATGTTGTAGGGGATCTCGTAGGTGATGTTGGCCGGGAAGAAGCGCGACAGCTCCTTCATCTTGGCTTCGACCGCGCTCGCGGTCGCCAACGCATTGCCGGTCGGCGACATCAGCACCGACAGGCCTGCCGTCGGCTTGCCGTCGAGACGCGTGTTGAACTGATAGCTGAGGCCGCCGACCTCGATGCGCGCGACGTCGCGCAGGCGCACGGTCGAGCCGTCGGCATTGGCGCGCAGGATGATGGCGCCGAACTCGTCCGGCGACGACAGCTGGCCCTTGACCAGCACCAGCGCGGAGGTGCGCTGGCTCGACGTCGACGGCTCGGCACCGATGCTGCCCGAGGCGACCTGCGCGTTCTGAGCGGCGATGGCCTTGTTGAGGTCGTCGGCGGTCAGCCCATAGCCGACGAGTTTTGCGGGATCGACCCAGACACGAAGACTGCGCTCGGTCGAATAGAGCGTGGCGCGGCCGACGCCGGGAATGCGGCGGATCTCGCCGAGCACGTTGCGGATCATGAAGTCGCCGAGGCCGACTTCATCCAGGCTGCCGTCGGTCGAGTTCAGCGTGATGATCTGCAGCACCGCGCTGGAGGCTTCCTCGATCAGGATGCCCTGCTGCATCACCGCGCGCGGCAGGCGCGCCTCAACGCGCTTGATGCGGTTCTGCACCTCGACCGAGGCGGCGCTGGTATCGGTGCCCGGCTGGAAGTTGGCGATGATCTCGACCTGGCCGAGCGAGTCGCTGGTCGATTCGAAATTGAGGATGTTGGCGGCGCCGTTGAGCTCCTCCTCGATCAGCCGCGTGACGCTGTTGTAGAGGTTTTCCGGCGAGGCGCCGGGATAGCTGGTCGAGACCGAGATCGAGGGCGGCGCGATGATCGGATATTGCGCGATCGGCAGCAGCGGCACCGCGATCGCACCGATCAAGCAGATGAAAAGCGCGACCACCCAGGCGAAGATCGGCCTGTCGATGAAGAAACTCGGCATAGTGCGTTACCGCGTGAGCTTAAGCGCGTGCCGGTTGTCCGCGGTCGCCTCCGCCTCGGACCAGGATTGCGGCTGGACCTTGTCGCCGGCCGCGAACTTCTGGAAGCCTTCGACCACGACCTTGTCGCCGGCCTTCAGGCCCTCGGTGACGAACCAGAGGCCGTCTTGCACCGAGCCGGTGCGCACCGGCTGCACGGCGATGTGGTTGTCGTCCTTGACCACGAACACTTCGCTGCCGCCGCCGCCATTGCGCTGGATCGCCTGCTGCGGCACCGCGATCGCGTCGGAATCGAGCCCCTGGTCGATCCGGACCCGGACGTACATGCCCGGCAGCAGCTCGCGCTTGGGATTGGGGAACTCGCCGCGCAACGTCACCTGCCCGGTGTGAGCGTCGACCTTGGCGTCGGAGAACAGCAGCTTGCCGTCGAGCGAATAGAGAGTGTTGTCGTCGAGCACGAGGCGCACCTTGGCGGCATCGGCCGCGATGCGCTCGAGGTCGCCGGTCTCGAAGGCGCGGCGGAGCTGGTTGAGCTCGGTCACCGACTGGGTGAAGTCGGCATAGATCGGATCGAGCTGCTGGATGGTGGCGAGATTGGTTTCGTTCTGCACGGCGAGCGCGCCCTCGCTGACGAGGGCCGCACCGACCACGCCGTCGATCGGCGCGCGAACGGTGGCATAGTCGAGATTGAGCTTGGCGCGCGCGAGCTCGGCCTTGCGGCCCTCGACCTCGGCATGGGCCTGGCGTTCGGCCGCGATCGCCTTCTCGTTCTCGGCTTCGGGGGCGGCGCGATCCCGGGTCAGGGTGGCGATACGATGCGCCTGCTGCTTGGCCTGCATCAAAGCCGCTTCGGACTTGGCCAGCGCGGCCTCATTGGCCATCACCTCGACCTCGAACGGACGCGGATCGATGCGATAGAGCGGATCGCCGGCCTTCACCTCGCTGCCCTGGCGGAACAGGCGCTCGACCACGATGCCGGATACGCGCGGCCGCACGTCGGAGACCCGCGTCGGCGCGATCCGGCCCGGCAGCTCGCGCACCACGGCGCGTGCCTGCGGCTTGACGACGACGATGCTGACGTCAGGGGCGGGCGGCTGGGCGGCGGACACCGCGGAGCTGGATTCCTCGCAAGCACCCAGCAGCGGCGCAAGGGCCGCGAGCATCATTGCAACGCATGCCGATCGCGCGCGAAGCCCGGACATGAAGTGGGGTGCCCCGATGTTGTTGATACTGATCGTGCTCGCGCGTGGCCCGTTCTGGACCTTTTACACGCGGCTGATGCCGCCAAAATAGAATGCATCTGCTGCGATGCAACGCATGACGCGGGCGGCTCATTGTCACACAGCTTATGCTGTTGAGATCAGAAGGCTTTTGCGGTGTCACTTGATTGTGAGTCCCGCTCCATCGCCGCGTGCTGCGACGGAACATCGCAATTACTCGGCGGCCTTCATCCGGTAGTGGCTGACGCCCCATTCAGTTCCATCGGCGTAACCGAACAGGCCCGAGGTTGCGAGCAGGAACCAGCGCCAGCGACGCATCCAGAGAGCGGTCTCCTCGCCATAGACCCTGCGCAAGGAGGCCTCGATGGCCTCGCGATGTGCATCGAAATTGGCGAGCCAGTCGTTGGCGGTGCGCCGGTAATGCGTCCCGCTCCAGCACCATTCCTTCTCGATCGCGAAGACATCGTCGAACTGCCTGACGAGGTGATGGCTCGGCATCAGCCCGCCCGTGTAGACGAGCTGCGCGATCCAGTCGTCGCGATCGGCGGGGTCAAGCAGATGCGAGCCGGAGCGGTGGGTGACGACGTGCATGAAGAACCGCCCCTCCGGCGCGAGCCATGACCGCGCGCGCGTCATCAGCTTGCGCCAGTTGCTCATCTGCTCGAACATCTCGACCGAGACGATGCGGTCGAACTGGCCCTCGGGCGCGAACACGTTCATGTCGGCCGTGACCACGCGCAGATTGAGCAATCCGCGCAGCCGCGCCTCCTCCTCGACGTAGGCGCGCTGCGCCTGCGAGGTCGCGACCGCCGTCACCTTGGCGTGCGGAAACTGCCGCGCCATCCACAGGGACAGCGAGCCCCAGCAGCCGAGCTCCAGGATGGCCTGGCCGTCGGCCAGGCCGGCATGCTCGACGGTCTGGCGCAGCGCCTCCTCCTCCGCCTCCTGCAAGGTGGTCGCGTCGGTCTTGTAGAAGCAGCAGGAGAATTTACGGTTGGGACCGAGCAAATCGGCGAAGAAGGCGGCAGGCACCTGGTCATGCCCGGCACCTGCGCCCTCGGCGATCGGCCGCAGCATCATCCGGCCGGCAAAGGCCGCATCGTCGCTGGCGCTCAGCCCGGACAGGCGCGTCGCCATGCGGGAGCACAGGCGCTGGATCGCGGCGCGGATCACCACGTCCGGCAGGGGCACACGCTCGGCATTCCCGATGATCGCGGAAACGACGCTCATGCGCCCCCGAATGGCGAACTTCTGCAGAGACCTGCTTATCAAAGCGCCGCTTCCGGTCCGGGTTCCCCCAGCTGTCCCCGAAATCGGCGCATCCGGCGCTTTTTTTGGGCCGGCGCTGTGCCATAGTGCGCGCCGCAAGCACTTACGTAACGGATGATACCGGCATGCGGTCTGGCACTTCCCGATCCACCATGGACATCGAGTACACGAAACTGTCCTCGCCCAGCGTCTTCCTGGTGCGGATGCTGGTCTTTCTGGTCCTCTGCACGCTGGTGGGCGTGGTGCTCTACAAGCAGATCATCCAGGCCTTCTTCGCCAATCCCGGGCTCAACGCCCTGATCGGGGCGGTGCTGTTCATCGGCATCATCCTGGCGTTCCGCCAGGTCATCCGGCTCTATCCCGAGGTCTCCTGGGTCAACAATTTCCGCGTCGCCGATCCCGGCCTGGCGCCGGCCCGCCACCCAAAGCTGCTGGCGCCGATGGCGGCGATCCTGGGCGGGGAGCGCTCGGGGCGGATGACCATCACCCAGACCACGATGCGGCACCTGCTCGATTCGATCGCCACCCGCCTCGACGAGGCCCGCGACATCTCCCGCTACATGACCGGCCTGTTGGTGTTCCTCGGCCTGCTCGGCACCTTCTGGGGCCTGATCGAGACGGTGGGCTCGGTCGGCAAGGTGATCGATGGGCTCAAGGTCGGGAGCGATTCCGGGGCGCTGTTCGACACGCTGAAGGAAGGCCTCGCCGCCCCGCTCGGCGGCATGGGCATCTCCTTCTCCAGCTCGCTGTTCGGCCTCGCCGGCTCGCTGATCCTCGGCTTCCTCGATCTGCAATCGAGCCAGGCGCAGAACCGCTTCTACACCGACCTCGAAGACTGGCTCGCCACCACCGTGCGCGAATACGGCAATGGCGAGGTGCCTGCCGCTTCCGGCGGCGGCGTCGCCGGCGGCGAACTCCAGGCCGCCGTCGAGCGGCTGCGCTCCGTGCTCGAGGACGGCAGCGCCGGCCGCGGCACCACGGCGGCGATGGCGAGCCTTGCCGAAGCAATCCAGGCGCTGGTCTCGCACATGCGCACCGAGCAGCAGATGATCCGCGAATGGGCCGACGGCCAGGGCGAGCAGAACCGCGAGATCCGCCGCCTGCTGGAGCGGATCGCGCGCCAGCCCGAGAAGAGTTGAGACGGTATTGTGCCCCGGACGCGACGCAGCATGAAATGATGCGTCGCTGAGCCGGGGCCCAGCGTCAGGGACAATATGGGTCCCGGCTCAGCGGCGCATCGCCAAGGCGCTGCACCGCGTCCGGGACACGAGAGTGGAGACGGATGACATGGCTCTTGCCCGCGCCCGCCGCAGCGAAGGCGGTCTCAACTACTGGCCCGGCTTCGTCGACGCGCTATCGACGCTGGTGCTGTCGATCGTGTTCCTGCTGACGGTGTTCCTGGTGGTGCAGTTCTTCCTGTCGCAGGAGGTCACCGGCAAGGACAAGGCGCTGGAGCAGCTCAACGCCAAGATCGCCCAGCTCAACGAGCTGTTGTCACTGGAGAAGCTCGGCAAGCTCTCGCTCGACGACCAGGTCTCGCAATTGAAGGCGGGTCTCGCCTCGGCCGAATCCGAGCGCGACCGCATCAAGGGTCTCTATGACGGCCTCGCCGCCGCCGGCAGCGATGCGCAAGGCAAGACCGCCGAGCTCGGCAAGGCGCTGGATTCCGAGAAGGCGGTCTCGGCGCGGGCGCTGGCGCAGATCGAGGTGCTGAACCAGCAGATCAGCGCGCTGCGCCGGCAATTGGCGGCGCTGGAAGAGGCGCTCGATGCCTCCGAGAAGCGCGACAAGGAATCGCAGAACCGTATCGCCGACC
Organism: Bradyrhizobium sp. CB1015; assembly: GCF_025200925.1. Taxonomy (GTDB): domain Bacteria; phylum Pseudomonadota; class Alphaproteobacteria; order Rhizobiales; family Xanthobacteraceae; genus Bradyrhizobium. The sequence continues at coordinate 1,972,862 of NZ_CP104174.1, read as the reverse complement.
TGGGCTCCCGCCTGAACGTCGCCCTGGCGCAGCGCGTGCAGGAATTGTCGCGCTACCGCTCGGAATTCTTCGGCCGGCTGCGCGCCATCCTCGGCAACCGCCCCGACATCCGCATCGTCGGCGACCGCTTCGTGTTCCAGTCCGAAGTGTTCTTCGACACCGGCCAGGCGGTTCTGCTGCCCGAGGGCCGCGCCGAGCTCGACACCTTGACGACCGCGCTGATCGAGCTCGACAAGAAGATCCCGAGCGACATTCCCTGGGTGCTGCGCGTCGACGGCCATACCGACGTGCGCCCCGTCAACGGTCCGAACTTCAAGTCGAACTGGGATTTGTCCGCGGCGCGCTCGATCTCGGTGGTGCAATATCTGGTCTCGCTCGGCGTGCCCGCCCAGCGCCTCGTCGCCGCCGGCTTCGGCGAATTCCAGCCGCTCGATACCGGCAACACGGAAGAGGCCTACAAGCGCAACCGCCGCATCGAGCTGAAGCTGACGGAGCGGTAGTGTGAGCGTCGCGCGCTGCTCACCACGCCGTCATGGCCGGGCCTGTCCCGGCCATCCACGATCTTCGGTCCGCGTCAATACAAGGGCGTGGATGCCCGGACATAGGCGAGCGGAAGCGACGCCGTCCTTCGGAGGCTATGCCCGGGCATGACGACCTCATGATCCACCTCCGCCCCTACGCGGCCTCCGACGAGGCCGCCGCGATCGACCTCTGGCATCGCACCTGGCAGCGGGCCTATCCGCAGATCGACTTCGCCGCGCGGCTGGACTGGTGGCGCGAGCGCTGGCGCAAGGATCTGGTGCCGAAGGCCCAAATCGTGGTGGCGGAACAGGACGGCGAGCTGATCGGTTTTGTCACCATCGACGGCGAAGGCTATCTCGACCAGCTCGTCGTCGATCCCGCGCATTGGGGCTCAGACGCAGCAAGGCTGCTGGTGAATGAAACCAAGCGGCTGTCACCCTCGGGCGTGACGCTGCTCGTCAACAAGGACAATGCCCGGGCCATCCGCTTCTACGAGCGCAACGGCTTTGCCCATGCCGGCGACGACGTGAACCCGACCTCGGGGCGGCCGGTGTTGAAGATGGTGTGGAAGGCGTAGGTCACGACTCCCGTGCCCCGGACGCAGCGCAGCGCTCCTTCAGCGGTGCGCTGCAGAGCCGGGGCCCAGAGTTGCTGGGTCCCGGCTCTGCGGCGCGGCACTGCGCGCCGCACCGCGTCCGGGACACGAGCGCTCTCACGCGCCCTCGAACTGCAGCCGCGCCAGCCGTGCATAGAGCCCGTTCGCCGCCACGAGCTCGGCATGCGTGCCCTGCTCGACGATCCGGCCCTGGTCCATCACCAGGATGCGGTCGCAGGAGAGCACGGTGGCGAGGCGATGGGCGATCACCAGCGTGGTGCGGTGGCGCATCAACTCTTCCAGCGCGGTCTGCACCAGCGTTTCGCTTTCGGCGTCGAGCGCGGAGGTGGCTTCGTCCAGCAGCAACAGCGGCGCATCGCGCAGGATGGCACGTGCGATCGCGATGCGCTGGCGCTGGCCGCCGGAGAGCGTCACGCCGCGCTCGCCGAGCGCCGTCTCGAAACCTTCGGGCAGGCGGCGGATGAATTCGGCGGCATGGGCGAGCTCGGCGGCGCGCTCGACCTCGGCATCGGTCGCATCGGGCCGGCCGAAGCGAATGTTCTCGCGCGCGCTCGCGGCGAACACCACCGATTCCTGCGGCACCAGTGCGATGCGGGCGCGGAAATCCCCGGGGTCGGCGGACTTGACCGGCACGCCGTCGAGCGAGATCGTCCCGCTGCGCGGATCGTAGAAGCGCAGCAGCAGATGAAAGATGGTGCTCTTGCCGGCGCCGGAGGGACCGACGATCGCGACCTTCTCGCCGGGGCGCACGGTGAACGACACGGCGTCGAGCACCTTGACGTCGGAGCGAGCCGGATAGGCGAAGCTGACCCGGTCGAACCCGACCTCGCCGCGCGCCGGCACCGGCAGCGCAAGCGGCGCCGCAGGCGCGGCGATCTCGGGCTGGACGTGGAGGATCTCGAACAGGCGCTCGGCTGCGCCCGATGCCGCCGAGACCTCGCCCCAGACCTCGCTGAGCTGGCCGAGGCCGGCTGCGGCGAACACCGCATACAGCACGAACTGACCGAGCCGGCCCGGCGTAATCGCGCCGGTGAGCACGTCATGCGAGCCGATCCAGAGGATGGCGACCACGCTGGCGAACACGATGAAGATGATGATCGCCGTCAGCACGGCGCGGGCCTGGGTCGAGGTGCGCGCGGCTTCATAGGCCTGCTCGACCTCGCCGCCGAAACGCCTCTCGGCAAATTGCTCGCTGGTATAGGCCTGCACGGTGCGGATCGCGCCGACCAATTCGCCCGCATAGGCGGAGGCATCGGCGAGCGTGTCCTGCGCATTGCGCGACAGCCGTCGCACCCAGCGCCCGAACGCCACCAGCGGCAGCACGATCAGGGGAATGGCGAGCAGCACGAAGCCCGAAAGCTTCGGGCTCGTGATCACCATCATCGCGGTCGCGCCGAGAAACATCATCAGGTTGCGCAGCGCGATCGAGACGGAGGCGCCGACGGCCGATTTCAGCTGGGTGGTGTCGGCGGTGAGGCGCGAGATCAATTCGCCGCTGCGCGCGGAATCGAAGAAGGCTGGCGAGAGCGAGAGCAGATGGGCGAAGACGTCGCGCCGGAGATCGGCGACGATGCGTTCGCCGATGGTCATCACGAGGTAGTAGCGCGCCGCGCTCGCGATCGCGAGCACGGCAACGACCGCGAGCATGACCGAGAAGTAGCTGTTGATCAGCTCGATGCCCTCGGGCGTCAGGCCGAAATCGATCATCCTGCGCACCGCGACCGGCACCAGCAGCGTGGTCAGCGCGGCGATCGTGAGCGCGACGAAGGCCAGCCCCGCCCGGCCGCTGTAGCGGCTGACATAGGGCGCGAGCGCCAGCAGCGGCCGCAGCTTGGCGCGGCCCTTGGCCGGCGCTTCGATCAGCTCGGCCTCGATCGAGGGGGTGTCCGCGGCGTTCATTCCGGGCTGATCGACATATTGGCCATCAAGCCGTTCCACTGCGCTCATGAGATCCGACCCATTGCATTCGTTTGCTCCCAATAGGCCGGTGCAAGAGTAGTGGCAAATCCGGGAAGTCCCTTAGGGGCAAACCCCGGTTCACCGCGGCAGCATGGCTTGTTTTGCGGGGTTTCGTGAGGTATAGAGCCGCCCAAATCCGTCATTCGCGAGCCACCCAAGAAGGCGCCGGAGCGCCGAGGAATTGCCATGAAAGCCGAAATTCACCCGAATTATCATACGATTAAGGTCGTCATGACCGACGGAACCGAGTACCTGACCCGCTCCACCTGGGGCAAGGAAGGCGACACGCTGAACCTCGACATCGATCCGAAGTCGCACCCGGCCTGGACCGGCGGCTCCGCCCAGATCATGGACCGCGGCGGCCGCGTCTCGCGCTTCCAGAAGAAGTTTTCGGGCTTTCTCAAGAAGGATTGAGCCGGCCGCAAGGCTGGACACGAAAACGCCCCCGGGAGACCGGGGGCGTTTTTGCTTCCATCGTCATTCCGGGGCGGCTCGCAGAGCCGAACCCGGAATGACGAGATTCTCAGGTGCGCAAGAGCGCACCATAGTTCGCGCTTCGCGCGCCCCGCAATGACAGCAGAGGCTTACCGCTCGAACGCGGCCTTCAGCGCGTTGAGGTGCGGCACCAGCGGGTTGCCGATCGCAGCCTGCTCGGCCGGCGGGGTGTGGATCGTGCTGTCGAGGCGGCGGACGCGGGTCTGCAGGCTCATCGAGCGATGGATCAGGTCCTGAAGCTGCGCGGGCAGCTTCTCGATGGTGTCGGCCGGGCCGGGATCGGCGGCGGTGAGCTTGACCTTGGTCTTCTCGCGGTTGGCCTGGCTCAGCGTCATCTCGCCTTCCTTCACCGCGCGGTGCAGCAGCAGCCAGGAGGCGAGCTGCATCAGGCGCGTGGTGAGGCGCATGCTCTCGGTCGCGTAGGTGAGGCTGACGGCGCGGTCGAGCGCCTTGGCCTCGACGCGGCCGGCGCCGTCGAGATAGGCGGCGGTCTCCTCGACGAGGTCCATGCCCTCACGGAACAAATTGCCGAACGCCGCAGAATTGGTGAATCGCTCGCTGAGCTGAACGAGAGCGCCTTCGGCCTGCAAACGTTCCATGGTTAACGCCTCTTACGCAACTGTTTGACTGCCCGGCTTTGGCGCCGGCTTATGATGAACAAATCATTGCGCGGGCGAGACGCGGAGTCCAGTGACAAGCGCGGATATGGTTTCCGCGGGTCAATCCTCGCGAATGCAACCGGGATGAGAGGCCCGAACCGCAAAAAAAGAGCCGCCGGAGACCGGCGGCTTTGAAAGTTGATAACAGGGAGGCGTCAAACAGAGTGGACAGGAGCCACTCGGTGTCCAAACGAGGACAGTTCCGGTCATAAACCCGAAAGCTTAATCTGAAGTAAACGAGCTAATTTTTTGGGGTTTCGTTAGCCATGTCGGCCAGTGGCCGAATCTGGTGCGGAACAATTTCGCAGTCGCCGCACCGGCCCGACCAGCGCCAGACATATTGCGCAGCTGACGCAACACACTCCGCTGTCGTCCCGGACAAGCGTAAGCGCCGATCCTGGGTCCATAGCCACAGGCGGATGTGGTGACGGGACTCGGAGTTGCCGGCGTCGCGCGACAATGTCACCCTGTGGGTGTGGGTCCCCGGATCGGCGCGCGCTTTTGGCGCGCTTGTCCGGGACGACAGCGATCGTGTGGCGACCACTACGACTTGAAAATACTGTTCGCCGCATCGCGCGAGGCGCGTTTCCTGGTGGCGGCTTCTTCCAGTCTTGCGATCTCGGTCTTGAGCAGCGCGACGCGCTCGGTCAGTTCCTCCACTGACAAGAGTGAGAGGTCCTGTCCAATCTCATGGCTGATCTTCTTGCGCGGGCGGTCGTCGTCTTCGATCGGCATCGTCGTTCCTCCTCTCGTCCGCGGACCGGACCACACGGCCTAAGGCGGTTGCCAGCCTGCACCGCGCTGGCTAAGCAAGGGCCTCGTTTCCTCCCGCACCTTTGCTCAAGGACACATCATGGACAAGCTGCCCGCGCAAATGACCGTGGTCGCCATCTCCAAGCCCGGTGGGCCGGAAGTGCTGGTGCCGGAGCAACGCAGCGTTCCGCAGCCCGGTCCCGACGAGATCCTGGTCAAGGTGATGGCTGCCGGCGTCAACCGGCCCGACGTGGCGCAGCGCTCCGGCGCCTATCCGCCGCCGCCCGGCGCCAGCGACCTGCCCGGCCTGGAGATCGCCGGCGAAGTCGTCGCGGTCGGTAGCAATGCCAAGCGGCACAAGGTCGGCGACAAGGTGATGTCGCTGGTCGCCGGCGGCGGCTATGCGCAATATTGCATCGCCCAGGACGCCCAAGCGATGAGCGTGCCGCCGGCGCTGTCGATCAAGGAAGCCGGCGCGCTGCCGGAAACCCTGATGACGGTTTGGCACAACGTGTTCGAGCGCGGCGGCCTCAAGGCCGGCGAGACGCTGCTGATCCATGGCGGCTCCTCCGGCATCGGCACCATGGCCATTCAGCTCGCCAAAGCCTTTGGTGCAAAAGTGTTCGTCACCGTGGGATCGCAGGACAAGATCGATGCCTGCCTCAAGCTGGGGGCCGACCGCGCCATCAACTACAAGAACGAAGACTTCGTCGCCGTGGTCAAGGCGGAGACCAACAACGTTGGCGTCAACCTGATCCTCGACATGGTCGCCGGCGACTATGTCGATCGCAACTATGATGCCGCCGCAGTCGACGGCCGCATCGTCCAGATCGCGACCCTCAACGGCCCCAAGGTCAGCGTCAACATCGCCAAGGTCATGGTCAAGCGCCTGACCCATACCGGCTCGACCTTGCGCCCCCGTAGTAATGCGGACAAGGCGGCGATGGTGGCCGCGATCGAGCAGAAAGTGATGCCGCTTTTGCGCGAAGGCCGCATCAAGCCGGTGATGGACAGCACTTTCCCGCTGGAAAAGGCGGCCGACGCCCACCGGCGCATGGAAACGAGCGCACATATTGGCAAAATTGTGTTGGAGGCCTAGGCCACCGGCCCACAGGGCAAGCCGGAAACCCTTTGATTTTCCTCGCTTTCGTGGCATCTATCGCGACGCACCGAACCACATCGGTCCGGTCTGAAATCGCCTTCTAGTTTTGCCTTGCACTGACGAGTTTGCGTCGAACGCGGAGAACTGACCTTGCGTCTGATCAGGTGCCTCGCGCCCATCGCGCTGGGCCTCATGATTCTCGTCGCCGCGTATCCCGCGCGCGCGCTCGACGCCGTCAGCGTCCGTAGCGACGCGCCCGCGATCGACCTCACCAGCGTGCTCGAGCATCAGCGCAGCGATGCCGATCGCATCCAGGTCTCCACCGCGCCCGGCACCGACGGCATCGTTCGCCGCATCGAGGTGCGCGCCCGCGAGGGCGGGCAGAACTGGGTGGTGTTCGCGCTCGCCAACAACACCGACGACCAGCTCGACCGCCTGATCGTCGCCCCGCATTACCGCATCGTCTCCTCGGGATTGCTGTGGCCCGACCTCGGCCTGTCGCGCATCGCGACCATCACGCCCTCGATCGGCGACCGGCCGGAACGGCAGGAAAGCGCCACCGCCGACGTGTTCCGCATCACGCTCGATCCCGGCGCCGTCGTCACCTTCGTCGCGGAGCTGCGCACCGACAAGCTGCCGCAGCTCTATCTGTGGGAGCCGGAAGCCTACAAGGACAAGGTCAACTCGTTCACGCTGTACCAGGGCATCGTGATCGGCATCTCGGGTCTGCTGGCGCTGGTGCTGACGATCCTGTTCGTGGTGAAGGGCAGCATCATGTTCCCGGCGGCGGCTGCGCTGGCCTGGGCGGTGCTGGTCTATATCGGCGTCGATTTCGGCTTCTGGGGCAAGGTGCTCGACATGTCGAACAACGCCGAGCGCATCTGGCGCGCGGCGGGTGAAGCGATCCTGGCGGCGACGCTGCTGGTTTTTCTGTTCGCCTATCTCAACCTCAGCCGCTGGCACGTGCGCTATTCGCACATCACGGTCGGCTGGCTCGCCTTCCTCGGCTCGCTGGTGGCGCTGGCGCTGTTCGATCCGGCGGTGGCCTCCGGCATCGCGCGCATCTCGCTGGTGCTGATCGCCTTCGCCGGGTTCGCGCTGATCGTCTATCTCTCCACCCACGGCTTCGACCGCGCCGTGCTCTTGATCCCGACCTGGTTCCTCCTCGTGGTCTGGGTGGTCGCGGCCGGCATGACGGTGGCGGGCTCCGTCACCAACGACATCGTCGGCCCAGCGCTGCTCGGCGGCCTCGTGCTGATCGTGATGCTGATCGGCTTCACGGTGATGCAGCACGCCTTTGCCGGCGGCGGTGCCAGCACGGGCGTCGTCTCCGACATCGAGCGGCGCGCTTTGGCGCTGGCCGGCTCCGGCGACCTGATCTGGGACTGGGACGTCTCGGCCGACAAGGTGTTCACCAGCCCCGAGACCGAAGCCCTGCTGGGACTGAAGCGCGGCACGCTGGAAGGCCCGGCGGCATCCTGGCTCGAGGTGCTGCATCCGCTCGACCAGGACCGTTTCCGCGCCGCGCTCGACAGCGTGCTCGACCAGCGCCGCGGCCGCCTGGTGCAGGATTTCCGCCTGCGCACCCCGGACGGCCACTTCATGTGGTTCGCGCTCAAGGCGCGCCCGGTGGTCGGCTCGGACGGCGAGGTCTCGCGCGTGGTCGGCACGCTCACCGACGTCACCGAGCTGCGTAACGCCGAGGAGCGCCTGCTGCACGATTCCGTGCATGACAATCTCACCGGCCTGCCCAACCGCAAGCTGTTCATGGACCGGCTGGGTGCGGTCGCGCATTTCGCCAAGACCATGCCGACGCTGCGGCCGACGCTGATGGTGATCGACCTCGACCGCTTCAAGCAGGTCAACGATTCCGTCGGGATTGCGGTCGGCGATTCCATCCTGCTCACTTTGGCGCGCCGTCTCACCCGCATCCTGAAGCCGCAGGACACGCTGGCCCGGATGGCCGGCGACCAGTTCGGCCTGATCCTGCTCTCGGAGCAGGACCCGGCGCGCATCACCGCTTTCGCCGAAACGATCCGCAAGACCATCCGCGCCCCGATCGCCTTCAACGACCGCGAGATCTTCCTCACCGCGTCGATCGGCCTCGCGCTGTCCGATCCGCAGACCCAGCTCACCGACGAGATCATCAAGGACGCCGAGCTGGCGATGTATCATTCCAAGCGCATCGGCGGCGACCGCATCGACGTCTACAAGCCGGCGATGCGAGCGCGGAAGACCGATCGCCTGACGCTGGAGAGCGAATTGCGCCGCGCCATCGAGCGCCAGGAGATCACGATCCTGTACCAGCCGATCGTGCGGCTGGAGGATCGCTCCGTCACCGGCTTCGAGGCGCTGGCGCGCTGGGATCATCCGAAGCTCGGACGCATGGCGCCCTCGGAGTTCATCAGCATTGCGGAAGAGACCGGCCTGATCGTCGACCTCGGCATGTTCGTGCTCGACCAGACCGCGAAGCAGCTTTCGGTGTGGCAGCGCGCGATGCGCTCGCGCGAGCCGATCTTCGCAAGCGTCAATGTCTCGTCACGGCAGCTGCTGCGCCACGATTTGATCCACGACATCCGCACCGTGCTGTCGCGCTCCTCGGTGGCGCGCGGCACGCTCAAGCTCGAGCTGACGGAATCGCTGGTGATGGAGAATCCGGAGCACGCAGCCCAGATGCTGACCCGGATCCGCGAGCTCGGCACCGGGCTGTCGCTCGACGATTTCGGCACCGGCCATTCCTCGCTGGCCTATCTGCAGCGCTTCCCGTTCGACACCATCAAGATCGACCAGTCCTTCGTGCGCACCACCAGCCGGGGCACTCGCCCCGTGATCCTGAAATCGATCATCGCGCTCGCCCACGATCTCGGCATGGACGTCGTCGCCGAAGGCGCCGAAACGGATTCGGACGCCGTCGAGCTCTACCAGATGGGCTGCGAATACGCGCAAGGCTTTGCCTTCGGCGAGCCGATGGACGCGGACGCGGCGATGCGCCTGCTCACGGAAGTGCGGCTGGAAGCTGCGAGCTGATTGCTCTCTTACCCTCCCCTGGAGGGGGAGGGTCGATCGCGCGCAGCGCGAGCGGGGTGGGGTGATCTCTCCATTCGGGCACTGTTGGATGCGGAGAGTCCGTCACCCCACCCCGTCTCACATTTCGCTGCGCTCAACATGAGCCGACCCTCCCCCTCCAGGGGAGGGTAAGAGCGGTGCGACACGCCCTATCGCCGCCGCTCACCCTTCTGCTTCCTGAACCTTACGCTCTGACCGTCCGGCATGCGCGTTGCCACGAAGCCGGCGGCGAGGCAGGCTTCGCGTTGCGGCATCTGGATGTCGGGGCTGCGCAGGCTGTCCCACCATGAGGCACGCTGGGCCGCGCGCGGCAGCGCCGCGCCGATGATCTCCTCGATCTGCTCGAAGCTCAGCACGAGCTCCTCGTGCTTCTGCCGCAGCAGATAATCGCGCAACGCGTCGTAGTCGTTCACACTCGTCCTCTCGTGCGGGGCCGAAGATCAGGTCTGCTCAAAACCGTCAGCCGCATAAACCGATTCTTAACTCATCGCAGCAGCGCCGTCGCGGCTTAAACACTACGCAAGCTTTCGGGCGCATCCACTATAACCAGGAGGGAACAAATGTTCTCTGGATGGCGCGACGTGGCGGCCCGCCGGCCGTGGCGGATTTCGACGAAGCTGCTGATCATCTCGTCCGTGGTGACGGTGATCGGCTTTTCCGCGATTTGCGTCAACGTCATGCTCGACATGCGCCGCGGCGAGGAGGCGCTCGCCCGCCAGACGCTGGAGAATCTCGCGACCACGATCGAGTCCGACGTCAGCCGCAACGTCGAAATCTACGATTTGTCGCTGAAGGCGGTCGCCAGCAACATGCTGCTGCCCGAGCTGGCGACGGTCTCCAAGCCGATCCGTCACCTGATCCTGTTCGACCATGCGACCACCGCCAGGCATTTCGGCGCCATCCAGGTGTTCGACGCCGAGGGCCGGCTGACCATCGATGCCTCCACGCTCGATCCGCTGCCGGAGGACCGCAGCGACGAGGACTATTTCAGGGTTCACCGGGACAATCCCGACGGGCAGATGTTCATCAGCCGCCCCATGCTGTTTCGCGGCGCCTACTCGATCGTGCTGAGCCGCCGCATCAGCGACGCGCACGGCGGCTTCATGGGCGTCGTCGCCGGCTCGATCCGGTTCAGCTATTTCCACGAATTGTTCGATCGGCTCAACCTCGACCCCGACGACACCATCACCGTGCTCAAGCGCGACCGCACCATCATCATGCGGCGGCCATTCGATCTCGACGTCATCGGCACGAACCTGAACGATCGCCGCACCTGGAAGGCCGACAATCTCAGGGTCGGCGCCTCCTATTCGGGGCAGGGCCCGGTCGATTCGACGCCGCGACTCTACGTCCGCAGCAAGAACAGCGGACCGCTGTTCGTGGTCGCCGGCAAACCTTTGGCCGCGGTGTTCGCGCTCTGGCAGAAGGAGGCGCTCCGTATCGGCGCCGTGGTGCTGGCGCTCGCCCTGTTCGTGCTGGGATCGACGCTCGTGCTCGCGCGCGAGATCGGCCGGCGCGCCGAGGCCGAGCGCAAGCTCGAGGAGATGGCGACGACGGACGCGCTCACCGGCCTGAAGAACCGCCGCAAGTTCGATTCCGTCATCGACACCGAATGGCGGCGCGCCATGCGCCAGAAGGCGCCGATCGCGCTGCTCATGATCGATGCCGATCATTTCAAGGCCTACAACGACACGTTCGGCCATCAGGCCGGCGACCAGGTGCTGGTCGGCATCGCCATCTGCATTTCCGATTCGGTGAGCCGCGCCGGCGATTGCGCGGCGCGCTATGGCGGCGAGGAATTCGCGGTGCTGCTGCCGAGCACCTCGGCCGCCGATGCCTTCAAGGTGGCGGAGACGATCCGCCTCAAGGTGCAGGGCTGGTCCGACGAGCAGGCGATGTCGACGGTGTCCTGCGGCATCGCCAGCCTCGTTCCCGCCGCCGGCATGGACTGGCCGATGCTGGTTGCCGCCGCCGACAAGGCGCTCTATGCCGCCAAGGCCGGCGGACGCAACCAGTCGGTGGTGGCGAGCCTGCCGCAGCTGTCGCTGGTGGCGTGATTTACACTGTCGTTCCGGGGCGATGCGAAGCATCGAACCCGGAACCTCGAGATCCCCCGATGCGCAATTGCGCATCTGAGGTCTGGTCCTGCGGACCATCCCGGGATGACATCGAAGGCGTCCGCCTTCGATGTCACTGCCCCAGATACTTCTTCATCTCCGCGATCAGGCCGTCGCGCAGTTCCGGGCGCTTCAAGCCGTAGGCGATGTTGGCGCGCAGGAAGCCGGGCTTGGAGCCGCAATCATGGCGCTCGCCCTCGAACTCGACGCCGTAGAATTTCTGCGTCTTGGCAAGCCCGATCATGGCGTCGGTGAGCTGGATCTCGCCGCCGGCGCCGCGCTCCTGGGTCTCCAGGATCTTGAAGATCTCCGGCTGCAGGATGTAACGGCCGGTGATCGAGAGGTTGGAGGGCGCGGTGCCCTTGGCCGGCTTCTCGACCATGCCGTCGACCTCGAACATCTTGCCGTTGCGCTTGCCGACGCCGCAGATGCCATATTGGTGGGTCAGGTGATCGGGCACCGCCTCGACCGCGATCAGATTGGATTTCTCGCCGAGCGAGGACGCCATCTCGATCATCTGCTTCAGGCAGCCCGGCGTGTTGAGCACGAGCTCGTCCGGCAGCACCACGGCGAACGGCTCATTGCCGACGATGTCGCGCGCGCACCAGACCGCGTGGCCGAGGCCGAGCGGCGCCTGCTGCCGGGTGAAGCTGACCGCGCCGGCTTCGGGCTGGTTCTGCGCCAGGATGTCCTGCTCGGCCTTCTTGCCGCGCGCGGCCAGCGTCGAGTCGAGCTCGAACATCCGGTCGAAATGATCCTCGATGACAGACTTGTTGCGGCCGGTGACGAAGACGAAGTGCTCGATGCCGGCTTCCTTCGCCTCGTCATAGACGTACTGGATCAGGGGCTTGTCGACGATGGTCAGCATTTCCTTCGGCATCGCCTTGGTGGCAGGCAGAACGCGGGTGCCGAGACCGGCGACGGGGAATACGGCTTTGCGAATCTTCATGGGATCGATCGAATACCTTGGGGCACATGGGACGGGAGCAATGGCATTCTTGCTAGCCTGTTTGCAGCCGCCAACAAAGGCGGATCTGGGGCCTCACCCCGACAGAGTTAAGAAAAAGGCCGCCACCAAAATTTCACCTTTGTTAAGCTATTGGCAACGCTAACCAGGCCTCCTGTGGCAAGTTTTCAGGCCGACGGGTGGGATATGATGCAATCAATGGCAGGACTGGCGAGACGGGCTGGCGGAGCAGTCGTTGCGGCTGCTTTGCTGCTGCCGGCGGGCGCGCACGCTCAGGCGCAGAACGGCCTGTCCAACCTGTTCGGCGGCATCTTCTCCGGATCGAACCCGGCACCAGTGCAACCCTCGCCTGGCCCGAGCGGCGCGCCGGCGGGAGCATTGCCCTGGAGCGGCGAGGACGGCGCCTCCGGCCATCCCTTGATGACGGCTGCCGCGATCCGCGAGGCTGCCGGCAACTTCAACAATTGCGTCGCTGCGATGTGGCCCGATGCCGCACGGCGCGGCGTCACGCAGGAGAACTTTCAGCGCTTCACCGCCGGACTCTCGCCCGACCTGCGCATCATGGACCTCATGGATTCGCAGCCGGAGTTCACCAAGTCGATCTGGGACTATCTCGACATCCTGGTGAACGACAACCGCCTCGCCAAGGGCCGCGAGATCCTCGCCAAGTACAAGGCGCAGTTCGACGCCACCGAAAAGGCCACCGGCGTCGACCGCTACATCATCGCCTCGATCTGGGGCATCGAGTCCAATTACTCGACGCAGATGGGCGACCGCAGCGTGCTGCAATCGACCGCGACGCTCGCCTGCATCGGCCGCCGCCAGGCCTATTTCAAGGACGAGTTCCTCTCCGCGCTGGAGATCCTCAACCGCGGCGATCTGCGTCCGGAGCAGCTGCGCGGCTCCTGGGCCGGCGCGTTCGGCCCGACCCAGTTCATGCCGACCGCGTTCAAGCGCTTCGCGGTGGACGGCGATGGCGACGGCCGGCGCGACGTCGTCGACAATCCGACCGACCTGATTGCGTCGACCGCCAACAATCTGAAGAAGGACGGCTGGCAGACCGGCCAGACCTGGGGCTACGAGGTCGTGGTGCCGCAAGGCTTCAACTACATGCTGGCCGACCGCGCCAAGGCGATGCCGATCGCGCAATGGGAGAAGCTCGGGCTCAAGCGTCCGAACAACCAGCCCTTCCCGCACCCGGCGGAGAAAGCCTATCTGCTGGCACCGGCCGGCGCGCAGGGACCGGGCTTTTTGATGCTGCAGAATTACCGCGTCATCATGAAGTACAATCCGGCCGAAGCCTATGCGCTGGCGATCGGCCATTTCGCCGACCGCCTGCGCGGGGGACAGCCTTTCGTGCAGCCCTGGCCGCGCCAGGAGCGCGAATTGTCGCGCACCGAGCGGCTGGAGCTGCAGCAGCTGCTGGCCCAGCGCGGCTTCTACAAGGGCACGCCGGACGGCCAGTTCGGCGGCCAGACCAGGGAAGCCTTGCGCAACTTCCAGGCCTCAATCGGGGTCCCCGCGGACGGTTTTGCCTCGTCCGACGTGCTGGACCGGCTGCGGGGGCAGTAAAATCGCCTCTGAAGTAACCTTGAAGGCGGATTTTGGCTGATAGCCTTGACCGGGACTGGTGTTCCCCGGTCTATGGACAAGAATCTGCGATGGAATTTGCCCGTTTGGCGCCTGATTCCGTTATTATATCGAGCTAGCTCCGATCCCCTATTGCGCGTGCCCGAGATCGCATGTCGAAGAAGTCCCTGTTCAAGGCGCTGACCGAGACCGGCCCGTTGATCGCGCTGGGGACGGCGCTTGCGATCCTGGTATCGGTGGCGGCACCGGCTTCGGCGCAGTTCTTCAACTTCCCCGGCTTCGGCGGCCCGCCGCAGCGTTCGGCCCCACCCCCGCCACCACGGGGCGGCGGAGGTGGCGGCTGGTTCGGCGGCGACTTCTTCACACCATTCCAGCAGCAGCCGCCGCAGGCGCCGCGACAGGATTTTTCGCGCGCGCCGGCACCCGCCAAGCGCGACACCATTCCTGAGAAGAACGTGCTGGTGATCGGCGATGCCATGGCCGACTGGCTCGCCTATGGCTTGGAAGACGCATACGCAGAGCAGCCCGACATGGGCGTGATCCGCAAGCACAAGACCACGTCCGGCCTGATCAAGTACCAGCCGAAGGGCGAGCCCGCGGATTGGGCCGCAGCGGCCAAGGGCATTCTGGAGACCGAGAAGCCCGACGTGATCGTCGTCATGCTCGGCCTCAACGACCGCGTCGCGATCCGCGAGCCGGCCGCCGACAAACCCGACAAGGCGGCCGCGGAGAAGGACAAGAAGAACGACAAGGGTGCGCGCGCCAAGCAACCGGCGAAGCCCGGCGATGCCAAGCCCGACACCGCCGCCAAGCCGGATGACAAGCCTGCCGATGCCGACCTGCCGCAGGACGACGCCGACAACGCCGACACGCCGGCGGCCGCGCCGGAAAAGACCGCGCGCAACCCGAACGGCCTCTACGAATTCCGCGACGAGCGCTGGGTCGAGCTCTACGGCAAGAAGATCGAGGAGCTCGCGGGCGTGCTCAAGGCCAAGGGCGTGCCGGTGCTCTGGGTCGGCCTGCCCGCAGTTCGTGGACCGAAGGGCACCGCGGACACGCTGTTCCTGGATTCGCTCTACCGTGAGGGCGCGGCCAAAGCCGGCATCACCTATGTCGACGTGTGGGACGGCTTCGTCGACGAAGCCGGCCGCTTCCTGCAGAAGGGCCCGGACTTCGAAGGCCAGATCCGCCAGCTCCGCAGCTCCGACGGCGTCTATTTCACCAAGGCCGGCGCGCGCAAGCTCGCGCATTATGTCGAGCGCGAGATCACGCGCCTGCTTGCAGGACGCTCCGGCCCGATCGCGCTGCCGAGCGAGCCTGCGACGCCCGACACCAGCGCCGAGCCGGGCAAGCCCGCGCCGCGACCGCTGGCCGGGCCGATCGTGCCGCTGGTTGCAGCCTCGATCTCGACCGATCAATTGCTGGGCGGACCAGGCACGCGTCCCGCCGCGGTCGATGCACTCGCCGCCAAGACCATGGTGAAGGGGGAGCCGCTGGCAGCCCCGGCCGGCCGTGCCGACGATTATGCCTGGCCGCGCCGGGAAGTCGGCCGCGAGCAGGCCAAGGGCGATACGCCGATGGCGGCAACGACGCCGGACGGCGGGGCGGCTCAGGGCGCACCGGGCGCGGCCGCCGCGATCGCGCCGCCAAAGCTCGCGCCGAAGAAGCCGCAGCTCCCGCCACAACAGCCGGCCCAGGCAACGCCGTCATTCAGGGATTTCTTCGGCTTCGGCTCGCCGCAGCCCCCGCCGGCCCCACGCCAGTTGGCGCCGGGGCCCGGACCGCGCAATCCGAATCCGCCCCCCGCGATCCCGCGGCCGCCGGCCAATGTCGGGCGGTCGGCGGAAGTGTTCCGGTAACAAGTTGAGGTTTCGTGTCCCGGACGCGGCGCAGCACCTCTTGGTGATGCGACGCAGAGCCGGGACCCAGCATCTAGTTCAAAAAGATGGGCCCCGGCTTAGCAACGCGGCGTTACGCGCCGCATTGCGTCCGGGGCACGAGAGCAATGCGCAGATAGAATCAGCCGTAATAGCGCCAGCGTGACGGCGGACGACGGGCGGGACGCGACATCAGAAGCGCCAGCGCGAAGCCGATGCCGCCGGCAACCAGCAGCGCGCCGAGCGGGTTGTCCTGCACCTTCTGCGCGATGGCCTTCGAGCCGTCGCGGAAAGTCTCGCCACTATTCTCATAGGCATCCTTGGCATAGCCCGCGGCAGTGTCCGTGGCGTCGCGCACGGCATCCTTGGCCTGACCGTAGAGATTCTGCACCGTGCCCGCGGCTTCCCGCGCCTTGCCCGATGCCTGCGTCTTGGCATCGCCTGCCATGTCTCCGATCGCGCCTTCCGCGCGTCCGGCATATTCCTTTGCCGATCCAACAATCCGATCCGTGTCCATGATGATCCTCCTCGGTGGTCAGCCGAAGTAACCGATCAGACGCAGCGCGGTTCCTTGGCGCTGCCTACAGAATCTTGGCCTACAGAATGAGGCCGCCATCGACGACGAGCGTCTGGCCGATGATGTAGGACGACAGCGGCGAGGCCAGGAACAGCGCCGCACCCGCCATGTCGGCCGGCGTGCCCAATCGCCGCAGCGGGATGCGCGCGAGCGCGCTTTCCAGCCGCTTCGGATTGTCAGTCGTCACCTTTGTCATCTTGGTGTCGACGAGCCCTGGCGCGATGCCGTTGACGCGGATGCCGTCCTCGGCCCAGGCCTCGCCCAGCGTCCGCGTCAATCCGACCGCACCGGTCTTCGAGGCGTTGTAGGCCGGATTGCCCATGGTGGAATGATAGGCCGCCGTCGAGGACACGATGATCAGCGCGCCATTCGCGTCCCGCAACATGGAATGAAAGCGCATCGCGCAGGCCATCAGGCTCATCAGGTTGACCTCGACGACCTTGCGGAAACCCGCCATCTCGAATTCGCCGCGGCGGTAGATCACAGCGCCCTGCGCGAGCACCAGGATGTCGAGACGATCGAACGACGGCTTGAATGCTTCGATCGCGCCGGGGTTTCCGACATCGAGCTGCGCGTAAGCAAGACCTTCGAGATCGGAGCCTTCGTCGGCTGAATATTCCGCTGCGTGAGCACGCGTGCCGCAAACCGCAACTGTTGCGCCCTTGGCGCGAAAGGCCTGCGCGATGCCGTTGCCGATGCCGCTGGAACCGCCGACCACCAGCACCTGCTTGCCTGAGAAATCGAGCTCGTTTGCCATTCTCGGCCTCCCCTGTTGTTGTCTGCTTGTTTGACCTGTCTGCGGATCGATGCCAGCCTTGTCAATCATAACAAGAACCAGCTCGGCGCGAGGAAACAGCATGTCCGACTTCAGGGAGCTCAGCCGGTCCGTGAAGGGCCTCACCGTGCTCGTCACCGGCGCGGCCAGCGGCATGGGGCGCGCCACCGCGCGCGTGTTCGGAAACGAAGGTGCGAACGTCGCCGTCACGGATTTCGACGAGCAGGGCGCGCATGTCGTCGCCAGCGAGATTGCGGCGGGCGGTGGTGCGGCAAGAGCGTGGAAACTCGACGTCGCCGACGGCGGCGAGATCAAGCGTGTGGTCGGCGACATCGCCGCGCATTTCGGCGCCCTCGACATCGTCGTCAACAATGCCGGCATCTCGTTGCGTGTCGCGATCGACGATG
This sequence comes from Bradyrhizobium sp. CB1015, assembly GCF_025200925.1. Taxonomy (GTDB): domain Bacteria; phylum Pseudomonadota; class Alphaproteobacteria; order Rhizobiales; family Xanthobacteraceae; genus Bradyrhizobium. Next base: position 1,955,380 of record NZ_CP104174.1, on the reverse strand, counting down.
AGGCCTACGAGGACGCCTGGGCAAAGGGCATCGCCGTGATGCTGACGGCGCATCCGCGCATCATCCGCGCCGCGCTGCCCCACTTGCGCAAGTCGAGGAGCCCGCGCATCGTCAATATCGCCTCGACCGAGGCGCTCGGCGCCACCGCCTTGCACAGCCCGTATTCGGCCGCGAAGGGTGGCGTTGTGAGCCTCACCCGCTCGCTGGCGGTGGAGCTCGGGCGCGAGGGCATCACCGTCAACTGCATCTGCCCCGGACCGATCCGCACGGGAATCACCGACCGCATCCCGGAGGAGCACAAGACCATCTACGCCAAGCGCCGCACCGCACTCGGCCGTTACGCCGACCCTGAGGAGGTCGCGCATATGACGCTGAGCCTGTGCCTGCCCGCGGCGTCCTTCCTCACCGGCGCGGTGATCCCGGTCGACGGCGGGCTGATGGCGCGGAACGCGTGAGAGCTATGCGCGCGGCGCGTTGACATCGCCGGATGCGGGAGTCATTTTTTTTCCACAAACAGAGCGGGGAAACCGCTCGTCGATGCGGGAGGAACGCCATGACCATCGCCATCCGGCAGCTTCAGAAACATTTCGTCGGCGAGGTATCAGGCCTCGACTTGCGCAAGCCGCTCACGCCGGATCAGGCGCGCGAGATCGAGGCCGCCATGGACAAGTACGCCGTGCTGGTCTTCCACGATCAGGACATCACCGACGAGCAGCAGATGGCGTTCGCGCTGAATTTCGGCCAGCGCGAGGACGCGCGCGGCGGCAACATCACCAAGGCGGATGAATACCGCCTCACCTCGGGCCTGAACGACGTCTCCAACCTCGGCAAGGACGGCAAGCCGCTGCCGAAGGACAGCCGCGCCAATTTGTTCAACCTCGGCAATTGCCTGTGGCACTCCGACAGCTCGTTCCGCCCTATTCCCGCAAAGTTCTCGCTGCTGTCGGCGCGCGTCGTCAACCCGAAAGGCGGTAACACCGAATTCGCCGACATGCGAGCGGCCTATGACGCGCTCGACGACGAGACCAAGGCGGAGATCGAGGACCTCGTCTGCGAGCATTCGCTGATGTATTCGCGGGGATCGCTCGGCTTCACCGAATACACCGACGAAGAGAAGGAGATGTTCAAGCCGGTGCTGCAACGGCTGGTGCGCACGCACCCCGTGCATCGCCGCAAGTCGCTGTATCTGTCATCGCATGCCGGCAAGGTCGTCGGCATGAGCGTGCCCGAGGGGCGGCTATTGCTGCGCGATCTGAACGAGCACGCCACACAGCCTGAGTTTGTCTACGTGCACAAATGGAAGCTGCATGACCTCGTGATGTGGGACAACCGCCAGACCATGCACCGCGTCCGCCGCTACGACCAGTCCCAGCCCCGCGACATGCGCCGGGCAACGGTGGCGGGCACCGAGCCGACGGTGCAGCAGCAGGCGGCGGAGTAGCGGGGCACAGCGCCTCAGCAACCGGTGTCATCGCCCGGCTTGACCCGGCGACGACAGAGGTAGGGTGGGACGAACACAGCGGAACACTAACGCTACGCGTGCCCGGCCTCGTTCGAGAGCATGCCGGGATCGATGCCGATTTTCTGCAAGGCGCGGTTATATTTGTCGTCGACGTCGTCGCCGAAAATCAGATCCGCATCCGCGTCGCAATGCAGCCAGCCGTTGCTCTGGATCTCGGTCTCGAGCTGGCCGGGCGCCCAGCCGGCATAGCCGAGCGCGAGGATGGCGTGCTTGGGACCGGAGCCGTTCGCGATCGCCCGCAGGATGTCGACCGTCGCGGTCAGGCAGACGCCCTCATCGATCCGCAGGGTCGCATTCTCGATGTAGAAGTCGCTGGAATGCAGCACGAAGCCGCGCCCCGTGTCGACCGGACCGCCCCGCAGCACCTTCATGCTTTCGGCGTTCTCCGGCAGCTTGATGTGCTCGCCCTTCTTGATGATGCCGAGCTGCTGCAAGAGCTCGGGGAAATCGATGCTGCCGGCGGGATGGTTCACGATGATGCCCATCGCTCCCTCCGCCGAATGGGCGCAAAGATAGATCACCGAGCGCTCGAAGCGGGAATCGCCCATCACGGGCATTGCGATCAGGAGCCGGCCGTCGAGATAGCCGCCCGAACTGGGCAGCGCGGCGCCCGAGCTGCGGGGGCTTTCGCCCGTCCTCTTGCCTGTGGCAGCCATCGCTCAAGCACTCCGGTTTCAATTCCTATCCTGATGTCGGGCCGGGCGGCTGTCAAATCAAGGCTTGCGGCGACCTGATTCGAGTGCATCCATCACAAGCAATTCAATGGTTTGGCCCGGGGCCACCCTGTAAAGACGTGCCATGTCCAGCATTGTTCCCCTGCGTGCGGCGATTGGCGTCGCGACAACCCTGCTCGCCTCGTCCTTGGCCATCGCGGCCCGTGCCGATGACGCATCGCCCTGGCAGCGCGATGGACATTCCGCGGTGCGGCTAGTGGCGGGATCGCGCAGCGGCGCGGTGCTGCTCGGCGGTATTGCTTTCCAGCTGCAGCCCGGGTGGAAGACCTACTGGCGGTCGCCCGGCGATTCCGGCGTTCCACCCCGGTTCGACTTCTCCAAGTCCGATAATGTCGAAGCGGTGACGGTGATGTGGCCGGCACCGCTGAAGTTCGACGATGGCGCGGGCGGCCATTCGATCGGCTATCGCGACCAGGTCGTGCTACCCCTGCGCATCGTCGCCAAGGCCGCGGACAAGCCGGTGACCCTGCGCGCCGAGATCAACTATGCGGTGTGCGAGAAGCTCTGCATTCCCGTGGAGGCCAGCGCCGAGCTCGGCTTCAACAGCGTCGCCTCGACCGAGGATGCGAACTTGCGTGCGGCGCTCGATACCGTGCCGAAGCCCGCCAATATCGGCGACCCCAATCCGCTCACCATTCGCGACGTCAAGCGTGACGGCCCCAAGAACGTGGTGGTCGACGTGGTGACGCCGGACAGCCGCAAGGTCAATCTGTTCGTGGAAGGCCCGACACCCGATTGGGCGCTACCGATTCCGGCGCCGGTGCAGCACGGCCCGCCGGGCGTCATGCGCTTCTCGTTCGAGCTCGATGGATTGCCGCCGGGCGCCAAGCCCGAGGGCGCCGCGCTGAAGTTGACGCTGGTCGGGCCGGAGAAGGCGTACGAGTTCAATACGAATTTGGAGTGAGGCCCGGTTAGCGCGAGTGAGTTGCCGGGCTCCCTCTCCACAATCAGCTGTCGTCCCGGGGCGCGCGAAGCGCGAGCCCGGGCCCCATAACCACAGGTTTGGATGTGGCGAAGACTCGTGGTTACGAGCCGGCCAGATAACTTCTCCCTGGGGCTATGGATCCCGGATCGGCGCGCGCTTGAGGCGCGCTTGTCCGGGACGACACCGAGCATGGAATAGCCGCCCAACCGAATCTTAACGAATGGTTGCTAATTCCCTCACCTGCCGCTGCAGGTCGCCCAGGGGATTCTTCGAATTGGCCGTGATGGATGCACCACCCGCAACGACCGGACCGGCCGGGCTGGTCGCGCGGCTGCGCGCCAAGCTCGCGGGCGGATCGAGCGAGGCGTCGCTGACGCGACGGCTCGCCGGCACCATCTTCATCATCCGCGTCATCAGCGCCGGCCTCGCTTATGTCTCGCAGGTGCTGCTCGCGCGCTGGATGGGCACGTCCGATTACGGCATCTACGTCTATGTCTGGACCTGGGTGCTGCTGCTCGGCAGCATGATGGATTTCGGCATCTCGGCCTCCGCACAAAAAATCATTCCGGAGTACCGCGCCAGCGGCGCGCACGCGCTGCTGCGCGGTTTCCTCTCCGGCAGCCGCTGGCTGACTTTTGCCGTGTCCACGCTGGTATCGCTCGGCCTTGCCGGCATCGTCAAATTGCTGTCGCCCTGGATCGATCCGGCCGAGGTGCTGCCGCTCTATATCGGCTGCATGACGCTGCCCGCTTTTGTCGTCGCCAACACCCAGGACGGCATCGCGCGCTCGCACGACTGGATGCAGCTCGGCCTGATGCCGCAATTCATCATCCGCCAGGCGCTGATCATCGGCATCACGGCATTCGCCTTCCTGCTCGGCTATCATCTCGGCGCGGTCGCCGCGATGGTGGCGAGCTTTGGCGCGGTATGGATCGCGATGGCCGGGCAGATGGTGGTGCTGAACCGCAAGCTCGCCGATCACATCACACCGGGACCGAAGGCCTATGACGTCAAGGGCTGGCTCGCCGTCTCGCTGCCGATCCTGCTGGTCGAGAGCTTCTACCTGCTCTTGTCCTACACCGACGTGCTGGTGCTGCAGCAATTCCGTCCCTCGGACGAGGTCGGCGTCTATTTCGCCGTGGTGAAGACGCTGGCGCTGGTCTCGTTCATCCACTACGCGATGTCCGCGACGACCGCGCATCGCTTCGCCGAATACAATGCCAGCGGCGACAAGGCGCGCCTGTCGGCCTACGTCGCGCACGCCATCAACTGGACGTTCTGGCCGTCGCTGGCGGCGACCATCGTGCTGCTCGCGCTCGGCAAGCCGCTGCTGTGGCTGTTCGGGCCGCAATTCGTGATCGGCTACGACATCATGTTCGTGGCCGCGATCGGCCTCGTCGTGCGCGCCGCCATCGGCCCGGTAGAGCGCCTGCTCAACATGCTCGGCCAGCAGAGGATCTGCGCGCTGGCTTACGCGCTGGCCTTCGTGATGAATGTCGTGCTCTGCATTGCGCTGGTGCCGCGCTATGGCGGCCACGGCGCGGCGGCTGCGACCTCGATCTCGCTGAGCTTCGAGACCGTGCTGCTGTTCTGGATCGTGCGGCAGCGGCTGGGGCTGCACGTGCTGGCGTTCGGCAAATAGGCGACGATCGAAAAACGCCGCTCCACTCTCACTGTCATCGCCCGGCCTTGACCGGGCGATCCAGTACTCCGAGGCGGTTGTGATTAACCGAGAGGCCGCGGTGTACTGGATGCCCCGCCTTCGCGGGGCATGACCGAGAGTTGTCAGGTCGGCGCGAACTACTCCGCGGTCCAGCCCCCGTCGATCGAGAGGTTGGTGCCGGTGATCTGCGCGGCGTCGTCGCTGCACAGGAACAGGGCGAGCGCGGCGACCTGCTCGGAGGTGACGAACTCCTTGGTCGGCTGTGCATCGAGCAGCACGTCGTTGATGACCTGCTCGCGCGTCAGATTGCGCGCCTTCATCGTGTCGGGGATCTGCTTCTCGACCAGCGGGGTCCAGACATAGCCCGGGCTGATGCAGTTGCAGGTGATCTTGTGGGTCGCGACTTCCAGCGCCACGGTCTTGGTGAGGCCGGCAATGCCGTGCTTGGCCGAGACGTAAGCCGACTTGAAGGGCGAGGCGACCAGCGAGTGCGCCGACGCCGTGTTGATGATGCGTCCCCAACCCTTCTTCTTCATGCCGGGCACCGCGGCGCGGATGGCGTGGAAGGCCGAGGACAGATTGATCGCGATGATCTGGTCCCACTTCTCCGGCGGGAAATCCTCGATCGGCGAGACGAACTGGATGCCGGCATTGTTGACGAGGATGTCGACCGAGCCGAACGACTTCTCGCCGAGCGCGATCATGCCGGCGATCTCGGCGGGCTTGGTCATGTCGGCGGGCGAGTAGGCCGCCTTCACGCCGAAATCGGATTCGATCTTGGCGCGCTCCTTTTCGATGTCCTCCGGCGCGCCGAAACCGTTGATGACGACATTGGCACCGGCGGCGGCGAAGGCGCGCGCATAGGCGAGCCCGATGCCGCTGGTCGATCCGGTCACGACGGCGTTCTTGCCTGACAGAGTACCCATTCTATTCACTCCTTTTTGCCGGGGGCGCGGTGACGTCCCCCGTGAGATCGTAGGTCACCATGGTCTCGCCGGACTGCGGCCGCTCCAGCCAGTCCTTGTGGCGCATCGACAGGTGCACGTCGCGCACGCCGGCTTCCCAATGCTCGACCATCGCGACGTGCGAGAAATCGTAGTCCTTGGACGAGGATTCGTAGTTCTTGCTGCGGTAAATCAGATGCACCACGGTGACGGTGCTTTCGCGCGACACTTTCGCCAGGAATTCGACGGAAGGATCGTTCTTGAGATAGTCCGGCAATTTGCCGATCAGATCGCGCACCGCCCTGCGGGCGTTGTGCAGCTGCTTGTTCTTGTCGGTGTTCATCCGCGTGCGGCTGGAATAGCGGATGTCCTTCTCGCGCTCGGCGGCCTCCAGCAGCGAATTCGGCAGTTCGCCGCGCGCGGAAAACAAATCGACCTGGAAGATCAGCATGTCGCGTACGACCTCGGCATCGAGCACGTAGTCGAGCGGGGTGTTGGAGGCGATGCCGCCGTCCCAATAATGCTCGCCGTCGATGACGACGGAGGGAAATCCCGGCGGCAGCGCGCCGGAGGCCATGATGTGCTCGGGGCCGATCTTCTTGCCGAGCTTCTTGAACTCGTAATTGTCGAAATATTTGAAATTGCCCGAGGTGACGCCGACCGCGCCGACCGACAGGCGCGTCTTCAGATCGTTGATGCGGTCGAAATCGACGAGACGCTCCAGCGTCTTCTTCAGCGGCGAGGTATCGTAATAGCTTTCCGCCTCGGGATGCCCCGGCGGCCACAGCGGCGCCGGCGGAATGCGCGGCGTGAAGAAGCCGGGCACGCCGAAGGTCGCGATCAGCGCAGCACTGGTGGAATTGAACAGCTCGCGGCTGTGGTCGCTCTTGCCGACCGGCTTCCACGGCACCGGGGCCGACACCATTTCCCAGAATTCCTTGAGCCGCTTGACGCGCGTCTGGCCCTCATTGCCGGCGATGATGGCGGCATTGACCGCACCGATCGAGATGCCGGCCACCCATTCCGGATCGAAGCCATAGCCGCACAGCGCCTGGAAGGCGCCAGCCTGGTACGAGCCGAGCGCGCCGCCGCCCTGGAGGACCAGGACGCGCTGCGCATTCGTGGGGATTGTTGCGGTTTCCGGACTATGATCGGTCATACGGGAACAATAGCAAAAGGATAGCCACCGTGGCGACACTCCGCCGCGGCGTCAATGCATCCCGGGATCAAGTCTGGCTTATCGCGGCTCCGTCGAGGCCAGGATCATGGTCCAGAACACCTTGTATTTGGTGCCTGGAGCATAGCTCGCCGCGATGCCTAATTTTGTGACACCGCTCCTGAGCATGTTGGCGCGGTGCGGAGGCGAGTCGCGCCAGCCGGAAAACGCTTCCGCCAACGTATGATAGCCGGCCGAGATGTTCTCGACCGCCACGTTGGCAGGATAACCGCCAGAGGCCAGACGCTTGGCCAGCGGCGCGCGGACGTCGTGGTCCATCTTGTTGGCCGCCGCCATCGCGCCCGACTGGGATTCGGCGAGCCGAGTCAAATCCGGGTCGACCACGACCGTGCCGAGCCCGTTGTTCTGGCGGTATTGCGAGATCATGATCGCCGCCGCCTGGACGTCGAGCTTGGAGCCCGGAACCGCCATGTCGGCATACATCGACGGCTGCTGGACCGGTGCTTCGTTGCCGGCACAGCCGGCGAGCAGCAACATGATGAGAATTGCGGCCGCAGCGCGCATGAATCGGGGCCCCCAAATGCGGGGCCGTTGTTGCATACCAACAATGGCTGAAAGGTGAATTTTGAGGAAAATGCTTCCTGTCATTCCGGGGCAATGCGCAGCACTGAGCTCTGGTGCGCCACGGCGCACCTGAGAATCTTACGCTACCAGCTCGAGATTCCGGGTTCGCGCTGTGCGCGTCCCGGAATGACGGGCATTTCAGCCCGCAAATATCCGGTAGCGGCGGGGATTGAGACCGATCGTGTCGCCGGCACGCAGTTCCTTGTCGCGGGGGGCGTCGATCTCGATGGTCTCGCCGCCCAAGAGGGCCACCTCCGCCCGCTGCACCGGGCCGAAATTGCGGACGTGCTGAACCGCGCCCTCGAAGGCGCCGCTGCCGGGCGGGCCGACCAGCATGTCGTGTCGCCGCACGAACAGCTTTGACGCGCCAGGCGCAAGTCCTTCGGCGGCCAGATCGAGCGGCCGGTCCCCGAGCCGGACCGCGCCATCGCCGATCTGGATCGGCAGCACGATGGATTCGCCGATGAAGCCGTGCACGAAAGCCGTCGCCGGATTGTCGTAGACATCGTCGGGCGAGCCGATCTGCTCGATCTTGCCCTTGTCCATCACCACGACGCGGTTGGCGACTTCCAGCGCCTCCTCCTGGTCATGGGTGACGAAGATCGAGGTGACGTTAATCTCGTGATGCAGCGAGCGCAGCCATTTGCGCAGCTCCTTGCGCACCTTGGCATCCAGCGCGCCGAAGGGCTCGTCGAGCAGGAGGATGCGCGGCTCGATCGCGAGCGCGCGGGCGAGCGCGATGCGCTGGCGCTGGCCGCCGGAGAGCTGGCTGGGATAGCGGTCGGAGAGCCAGTCGAGCTGCACCAGATCGAGCAGCTCCTTGACGCGCGAGCGGATTGCGGCCTCGTCCTTTCGGACCGCGCGCGGCTGCACGCGGAGGCCGAAGGCAACGTTCTCGAACACCGTCATGTGGCGGAACAGCGCATAGTGCTGAAAGACGAAGCCGACGTGGCGCTCGCGGGCGCCTTGTGCCAGCGCGTCCTCGCCGTTGAAGGAGACTTCGCCCGAGTCCGGCCAGTCGAGGCCGGCGATGATCCGCAGCAAGGTGGTCTTGCCGGAGCCGGAGGGGCCGAGCAACGCCAGCAATTCGCCGTTGTCGACCTTGAGGTCGACGCCGTCGAGAGCGGCAAAGCTGCCGAATTTCTTGACGAGATTCCTGACTTCAATCGTCACTGGCGTCTTGTCCTTCGTCGAGATGACGTTCGAGAACGGTTTTTGCGATGAGCGTGATCAGCGCAAGCATTGCGAGCAGCGAGGCGATCGCGAAAGCGGCGACGAACTGGTATTCGTTGTAGAGGATCTCGACCAAGAGCGGCATGGTGTTGGTCTCGCCGCGGATGTGGCCGGAGACGACCGAGACCGCACCGAACTCGCCCATCGCGCGCGCGTTGCAGAGCAGGACGCCGTAGAGCACGCCCCATTTGATGTTGGGCAGGGTGACGCGGAAGAAGGTCTGCAGGGCGGAAGCGCCGAGCGAGATCGCGGCCTCCTCCTCCTGCGTGCCCTGCTCCTGCATCAGGGGGATCAGCGCGCGCGCCACGAACGGGAACGTCACGAAGGTGGTGGCGAGTGCGATGCCGGGCACCGCGAACAGGATCTGGATGTCGTGGTCGCGCAGCCAGCTGCCGAAATAGCCTTGCGCGCCGAACAGCAGCACGAAGACGAGGCCCGAGATCACCGGGCTGACCGAGAACGGCAGGTCGATCAGCGTGATCAGGATGGTCTTGCCCGGGAACTCGAATTTTGCAATCGCCCAGGCGGCGACGAGGCCGAACACCAGATTGAGTCCGACGGAGATCGCCGCGACGATCAACGTCAGCTTGATCGCCGCCATCGCCTCCGGCTCGGCGAGCGCGGCGAAATAGGCGAGGATGCCGCGCGAGAATGCCTGCGCGAACACGACGACGAGCGGCAGCACGACGAAGACGGTGAGAAACAGCACCGCCAGCGTGATGATGGCGATGCGGACCGGGCGCGGCTCGGTGCGCAAATTGTTCCGCGCTGCTGCCGCGTGCGCGCGTGCCTTCGAGTCGGAGGCCGAGAGCGACACGGAATCTGCGATCTGCATCGTCATGATCCGCCCTCAGCGTGCCGGGATCCGGCTCCGCGCCCAGCGCTGGAGCCGATTGACCGCGAAGATGATGACGAAGGAGACGACCAGCATGACCACCGCAATCGCGGTCGCATCGGCGTAACGGAATTCGGACAGGCGTATCACGATCAAGAGCGGCGCGATCTCGGAGACGTTGGGCAGATTGCCGGCGATGAAGATCACCGAGCCGTATTCACCGACCGCGCGGGCAAAGGCGAGCGCGAGGCCCGTGAGCAGCGCCGGCGCGAGCGAGGGCAGGATCACGCGGATGATGGTCTGCCAGCGGCTGGCCCCCAAGCTGCCCGCAGCCTCCTCGATTTCGGGGTCGAGATCCTGGAGCACCGGCTGCACCGTGCGGACCACGAACGGAATGCCGATGAAGATCATGGCGACGAAGATGCCGACCGGCGTGAACGCCACCTTGATGCCAAGCGCGGCGAGCGGCGCCCCCAGCCAGCCCTTCTCGGCGAACAGCGCCGTCAGCGCGACGCCGGCCACCGCCGTCGGCAGCGCAAACGGCACGTCGACGATGGCATCGAAAATGCGGCGGCCGGGGAAGCGGTAGCGCACCAGCGCCCAGACGATGATGCTGCCCATCACCAGATTGACGCAGGCCGCCGCAAAGGCGAGGCCGAACGAGACGCGGAGCGCGTTCAGGGTGCGCCGGCTGGAGAGGATGTTCCAGAACTGCTCGGGGCTGAGCTCGAGCGATCGCAGGAACAGGCCGGCGAGCGGGATCAGGATGATCACGGACAGCCAGGAAAGCGTCAGTCCCATGGTGAGACCGAAGCCCGGCAATGTCCGGCGTCGTGCTGCGAGTGCGCTCACCAGGCCCCCTGCTAAAGCCTCCTACGCCAGCGCCCGATCAGTTCTTGTAAATCTGATCGAAAACGCCGCCGTCGGCAAAATGTTCCTTCTGCGCCTTGGTCCAGCCACCGAAGACGTCGTCGATCGTGAACAGCTCGACCTTGGCGAAGGCATTTTCGTACTTTTTGGCGGTCTCGGCATCGCGCGGGCGGTAGAAATTGCGCGCGGCGATCTCCTGCCCGTCCTTGGTGTACCAGTACTGAAGGTAGGCGTCGGCCGCATTGCGGGTGCCCTTTTTGTCGGCAACCTTGTCCACGATCGCGACCGGCGGCTCGGCGAGGATCGACTGCGGCGGTGCAACGATCTGGAATTTTTCGGGACCAAACTCCTTGAGCGCGAGATAGGCCTCGTTCTCCCAGGCGAGCAGCACGTCGCCGACGCCGCGCTCCACGAAGGTCACGGTGGCGCCGCGCGCGCCGGTATCCAGTACCGGCACCTGCTGGTAGAGCTTTCCGATGAAGTCCTTGGCCTTGTCGGTCGAGCCGTATTTCTTCTGCGCAAAGCCCCAGGCGGCCAGATAATTCCAGCGCGCGCCGCCCGACGTCTTCGGGTTCGGCGTGATGACGGCAACGCCCGGCTTGAGCAGATCGTCCCAGTCCTTGATGCCCTTGGGATTGCCCTTGCGCACCAGGAAGACGATGGTCGAGGTATAGGGTGATGAATTCTGCGGCAGCCGCTTCTGCCAATCCGCCGCGGTGAGACCCTTGTTCGCGATCGCGTCGATATCATAGGCGAGCGCAAGCGTCACCACATCGGCCTGCAAGCCGTCGATCACCGCACGTGCCTGCGAGCCGCTGCCGCCGTGCGACTGCTTGATCTCGACGCTCTTGCCGGTTTCCTTCTGATAGGCGGTCGCGAACGCCTTGTTGAACTCGGCATAGAGCTCGCGCGTCGGATCGTACGACACGTTCAGCAGATTGATGTCAGCGGCCAGAGCCGAGCCTGCCCAGAACCCCGTCGCGAGCAATCCCGCGGCGAGCGGAACGATACGGCGCATCATGTCCATCTCCATTCACCTCGACGACGTCAGCGTCATCGACGGCAGGCATAACTCGTGGCGAAACGCTCTTGTGTCAACGGAACCCGATTTTCTTGTTCGCTAGCTCGCAGCGTGACTGTGCTACGAAGTCTTCATCGTGTGGATGCCGCATTCTGTCTTGGCCCGGCCACGCCACCGGCCGGCGCGTGCATCCTCGCCCTCAGTGGTTCGGCTGGTGCAAGGCATACACCCAACCGACAGGAATCCTGACACAACCAGAGGGTGCCGCGGCAATTTGGCGCGGGTGAAGATTGCCTCGATCTCCTCGCGCGAGACATTGGCGAACGGATTGAACTTCAGCCGCGCGCCATCGTCCTCGACGACCGGAATGTCGGCGCGTGCATTGCCCTGGAAGCGCTTGCGGCCGTTGAGCCAGGCCTCGAACGGTTTCAGCGCACGCGCCAGCGGCTCGACCTTGCGGATGCGGCAGCAGGCGTCGGGATCCGAGAACCAGAGGTCGCGGTCGGGATCCTCGCGCGACAGCGTGTCCTCGGCGGGCTTGATCGAGCGGACGTCCTTCAGGCCCAGCGTCGCAATGAGCGTATCGCGATAGGCCAGCGTCTCCTCGAACAACCAGCCGGTGTCGAGAAAGATCACGGGGATCGCCGGATCTACATCCGCCATGACCTTCAACAGCGTTGCCGATTCCGTGCCGAAGGAGGACACCAACGCAAGCTTGTCGCGCCCGACCGTCTTCAGCGCCGCGGCAATGACCTCGGCAGGCGAGGCATCGCGCAAGGCGCGATCGAGCTCGTCCGCCGAAGGCAGCGCAGACACGGGCGAAACCTGAGGCGCGATCGCGTTCACGTGCCGACCCCTTCGGAGTGGCGCAGCTGCATGCGCCGGTGCAGAGCGGTGATGCGGCCATCGCCGGTCGGTTGGTAGAACACCGAATAGCGCTTGGCGGTCTGCATGAAGGCTTCCGCGTCGGCCTGCTTCTTGACCTCGAAGGCATCGAAGCCGGCCCGCAGCATGAACACGAACTGGTCGCGCAGCACCTGACCGGTCGCGCGCAATTCGCCGCGGTAATTGTAACGTTCGCGCAGCAGCCGCGCCTGGCTGTAGGCCCGTCCGTCACGGAAGGTCGGGAACACCAGCGCGACGGCGGCGATCTTGCCGAGATACGGCACCAGCTCGGCGATGTCGCGATTGTTGGGCCAGATCACGCCGACCTTGCCCGAACGCTTGAGTAGCGCGTCGGCCTCGCCGAGAAAGCGCTCGGCGGGCACCAGGATGTCGCCACCCTCGGGCAGCGGCGTGTCGACGGCGAGCTTGACGAAGCTGTCATCGACGATCTTTCCGCCGTTAACGAGTGGCATAGACGCGCTCCTTGAAGGGTTCGACGCCGAGGCGCTTCACCGTGTCCATGAACAGCTCTTCGGGCCGCTCGCGCAGCGCGAGGTAAGCTTCCACGATGTCCTCGACGACATCGGCGACCTCGTCGAACTTGACGCCGGGACCGATCAGGGTGCCGAGCGCGGCGTTCTCGTCGGCGCGACCACCGATGGTGATCTGGTAGACCTCTTCGCCGTTCTTCTCGACGCCGAGAATGCCGATATGGCCGACATGATGATGGCCGCAGGCATTGATGCAGCCGGAGATGTTGATGTGGAGACGGCCGATCAGATTGGCGAGCTCGTGATTGGCGAAGCGCCGCGTCAGCTCCTGCGCGATCGGGATCGAGCGCGCATTCGCCAGCGAGCAATAATCGAGCCCCGGGCAGGCGATGATGTCGGTGATCAGGTTGACGTTGGGCGTTGCCAGCCCAAGCTTGTCGAGCGCCTTCCACAGCGCCGGCAGGTCGCGCTTGGCGACGTGCGGGAGCGCCAGGTTCTGCTCATGGCCGACGCGGATCTCGCCGAAGGAATATTTGTCGGCAAGATCGGCCAGCGCGTCCATCTGCTCGGCCGTGGCATCGCCCGGAGGCCCGCCGGTCGGCTTCAGCGAGATCGTGACGATCGAATAGCCCTGCACCTTGTGCGGCGCCACCGAGTTCTTGCGCCACGCCTCGAAATCCGGATCGGCCGCGGCCTGGCGCAGCTCGTCCGGCATATGCGGCAGCTTCTCGTAAGGAGGATAGGTGAAGCGCGAGCGGATGTCCTCGATCACCTCGTCGTCGATCTGGAGCGAGGAGTTGCGAATGTGCTGCCACTCGCCCTCGACCTCGCGCGAGAATTTCTCGATGCCGAGCTCGTGCACCAGGATCTTGATGCGCGCCTTGTAGATGTTGTCGCGGCGGCCGTACTGATTGTAGACGCGTAAGATCGCCTCGATGTAGCTGAGGATGTCGCGGCCGTGCACGAAGTGCTTGATGGTCTTGGCGATGAACGGGGTGCGGCCGAGACCGCCGCCGACCAGCACCTCGAAGCCGGTCTCGCCCTTCTCGTTCTTGATCAGGCGGAGGCCGATGTCGTGGATCTTGATCGCGGCGCGGTCGTGGTCCGAGGCGGTGATCGCGATCTTGAACTTGCGCGGCAGGAACGAGAATTCCGGATGCAGCGTGGTGTGCTGGCGGATCAGCTCCGACCAGATGCGCGGGTCCTCGATCTCGCCCGGCGCGACGCCGGCCCACTGGTCCGAGGTGACGTTGCGCATGTTGTTGCCGGAGGTCTGCATCGCATGGATGCCGACCTTGGCGAGGTCTTCGAGCGCATCCGGCAGCTCGGCGAGCTTGATCCAGTTGAACTGGATGTTCTGCCGCGTGGTGAAGTGGCCGTAGCCGCGATCGTATTTGCGCGCGACATGGGCGAGCGCCCGCATTTGGTTCGTCGCCAGCGTGCCGTAGGGAATCGCGACGCGGAACATGTAGGCGTGCAATTGCAGATAGACGCCATTCTGCAGCCGCAGGATCTTGAACTCGTCCTCGGTGAGCTCGCCGGAAAGGCGCCGCTTCACCTGGTCGCGGAACTCCGAGACGCGCTCGTTGACGAGCGTGCGGTCGATTTCGTCGTAAGCATACATAAGTGAGTGCCTTAAACCTGGGCCGGCTGTCCGATTGTGACGCCGGTGCGGCGAATCTGTTCGCGCAGATTGCCGGGCAGGACCTTGCCATCGTCGCCGATCTGCACCGGCGCGATATAGGGGCCGACGGCGCCGACGTCATCGGCCACGGCTTCCGCAAGCAACGCCTTGGCCTCGTCGGAGTTGCGCACGATCGCCGCTTCCGACAGCTCGGCGGACCAGCCCTTGGCGGCGGTGCGGTAGACCACGATGCCGTCCCAGGTGCGGTTGGCGGTCACGACCGAGGGGCCGGCGATACGGATCTTCTTTTGTTCGAGCGGAGAGGTCATTCGGCAGCATCCAATAGGTCAGAGATGATTTGTTTGGGTGTCTGACGGTGAAGCGAGCCGGCATGCCGGACCACGTCGCCGATGATGAGGATGGCGGGACCGCCATGGATCCGCCGCACCAGTTCCGGCAGGTCGCGCAGCGTGCCGATCGCACCCTGCGCATCCGGCTGCGTGACGCGGGCGAACACGCCGACCGGCGTCTCCGGCGAGCGACCGGCCGCGAACAGGCCGGCGCGCACGGCAGGCGCTGCGGTCATGCCCATGTAGACCACGACCGTCATTCTGGTGTCGGTCAGCGTCGACCAATCCACGTTCTCGGCATCCCGCGCCTTGTGTGCGGTGAGGAAGGTAATGCGGGTCGCTTCGTAACGGTAAGTGAGCGGCACCTCGAAATCGGCAGCGGCGCCTAGGCCTGCAGTGATGCCGGGAACGATCGAATAGGCGACGCCGGCGGCGCGCAGCGCTTCCACTTCTTCGCCACCACGGCCGAACACGAAGGGATCGCCGCCCTTCAGCCGCACGACGCGCTGGCCCGATTGCGCGGCCTCGATCATGCGCTTGTTGATGGCGTCCTGGCCGATGCCAGGCTTGCCGACGCGGCGGCCGACCGCAACGCGCGTGGTGTCGCGGCGGATGCGATCGAGAATCTCGGGCGAAACCAGCTCGTCGTGAAAGACGATGTCGGCATCCTGCAGCGCGCGCAGCGCCTTGATGGTGAGCAGATCGGGATCGCCGGGGCCGGCGCCGACCAGCGTGACGGAGCCTTCGGGCATGTCGCCGCGGGCGAATGCGGCGGGATCGGAGATCGCCTTGAGCGATGCGTCCGCTTCGCTCTTGCGGCCGGCGAGCACGGCGGCGCCGATCGGACCGTCGATCACGCGCTCCCAGAAGCGGCGGCGCAGCGGAAACTCGGCGATGCGCTCGTTGATGGACTTGCGGAAGGTGCCGATGAACTCGGCGAGCTCGCCGATGCGCGCCGGCAGCAGCGCCTCGATCTTCTCGCGCACGCGCCGCGCCACCACCGGAGAGGTGCCGCCGGTGCCGACCGCGACCACGACATCGCCGCGATCGACGATGGCCGGAAAGATGAAGCTGGAATGCTCGAGGTCGTCCATGATGTTGACGGGGAGGCCGAGCGCCTTGGCGCGAGCCGACATGGCCACACCGACATCGCCTGCGCCTGCGCAGACGACAGCGATGACGCCCGAAAGATCCGCCGTGAGCGGATCGCTCGCCGCGATCTCGATGCGGGCCGCAGCTTCGGAGCCCAGGCCGAGGTCATGATTGCCGTCGATCGCATGCACGCGCAGGTGCGCGCCGGCAGCGGCGAGCACGCGCAGCTTGGCGCGCAAAAGCTCGCCCGCGCCGATGAGGACCACCGGACCGGCCTTGAGATCGAGAAACACCGGCAAGAACCGCATGCGATACTCGCTTCCCCACAAACGGGGTTGACTGGAATTATTTTCTATATATGTCTCGTTTCGAGCGCGCAAAGAGAAAATTTTTTCTTCTCTTCTGCACCGCAACTATAGAATTTTCGCCTCCAAACGCAAAGTGGCAGAGATGCATCTTCTCAAGGACGATTCCGCTGCTGATCGACTGAGCAACCCAGCGCTGGCCGAGCGCGTGCGCGCGCAAGAATTTTCTGCCCAACTTGCCCCGAGCATGGACCATCTCGACCAGCTCGAAGCGCAGAGCATCTACATCTTTCGTGAGGCGTTTGCCCGGCTGAAGAAGATCGCCCTGTTGTGGTCGCTCGGCAAGGACTCCAACGTCATGATCTGGCTGGCGCGGAAAGCCTTCTTCGGCAAGATGCCGTTCCCGGCCCTTCACGTCGACACCGGCAAGAAGTTTCCGGAGATGTACCGCTTCCGCGATCATTACGGCAAGGAATGGGATCTCGATCTGCGCGTCGAGCCCTGCCCGCCGATCGATGCGGTCGACCCGACGCTGCCGCCGGCCGCCCGGTCCGCCGCGCGCAAGACCGAGGGCCTCAAGATGGCGCTCGCAAAGTACGGCTTCGACGGCCTGATCGCCGGCATTCGCCGCGACGAGGAAGCAACGCGCGCCAAGGAGCGCGTGTTCTCGCCGCGCGGGCTCGAGGGCAATTGGGACGTGCGCGACCAGCCGCCGGAGTTCTGGGATCATTTCAACGCCTCGCCGCCGCAAGGCGCGCATTTGCGCATCCATCCGATCCTGCATTGGACCGAGGCCGACATCTGGGCCTACACCAAGCGCGAGAACATCCCGATCATTCCGCTGTACCTCGCCAAGGACGGCAAGCGTTATCGCTCGCTGGGCGACCAGGACATCACCAATCCGGTTGCCTCAAACGCCTCGAGCATCGACGAGATCCTGATCGAGCTCGAGCAGACCAAGGTGCCGGAGCGCTCGGGGCGCGCGCTCGACCACGAGACCGAGGACGCTTTCGAGCGCCTGCGCGTCGCCGGCTATCTCTGATCGAGGACGCGAGCGCGATATGAACATGATCGTCACCCCCGCTTCGCCTGCCACGCCGAATGGCACCACGTCGATGCCAAATGGCACGACGCGACCGCAGGTCCGCATCGTCATCGTCGGCCATGTCGACCACGGCAAGTCGACGCTGGTCGGGCGCCTCCTGCATGAGACCGGCAGCCTGCCTGACGGCAAGCTCGAAATGCTCAAGGCCGTCAGCGCGCGGCGCGGCATGCCGTTCGAATGGTCGTTCCTGCTCGACGCGCTGCAGACCGAGCGCGACCAGGGCATCACCATCGACACCACGCAGATCCGTTTCCGCACCAATTCGCGCGACATCGTGCTGATCGATGCGCCCGGGCACGCCGAATTCCTGCGCAACATGATCACCGGCGCCTCGCAGGCCGACGGTGCGGTGCTGATCATCGACGCGCTGGAGGGCGTGCGCGACCAGACCAGGCGGCACGGCTATCTCCTGCATCTGCTCGGCGTGAAGCAGGTTGCAATCGTCGTGAACAAGATGGACCGCGTCGATTTCTCCGCCGCACGCTTCAAGGACATCAGCGACGAGATTTCCGCGCATCTGAACGGCCTCGGCGTGACGCCGACCGCCGTGATCCCGATTTCCGCGCGTGACGGCGACGGCGTCGCTGAGCGTACCGACCGCATCTCTTGGTACAAGGGACCGACCGTGGTCGAGGCGCTTGATCGCCTCGAGCCGGCGCGTCCGCTGGAAGCGCTGGCGCTGCGGCTGCCGGTGCAGGCGATCTACAAATTCGACGATCGCCGCATCGTTGCCGGCCGCATCGAATCCGGCAGCCTGATCGCCGGCGACGAGATCGTGATCATGCCCGCGGGCAAGATCGCGAAGATCAGGACGGTCGAGAGCTGGCCGGTGACGCCGGTTGCCAGCCGGCAAGGCGCGGGCCGCTCGGTCGGCATCACGCTCGACCGCGAATTGTTCATCGAGCGCGGCGATATCATCGCGCATGCGGGCAGCGCCCCACGCGAGACGCGGCGCCTACGCGCGCGCATTTTCTGGCTGCACGACAAGCCGCTCGCCAAGGGCGACCAGCTTTTGGTGCGGTCGGGGCCGAAGGAAAGCCGCGCCACCGTGGTGGCCATCGAGAAGGCGGTCGATCCCGGCGAGCTCTCGAGCAGCGAGAACAAGGCGATCGGCCGCAACCATGTCGGCGAGATCGACATCTCCCTGTCGAATCCGATCGCGACCGATCCCTACACCGAGAATCCGCGCACCGGTCGCCTGGTGATCGAGGTGTCCGGACGCATCGCCGGCGGCGGCCTGGTGCTGTCGGTCGATGCCGGTCAGCGTGCCGTGCCCGTCGACATCGTGCCGGTGGAATCGGCGCTGCGGCCTGACGAGCGCTCGGCACGCTACCGCCACAACGGCGCCGTGGTCTGGCTCACCGGCCTGCCGGCCTCCGGCAAGTCGACGCTGGCGCGGGCGCTGGAGCGGCGTCTCTTCACCAATGGCGGCTCGCCGATCCTGCTCGATGGCGACACGCTGCGCGCCGGGCTCAACAGCGATCTCGGCTTCTCCGCCACCGACCGCAGCGAGAACATCCGCCGCCTCGCCGAGGTCGCGACGCATCTCGCCCGTAACGGCCACATCGCGATCGTCGCGGCGGTCTCGCCCGCGCGCGAAGATCGCGCCACCGCGCGCCGCATCGCCGATACCGCGTTCCGCGAGATCCATGTGGCGACGCCGGCCGAGGTGTGCGAGGAGCGCGATCCCAAGGGCCATTACAAGAAAGCCCGCGCCGGCGCGCTCGCCTCGTTCACCGGCATCGGCAACGACTACGAGAAGCCCGAAGCCGCCGAGCTCGTGATCGACACGTCGAAGCGGACCGTGGCCGAGGCGGCGGACGAAATCGAGCAGATGCTGAAGACATCGGGCGTGCTGTTCGACGAGCTGGTGGACCTCGCTGCGAATATCTAAGGCGGAGCTCTCTCCACTAGCGCCGCCGCGTTCCCTCCCCCTTGTGGGGGAGGGTTAGGGAGAGGGGTCCACACGGGGACTCTCTCCATCAGCGCGAGCTGATTTCACACCGAACTCCGACACACCGTTTGCTGGGCTATCCCTCTCCCCCGCCCTCCCCCACAAGGGGGGAGGGCGCGCAGTTGTGCGCGTGGCGTGAAGCCGGGCTCGATCGGTTTGTAAAGCGAGCCAAGCCCCTCGCCTTGACATTTTGAAAACCCCCCTGGGGTCTTCTCACCGCCCCGATTTTGGGGCTAATAGGTCCGGAAAGCCGCCCCGCGTGGGTGCATTTTGCTGCTGTCGGGTCAAAAGCAGCCAAAAACAGCCATTTCCAACAAGAAAGCCCATCATGAAACGCGTCGACGCCCACGGATTGAAGATCGCCCCTGTTCTGTTTGACTTCATCGCCAAGGAAGCGGCCCCGCAAACCGGGATCGCGCCGGATGCGTTCTGGGCCGGGCTTGCCGGCATCATCAAGGAGTTGGGACCGAAGAACCGCGAGCTGCTCGCGTTCCGCGACAATCTGCAGGCCAAGATCGACGACTGGCATCGCGCGGGCAAGGGCAAGGCATTCGACCTCGATGCCTACACCGCCTTCCTGAAGGAGATCGGCTATCTCGTGCCGGAGCCGGCGACGCAGAAGGTCGAGACCGCCAATGTCGACGAGGAGATCGGCAAGATCTGCGGTCCGCAGCTCGTCGTGCCGCTCACCAATGCGCGCTATGCCTTGAACGCGGCGAATGCGCGCTGGGGCTCGCTCTATGACGCCTTCTACGGCACCGATGCGATCCCGCACGACCCGTCCGAGAGCGGCAAGGGCTACAACAAGGCGCGCGGCGACAAGGTGATCGCGAAGGCCAAGGCGTTCCTGGACAACGCCGTGCCGCTCGCGACCGGCAGCCACACCGACGTGACCGGCTATAGCGTCGTCGCGGGCCAGCTCGCGGTGAAGCTGAAGAGCGGCAACGCCACGGCGCTGAAGAACGCCGCGCAGTTCGCGGGCTTCCAGGGCGATGCCGTCGCGCCAAGCGCCGTGCTGCTCGTCAACAACGGCCTGCATATCGAGGTGAAGATCGACCGCAGCAGCGCGATCGGCAGGGACGATCCGGCCGGCGTCGCCGATATGATCATGGAGGCCGCCGTCTCCACCATTCTGGACATGGAAGACTCGGTCGCCGCTGTCGATGCCGAGGACAAGGTGCTGGTCTACCGCAACACGCTCGGCCTGATGAACGGCACGCTGTCGGCCGACTTCGAGAAGGGCGGCAAGACGCTGACGCGTTCGCTCAATTCCGACCGCCTCTACAAGACGCCTGACGGCAAGGGCGAGCTCAAGCTGCACGGCCGCAGCCTGCTGTTGATGCGCAATTGCGGTCACCACATGTTCACCGACGCGGTGCTCGACGAGAAGGGCGAAGAAGTTCCGGAAGGCCTGCTCGATGCCGCCGTCTCGGGCCTGCTCGCGATCCACGACCTCAAGGGCCATTCGAAG
This sequence comes from Bradyrhizobium sp. CB1015, assembly GCF_025200925.1. Lineage (GTDB taxonomy): Bacteria > Pseudomonadota > Alphaproteobacteria > Rhizobiales > Xanthobacteraceae > Bradyrhizobium. Next base: position 1,934,555 of record NZ_CP104174.1, on the reverse strand, counting down.
GTCAAGAACAGCCGCACGGGTTCTGCCTACATCGTCAAGCCGAAGATGCACGGCCCGGACGAGGTCTCGCTGACCTGCGAGATCTTCGACCGCGTCGAGAAGATGCTTGGCCTGCCCGAGAACACGCTCAAGGTCGGCATCATGGACGAGGAGCGGCGCACCACCGTCAACCTCAAGGCCTGCATCCAGCGCGCCTCGAAGCGCATCATGTTCATCAACACTGGCTTCCTGGACCGCACCGGCGACGAGATCCACACCTCGATGGAAGCGGGCCCGATGATCCGCAAGAACGAGATGAAGGCGCAGGCCTGGATCAAGGCCTACGAGGACTGGAACGTCGACATGGGCCTGACCTGTGGCCTGCCCGGCCACGCCCAGATCGGCAAGGGCATGTGGGCCGCCCCCGACAAGATGGCGGACATGCTGGCGCAGAAGCTTGGCCATCCGCAGGCCGGCGCCACCACCGCCTGGGTGCCTTCTCCGACCGCGGCGACGCTGCATGCGCTGCACTATCACCAGGTCAACGTGATCGCGCGCCAGGAGGAGCTCGCCAAAGGCGGACCGCGCGCAAAACTGTCCGACATCCTGACCATTCCGGTCTCGAAGTCGAACTGGGCGCCCGATGACGTCAGGCAGGAGATCGACAACAATTGCCAGGGCATTCTGGGATATGTGGTGCGCTGGATCGACCAGGGCGTCGGCTGCTCCAAGGTGCCCGACATCCACGATGTCGGCCTGATGGAAGACCGCGCCACCTTGCGCATCTCCAGCCAGCACCTCGCCAACTGGCTGCATCAGGGCGTCATCACCGAGGCGCAGGTGATGGAATCGCTCAAGCGCATGGCGGTCGTCGTCGACAAGCAGAACGCGGGCGATCCGATCTACAAGCCGATGGCACCGGCCTTCGACGGCGTCGCCTTCAAGGCCGCCTGCGACCTCATCTTCAAGGGGCGCGAGCAGCCGAACGGCTACACCGAATACATCCTCACCGCGCGCCGCCGCGAGGCCAAGGCGCTTGGATAAAAAGGCGCTGGCTGAGCTTGCGTCACGCAACGTCAAAAGCCCCGGCGCGAGCCGGGGCTTTTTTGTTGGGGCATGGGTGTAATCCGGGACCAGTGTCGCTCGAGGCAGGTCCCCGGATTGCGCGGAGCCTGTCATCGGGCGGCGCTTCGCGCCGACCCGTTGGCTCCATCCGGGCTACGAGGGCATCGCACATCGCGGACGAAACGTCGCGACACGCTGCGGAACGGCTGCGCGCGCCTCGCGTTGTCCGGCCATCAACCCATGGGAGATGGTCATGGATTGGAATCGGATCGAAGGAAACTGGAAGCAGTTCAAGGGATCGGCCAAGGAGCCAAGGACCAGGTTCGTCGGGACATCGACGACTGGCTGAAGTCGCTGCATTGAAGCGGCATGAACGAAGCCCCGGCTGACGCCGGGGCTATTTGTTTGGGAGCAGTAGCCCGGATGCGCAGCGACTTCCGGACCTTTGTTGCGGCACCGCCGGATTTCGCTTCGCTCATATGGGCTTACCTTCGCTAGAACACCGCGAGATATTTCAGCAGCGACACGATGCCGATGATGATGACGATGACGCGCGCGATCTGCTTGGCGCGGCCGTCCATCGGCAGCATGTTGATGAGATAGAGCACGAGGATAACGACGAGAAAGGTGACGAGAACGCCCACCAGCATTGCAGGGACCCCCCTTCAGGCAAGATTATTGACGTGGTCCTAACGCTTGCAAGGCGCGCCGGTTCCACATCTGCAACCGATTGTAATTTCTCGTAATTCTACGCGGACTTTAGGGGGCGACGGTTTTGTGGGGCTGCCAGCGCGGCCATCAGCCAACGCCCGCCCCCCTATTCCTTCGCCACCACCGGGACCTGGCGGAATTTGGCGCGCACCGACTCCGGCAACGGCGAGAAATTCATCACCACGCCGCGGCGATCGTTGGCGTTGCGGCTGGCGACCACGAGACCTCCGGTGCCGGCGACGATGTCGCCCTTGCGCAGGGTGGGGTCGTCCTCGACCTTGACCTGGGCGAGACCGACCGGGTCCTTGCCGTTGCAGGTGCAGCCTGGGACGATCTCTTTGCGATAACGGAACGCGTTCGGCAGGTCGGAATAGGACTTTCCGTTCTCCGTCGTGGCTTCGTCGATATTGCTGCCGTAGACCAGCGAGGTTTCGGAAGCCGGGCAGAAGCTCTTGCAGGATTGCACCTTGCTCTCGGCGTCGCTGCCCTGCGCCGGGAAATAGCGGCCGTCACAGCCGCGAACGCAATAAGCCGTGCCGCCGCCATAGGAGGCGCGCTGGCGCGGCACGTCATAGCGCGGCAGGTCGTCATTCGGGAACGGCATGCGGATCTCCGGCGGTGGCCGCATCCGGAAGCCGCCGAACAATGCCGAAAGGAAATCCTCCGCATGCGCCGACGGCGCCGATGCGAGACCGGAGATCGCGATCAGGATCGCCGTTCCGCCAGTCCATTTGCCAATCAGGCGTCTGCTCATATGACCTCGCTCACGCTCAGTTCACGGCCGACGACGTGATGTTCAACGCCTGCCGGCCCGAGGGCAGCGTCGTCACGGCCGGACGCTTGCGTACGGGCTCGCCGGCCTTGTCGCCTCCTCTGGCCATCAAGGGCGCGTTCTTCGGCAGCACCACGACCTTGGCGCCGATATTGACGCGGTTGAACAGGTCGATGACGTCCTCGTTGGTCATGCGGATGCAGCCGGACGAGACGAACTTGCCGATGGTGGAGGGATCATTGGTGCCGTGGATGCGGTATTGGCTCGAGCCGAGATACATCGCACGCGCACCGAGCGGGTTGCCGGGGCCGCCGGCGACGAAGCGCGGCAGATAGGGCTGGCGCGCGATCATCTCGGCCGGCGGATGCCAGTCCGGCCACTCGGCCTTGCGGCTGACGCTCTGCACGCCCGACCAAGTAAAGCCCTCGCGACCGACGCCGACGCCGTAGCGGATCGCGCGGCCGCCTCCGAGCACGTAATAGAGATAGGTGCTGTTGGTATCGATGACGATGGTACCGGCCGGCTCGCTCCTGTCGAAGCTTACGATCTGCCTGCGCAACCGGTCGGGCAACTGAGCACCCTCGTCGGCGACCTGCGGCGCCTCGTTGAGGTCATCCTGCGAATAGCCTTGCTGCCAATAGCCTTGGCCCTGCGAGTACAGGTCCTGCGGGTACACCCGCTGCATCGGCGCATAGCCGAAGCTTTGCGCGCTCGCGGTGCCCACGGGTACCATGAGCAGAGCGGTTGCGAAAGCGAATGCGCTGACGGCGCGCGGCGAGAAGCTGCGACGGACTGCAAACAACTTTGTCATGAGCTGCCCCGTTGGATGTGCATCAGGTGATGCGCTGCCCAACAAACTCCGCTGGCTGGATCGAAGTTCCGGCGCGGCGCGCGGCGGCGACGTCACAGTCAAGCGAGCAGCTGTTCACGAAGCCGCGATGGAACCGGCATGCCGCCGACGCGTTGTGAGGTCATCAATGGGCGCGCGGATCGCGGATTCCGTGCGGGAGAGATATTGTGCGCGTCCTACCCAGTGAACGTCTGATATCCGGCAACAGCGAAGGCGAGCCGCTCCCCGAGAGCCATGTCGAGCTGCCGCCGGTGATCCGCCGCACTGAATTCGTCGCGTTCGCGCTGGCCGGCCTGTTGCTGATTGCCATCGTCGCCGTGCTTTATGTCGGCAAGGCGTTCTTCCTGCCGGTCGTGATGGCGTTCGTCACCGGGACCATGTTGTCTCCGGCGGCCACCTTCCTGGAGCGAAGCAAGGTCCCACGCAGCCTCGGCGCCGTGCTGATCGTGGTTGCGGTGACCGCGGTGGTCGCCTTCATGGTGGCGCTGATCGCTTCGCCGGTCATGGCGTGGAGCACGCGCCTGCCGGAGCTCGGCGCGCAACTGAGGGACAAGCTGCACGTGTTCGATCGGCCGCTTGCGCTCTGGCGGGAGATGCAAGCCATGCTCGGCGGCTCGGAGGGATTGCCGAGCTTCCAGATGCCCAAGGTCGAGTGGGTGCAGCCGACGCTGGAATTCCTGTCACCGACCTTTACCGAATTCCTGCTGTTCTTCGTCACCCTGATCCTGTTCATCGCAAGCTGGCGCGACCTGCGGCGGGCCATGATCATGACCTTCAGCGATCATGACGCGCGGCTGCGCACGCTCCGGATCCTCAACGAGATCGAGGTCCATCTCGGCAATTATCTGCTGACCGTTAGCCTCATCAATGTCGGCGTCGGCGTCGCCACCGGCCTGATCTGTGCGCTCACCGGAATGCCCAATCCGGCCGGGCTCGGTGCGCTGGCGGCCACGCTCAACTTCATCCCGATCATCGGCCCCGTGGCGATGTTCGCTGTGCTGGTCGTGGTCGGGCTGATCGCCTTCCCGACCCTCGGCGGCGGCCTGATGGCCGCGCTCGCCTTCGGCGGCCTCACCTTTCTGGAGGGGCACTTCATCACACCGATGATCATTGGCCGGCGGCTCGCCCTGAACGCGCTCGCCGTGCTGCTCGCGCTCGCGTTCTGGACCTGGCTGTGGGGGCCGATGGGCGCGTTCCTGTCGTCGCCGCTCCTGATCGTCGCGCTGATCCTGAAGGACCACCTGCTGCCGGAGAATTCGCCGCAGCTTCCGCAAGCCTGACCGGTTTCAGCGAACGGAACTTACCCGGCGACGAAACGTTCTCCGCCCATCTCAGCCGTCAACAGTTCGGAGCTTCCGATGTCCACGCCCAATGCCGAAACCGGGATGAGAGACTGGACCGACAAAGCCACCCGTGACCGCCTGGAAAAGGATGTAGCAGCCGTGAAAAGCGATATCGCCGCCCTCACTGAGCAGATCACCGACGCACTCAATACTTTCGCCAACTCCACCAGCAAGCAGGCTCGCCGCGGCTATCGCCAGGCGCGCGAGAACATGGATTCCGCGATGGACGATATGTCCGAGCGCGGCAGCGCGATGATGGAAGCTGCACAAGACGCCTACGGCTCAATCGAAGAGACGCTGGAAGATGCGATCACGCAGCGGCCGCTCGCGACCGTCGGGCTGGCGCTCGGCATCGGCTTCCTGATCGGCGCCGCCTGGCGTCGGTAAGGATACCAACACCTCTTGGATACCGCGGCGGCACGCCGCCGCTGTCGGCCCGTGACGATTCGGCGGGTGGGGATTGAGGAGCAAGGCTATGTTTCAGCGCATCATCGACAGCATCAGTGCCTCCACCGGCACGACTGTTCGGCTGACCTCCCTGGCCGCGGGCGCTGCCTTCGCGCTGCTCGTGACCACAGGCTTCCTCTGTGCCGCCGTCTTCATCTGGGTGCTGCAGAAATATGGCCCGGTGCAGGCTTGTCTTGCCGGCGCCGGTATCTTCTTCCTGCTGACCCTCGCTGCGGCAGGCTCCTATTGGAGCTATAAGCGCGAGGTGCAGAAGCGCGCCAAGATCGCGGCCGAGCGCGCCGCGAAATCGGCCGCGCAGAGCATGCTTGCAGATCCGATGCTGCTCGCCACGGGGCTTCAGATCGTTCGCGCCATCGGCGTCAAGCGGCTGTTGCCGATCCTGGCCATCGGGGGCGTGGCCCTCGGCATCCTGGCGAGCCGCGCCGGCGTGGCCGACGAGGTGTCGGCCGAGCCTGCCGAGTAGGGATCGGAGCAGGTTAGAAAATTTCGTCGTAAGTCCTTTCGGCGCATCTATCCTAATTCGATAGAGAGCGAGGGCCGCATTTCTGCGCCGTTCGGCGCGATTGCCTTGCCGCTCACGCAAACGCTACTCGGATGGGCAGGCGGTTGCCGCTAAAAGCATCATCCTGATTCCCAAAGCTATTTTACTCAATGAAACCGTCCGTCAAGGCGAACCTCGCCGCATTCCAGCACGACGCCAGGCTCTATCTGACGCTCGGCATCGCCAATTGGTCCGTGTTCGTCGACCATATTCCAAACAACGTCGTCAACCTGCTGACGCTGCGCAATTTCGGCTTCAGCGGCGCGGCGGACCTGTTCGTGTTCGTGGTGGGCTACGGCGTTGCCATCATCCACGGCAGGATGGCGCTGGAGCGCGGCTACGTGGTCGCAGCGACGCGCATCTTTCGCCGGGTCTGGCGGCTCTATGCCGCCTATGTCGTGCTGTTCGTGATCTATATCGACGCCATCGCCTATGTCGCCTCGCAATCGATGGCGCCGGAGATCATCCACGAATACAACATCTCCGGAATTCTCGAGCACCCGCTGCGCATCCTGGTCCGCGGTCTCGTGCTCCAGGAGGAGCCGCTGAACCTCGACCTGCTGCAGCTGATGATACCGCTGATGGCATTCTTTCCGCTCGCGCTGTGGGGCCTGTTGCGGGGGCCGAACCTGACGCTGGCGGCATCGGTCGCGTTGTATCTTGCCGCGCGCTGGTTCGGCTGGAATTTTCGGATCTATCCGGACGGGGAATGGACCTTCAATCCGCTGTGCTGGCAGTTGCTGATGGTGCTGGGCGGCTGGTTCGCCGTGACGGGCGCGCCGGGACGTGCGCTGCGCGGCATGTCCTGGCTGCGGATCCTCGCAGGCGCCTATTTGATCTTCGCGATGGCGGTCACCTTGATGCGCCATTCGCCGACGCTGTCCGCTTACCTGCCCGATCTGCTCCTCAACAGCATCGCGCCAACCGACAAGGAAAACCTCGCGCCCTATCGCGTGGTCCACTTACTGGCCCTCGCGTTCATTGCGACCCATCTCATTCCGGCCGATCACCCCGGCCTGAGATGGAGACCGCTGCAAGCGGTGATCGCATGCGGTGAGGAATGGCTCGCGGTATTCTGTGTCGCCGTGTTCCTGTCCTTCGCCGGCCACCTCATCCTGATCACCGGGCCGAACCTGGTGGTGATGCAGGTGGCGGTGAGCATCACCGGCTTCGCCGCGATGACCGGGCTCGCCTACTACATCGCCTGGTCGAAACGCCAGGATCTGCCGGCAGCCCTGCGGCAGCAGTCCTAGAGCTCATCGCTCGGGCCCAAAAGCGTGCGATTCTGCTAGGTCGAAAGCCGCCCCTGCGCTATGCCGGGACTCTGCGTGAGGAGACCGGGCGTGGCGATGGCGAAAGACGGGCGTGAAGAGGCGGAGAGCGCGCTCCGGCGCGGCCGGCCAAGGTCGATCGAGACCACCAACGCCATCCTCGAAAGCGCCTATGCGCTGATGGCGACCACCGGCCTTGCCGCCACCACCATCGATGCGATCGCACGCCACTCCAGCGTGTCCAAGATGACGATCTACAAATGGTGGCCGTCGCGGGAAGCGCTATTGATCGACGCCTTCCTCCACCATGCCGCGCAGATGCTGCCGCTGCCGCCCGCGAGCGGCGGCACGCCCGCGGCGCGCGCGCGGCGCCACGCCACCGCCTATGCCGAGGCGCTCCAGGGCGAGTTCGGCAAGGTGCAGCTCGCCGTCATCTCCGAATGCATTTCCAAGACCGGCTCGGCCGAGCTGTTCTACGCCCGCTACTTACAGTTCCGCCGCGACGCGCTGGTGGACATGATCGCGGCGGGCCAGAAGGACGGCAGCATTCAGGCCGAGGGTCCCCCTGAGAATCTCTACGACGCGATCTATGGCAGCCTGTTCTACCGCTACATCTTCGGCATCGCGCCGATCACACCTCGCTACGCGCGCAGCCTCGTCGATCTGGTGTTGCGGCCGAAGGGCTGAAGCGCGATGCGATTGGGATGATCATCATCGCGCTTTAGGCTATCGTTTGAGCATGATCTTTTCGGAAAACCGCTGCACACGTTTCCGGATCATGCTCTAACTTCGCACCGGCCTGACCGGCGCCGAGATCTTGTCCGTGCGGTCGCGCTCGGTCATGTCGACCACCGTCTCCATCGGCGCGGTCAGTTCATAGACATACGAGACGTCGGTGAAGAAGCGCTTGGCGGTGCCCCCCAGCGCCTCGGGCGCGACGCGGTCGAGCAGGATCAGGCCGAAATCGGAATCGGGCCGGCGCGTCGCCTCGCTGGTGTTGAACTCCTCCCAGCGAAAATGGAAGACCTCGTGGCCATCTTCGCCGGTCACCGTCCAATTGGCGGTGATGTGCGGGTGCTTGCCGACCAGCGACAGGCCCTCGTCGGAATGCGAGGCGAGCTCGAAGAACAGCAGCGACAGGCTCTGCGCCGCACGCGCGCTGACCGCGATGTCGGGGCCGGTGACAGCGATGCGATCGGCATGCGGAATCGCGCGCGCCTCGAACAGACCCTTCAACTTGACACCCTGCCACTGGCTCTCGCTGAGCAGTGAGACCACGTTGGACATGGCGTGAATGCGCCCGATCAGGAGCTCGCGCGCGATGTCGATGTCCGAGCCGTGGCGCAAGGTGCGCGTCACGATCGACTGGATCACCGCCAGGATGTTCTTGACGCGGTGGTTGAGCTCGTCGATGACCGCGGTCAGCCGGCGCTCGAAGCCGATCCTGACCTGGATCTCCCGGCTGAGCCGCAGATTGTTGTAGGCGACATAACCGAACAGGCCACACACCATTGCGGTGATGGCAAAGCCGATCGCCGCCACGATGATGGCGGTCTGCTCGGCACGGCGCACCGAATTGGTCTTCGCGTAATAGCCGAGCTGCCAATCGCGGCCGCCGAAGCTCACCGTGCGCGTCGCCGACGGGGCGGGCCCGTCCGCCGCCGCAATCCGCGTCGAGACCACGCCCTGATCGTTGGCGATCAGCTCGCCACCGTCCTTGCGCGGATCCCTGAGCGCCACCGCGAACAGCGACATGTCGTCATTGGCCAGCATCAGCGAGGCCAGCTCGTAGGAGAATGTGACGAACCCGGCCGGCTCCGTCGCGCCTTCGGGAATGACGGGCGCAGCCACGATGATGCCGATCGGGCCGTTTCCGCGGATCAACGGCACCGGATCCGAGGCAACCGACCTCTTTTCGGCGCGCGCCCGCGTCAACATTGCGCTGCGAACCGGATCCTGATCGTAGCTGCGGCCGGGCAACGTCTTGGTCTCGTTGCTGCGCGGCTCGAGATCCAACAGCACGTCGATTGGCTGGGTGACATCGGCAGGATTGACCGGCTTGTCGTCATACGAGCGGATCTGCGGATTAGGGAAGCCGGCGCCGGCGATGGCGGCCTGCGCCGCCGCAAGCTCGTTCGGCTTCAGCCGGGCGACCCAGCCGGCCACCACGAAGTCGGTCTTGAAGGCGTAGATCGCCGAGCGCAGCGGCTCCAGCATGTTCGGCTTGATCACCGACGGCGCGCGGAACAGGCCTGAGGCGACACGCGCGAGCAGCTCACGCTCGGTCAGGCGGTCCTGAACCAGGCTCGCATGCACGTCGATCGCACGCGCCAGCGCGATCCGGTCCAGCGCCAGCTCCTGGTCGTGGACGCGATAAGCCGCAAGCCCGGAGAGCAAGGCCCCGAGCAGAGCGATGAAGCCGATGATGAAACCCAGCCTGACCACGCGATTACTCAGGCGAAAGCAGGAGGTCGGCAATAAACACGGAGCACATGAACGCCGCTCGAACGGCCATAGGCCGAAGCAGGGTGAACCCCAGTGGCGGAGATAATGAAGGAGGAGGCATCGGTACGCAACTTGGGTCGCCTGAAAAGCTTAATCCGCCCGGCCGATGGTCTGGCCGGGATGATTCGCCCCGGGCGCCGGAGGTAGTTAATCGCCGTGTCCGAAATTTGTTCCGCGGGTTGCGGCGCGGCCCAGCTCGTTAACGGCGAAAAACGCCTGCGCCAACTGGTCGCGTCCGGTCAGCCCGCCCGTTTCAGGCCGCCTTTGGCCTCGATGAAGCCGACGATTCGGTCGAGCCCCTCGCTTTTCTTGAGGTTGGTCATGACGAAGGGCCGCTCGCCGCGCATGCGCCTGGCGTCCGTCTCCATCTTCTCCAGGGAGGCGCCGACATGGGGCGCTAGGTCGGTCTTGTTGATGACCAGGAGGTCGGACCGGGTGATGCCGGGGCCGCCCTTGGACGGGATCTTGTCGCCGGCGGCGACGTCGATGACGTAGATGGTGAGGTCGGCCAGCTCCGGGGAAAAAGTGGCAGCAAGATTGTCGCCGCCGGATTCGATCAGCACGAGGTCAAGTCCGGGAAACTTGGCGCGCATGTCCGCGACCGCAGCGAGATTCATCGACGCATCTTCGCGGATCGCCGTGTGCGGGCAGCCGCCGGTCTCGACGCCGGCGATGCGATCCGGCGTCAACGATCCCGAACGCACCAGGAACTCCGCATCCCATTTGGTGTAGATGTCGTTGGTGATCGCCGCAATGTCATAGCGCTCGCGCATGGTCTTGCAGAGCAGGTCCATCAGCGCGGTCTTGCCCGATCCGACCGGGCCGCCGACGCCGACACGCAAGGGGCCGTGAGATTTCGCCATGTGACTTGCTCTCTCCTGATGAGTTGAAGGCCGCACCGCTCACGATCGAAACAACCGGGTATATTGCGTCTCGTGCCGCAAGCTGGCGAGGTCGGCGCGGAACGTCGCGCTGCCGAGATCGTCCAAGGTCGCATTCAGCGCGCGATAGGCGGTGGCGGCGACGGCTGCCTCCAGCCTCACCAGCACACGCTGGCTATCGGTCTGGCCGAGCGGAATGAGCCGGCTGGCCGCAGAGATCCAGTTCGAGACCAGCGCATGCAGGAAGGCGTGCAGCGTCGGCGCCAACGGCACGGCGTGCTTAGCTGCGACCACACCGACCGCGACCGGATAGACCAGTGGCGCGCTGCATGCCGCGACCGTGGCATCCAGTCCGTCGGCAGCCCACGCGGCGCGGGCAATATCGATGAAGGCGCGGCCCTGCGAGGTCGTCTCCAGCTGCCGCTCGCGCGACGGCACGAAGGCGCTCGCGAGCTCGGCGATCTCGTTCAAAGCGGCCGTCTCGCCCGATTCCGTGGCGCGATAGGCGTGGACCAGAAACGTCGCGTCACAAGAGCCGGAACCGTCGCCGAGCATCGCATCGAGCCAATCCGCCAGCGTCGTCGTGTCGGTGATGTCGCCCGCCTCGACCGCCCATTCGATGCCGCTGGAATAGGAGAAGCCGCCGACCGGGAACGCCGGCGAGAGCCAGGTCATCAGCCGGTACAGCGCCGCCGCCTCGCCCTCGGCAAGATCACCGGCGCCGACCGGCTCATTTGTGGTCATGAGCATGCTTGTGGCCGTGGTGATGATCGGGATGATCGCAATGCTCGTCGTGGTGATGATGGTGCTCGTGGCCATGGTCGTGCGAGGCATGATCATGGTGGTGGCCATGGTCATGGTGATGATGGCCGTGATCGTGATGCGCATGGTCGTGTCCATGCGCGTGGCCGGCATCGGCGTAGGCGCCGCCTTCGGGATCGAACGGCGCCTCGATCTCGATCACACGCGCGCCGAGGCCCTTCACCATGGCTTCGATGACGTGATCGCGGCGGATGCGCAGGGCCTTGGCCAAGATCTGCGTCGGCAGATGACGGTTGCCGAGATGCCAGCCGACGCGGACGAGGTGGTGCGGATCGCGGCCGCGGATTTCGAGCAGCGGCTCGGGCGCCGCGACCACCTCAATCAGCCTACCGTCCTCCAGCACCAGCGCATCGCCGCCGCGCAGCGCGACGGCATGCTCCAGGTCGAGCAGGAACTCGAGGCCCCGCGTGCCCGTCATCGCCATGCGACGACGATGCCGGTCCTCGAAATCGAGCACGACCGTGTCCGCCGGCGCTTCCGTAAAGCGGTGCTGTCCCCTGACCTGCGTCGCCCGGATCATGCGTCCTACCTCTCTACCGTGTCTCGACCTTCTCGGGCGTGATGTACTCGATCTTCGGCGGCGCCGTGAAGCATTTCACCGCAACGCGGCCGAACGTCTTCATGTGCTCGGCAGCGCGATGCGGGCCCAGCGCCTCCATGTTCTCCCACTGCTCGACGAACACCATCTTGGCAGGGTCGGTGACGCTCTCGTGCAAATCATAGGCGATATTGCCGGGCTCCTTCCGCGTCTCCTTGATGCAGGCGGTGGCGGCCGCGATGAATTCGGCGCGCGTTTCGGGCTTGATGGTCAGTGTGGCAACGACGTAGATCACGAGAAATCCTCCCGGCTTTTCTTTTGAGGGTTACGATACCGGGCGGGACATTAGACCAGGCGCGACCGAACGCAACACCGCAAAAAAGACGTCCCAGGACACCGCCGGGGACATGCGTTGAGGCGCTATTTCAGTACATGAAATATCGCTGTGCCATCGGCAGCACCTCCGCCGGGGCGCAGGTCAGCAATTCGCCGTCGGCGCGCACTTCATAGGTCTCCGGATCGACCTCGATCTTGGGCGTCGCGTCGTTGTGGATCATGCTCTTCTTGGAGATCTTGCCGCGGGTATTCTGGACGGCATAGAGCTTCTTCTCGATGCCGAGCTTTCGCGAAAGGCCACCGGTGACCGCGGCCTTCGAAGTGAACACCACGGACGATGCCGTACGCGCCTTGCCGAACGCGCCGAACATCGGCTGGTAGTGCACCGGCTGCGGCGTCGGGATCGAGGCGTTGGGATCGCCCATAGGCGCTGCGACGATGGTGCCGCCCTTGACGATGCAGTCCGGCTTGACGCCGAAGAAGGCCGGCGACCACAGCACAAGATCGGCGAGCTTGCCCTTCTCCACCGAGCCGATCAGCTTCGACACGCCATGCGCGATCGCAGGATTGATGGTGTACTTGGCGATGTAGCGCTTGACGCGGAAATTGTCGTTGTCCTTGCCCTTGTCCTGCGGCAACGCTCCGCGCTGCTTCTTCATCTTGTCGGCGGTCTGCCAGGTCCGGATGATAACCTCGCCGAGCCGGCCCATGGCCTGCGAGTCCGAGGACATCATCGAAAGCGCGCCGAGGTCGTGCAGAATGTCCTCGGCCGCGATGGTCTCCTTGCGGATCCGGCTTTCGGCGAATGCCAGATCTTCGGCGATGGAGGGATCGAGATGGTGGCACACCATCAGCATGTCCAGATGCTCGTCGATGGTGTTGCGGGTGAACGGCCGCGTCGGATTGGTCGACGACGGCAGCACGTTCTTCAGGCCGGCGACCTTGATGATGTCAGGGGCGTGGCCGCCGCCGGCGCCTTCGGTGTGGAAGGCGTGGATGGTGCGGCCCTTGAACGCCTTGATCGTGTCCTCGACGAAGCCGGATTCGTTCAGCGTGTCGGTGTGGATCATCACCTGGATATCGTGATCGTCGGCCACCGACAGGCAATTGTCGATCGCAGCCGGCGTCGTGCCCCAATCCTCGTGCAGCTTGAGCGCGCAGGCGCCGGCCTTGATCATCTCGACCAGCGCGGCGGGCCGCGAGGCGTTGCCCTTGCCGGAAATGCCGAGATTGACCGGGAAGGCGTCGAACGACTGGATCATCCGCGCGATGTGCCAGGGCCCCGGCGTGCAGGTGGTGGCGAAGGTGCCGTGCGACGGGCCGGTGCCGCCGCCCAGCATCGAGGTGACGCCAGACATCAGCGCGTGCTCGATCTGCTGCGGACAGATGAAATGGATGTGGCTGTCGAAGCCGCCGGCGGTGAGGATCTTGCCCTCACCCGCGATCACGTCGGTGCCGGGGCCGATGATGATGGTGACACCCGGCTGGATGTCGGGATTGCCGGCCTTGCCGATCGCGGAGATCATGCCGTCCTTGATGGCGACGTCGGCCTTCACGATGCCCCAGTGATCGACAATCAGCGCATTGGTGATGACCGTGTCGGCCGCGCCCTGCTTGTTGGTGACCTGCGACTGACCCATGCCGTCGCGAATCACCTTGCCGCCGCCGAACTTCACCTCCTCGCCATAGGTGGTGAAATCCTTCTCGACCTCGATGATGAGGTCGGTGTCGGCCAGCCGCACCTTGTCGCCGGTGGTCGGGCCGAACATGTCGGCATAGACGGAACGCTTCATCTTGACGGACATCACAAGCCCCGTTTGCGATTGAATGTCTGGTTGGTCACAGCAAGGCCTTTGCTGCTTTCACGGCATCATCGAATTTTTCGTCGAGCCACGCATTGCCGCCGCGGCACCCCGCCACGACCTGCGTGGCCCAGGCGATATAGTCGGCGAGATCCTCGCGCTCCCCAGCACTCGGATCGGTTTGAATGCGCGCGCCCGTATTGCTGATCTTGTCGGCGATCTTGATCAGCTTGGCGCCCGGCGATTTGTGGGGCGCGTCCTCGATCTGCTTCTGCCGTCGCTCTGCCTTCGGCAAGCTCATGTCGTCGGTGCACTCGGCAACGAGCGAGGCGATGCGCTCGGAAAATTTCTGCGCGAGCTCCCCGCGTGTGGTGTCGGTGTCCTCGATCGTGTCGTGCAGCCAGCCGGCCGCGACCAGCTCGGCATCGGCGCCGTCGGTCGCGGTCGCGAGCAGGTTTGCGACCTCGGCGAGATGATTGATATAGGGCTCGTTGCCGCGGCCCTTGCGCGCCATGCCGTTGTGGCGATGCGCGGCGAGCTCGGCAGCTTCGGAGACGAGGCGGATTGGCGGGAGCATGGGAAATACCTCCGTTTCCGCCTCAACCGTGCCGCGCCGTGCTCGTTCCTGTGGCGATCACAGTTTCCCCATGACGTCGCCGCGGAAACCGTAGATGGTCTTCTTGCCCGCCAGGGCGACGAGTTGCACGTCGCGGGTCTGGCCGGGCTCGAAGCGGACGGCGGTGCCGGCGGCGATGTCGAGGCGCATGCCGCGGGCTTTCCTGCGATCGAACTTCAGCGCCGGGTTGGTCTCGAAGAAGTGGTAGTGCGAGCCGACCTGGATCGGGCGGTCGCCGGTATTGGCCACGGTCAACGTCACGGTCTTGCGGCCGGCATTGAGCTCGATCTCGCCGTCCTGGATGAAGAGTTCGCCGGGGATCATTCTATCCTCCTCGTCATTCCGGGACTCGCGAAGCGAGAACCCGGAATCTCGAAAACAAAACCTCTGGATTCCGGGTTCGCCCTGCGGGCGCTCCGGAATGACGAATTCAATATTACCTGATCGGCTCATGGACAGTGACGAGCTTCGTGCCATCAGGAAAAGTCGCCTCGACCTGGATGTCGTGGATCATCTCGGGGATGCCCGGCATCACCTGGTCGCGGGTCAGCACTTGCGCGCCCGACTGCATCAGATCGGCGACGGTGCGGCCGTCGCGCGCGCCTTCCAGGATGAAGTCAGAGATGATCGCGACCGCCTCGGGATGATTGAGCTTGACGCCGCGGTCCAGCCGGCGGCGGGCCACGATCGCGGCCATCGAGATCAAAAGCTTGTCCTTTTCGCGGGGAGACAGGTTCATGCGACATCTCTTCCGTTCAACACGTCAATTCAACCAGTCTAGTTCAGCCAAAGCCGCGGCAGGGCCGCACCGGTGCGCGCCAGCACCGTCATCATATCGGCGCGCAAGCGCGCCGCATCTTGGGCACAGAACCGCGCCATTGCAAAGCCATTCCAGGCCGAGATTCCGACCTCGCCGGAAAACGATTCCGACGCCTCCCGGATGCGCTCGAGCAGGGCCTCGTCACCGGGCACGATCAGGGCCGTGCCGATCGCGGCGCCACCTTTGGCGACCGCGGGCCGCGCAAGCTTGGCACCGATATCGCCGTCGAGCCGGACCGTCTCTGCGAACACCAGCCGGCCGCCACGGCGCAGCCGCCAGCGGTCGATGAACTCGCCCTGCTCCATGCGCTCGCCCATGGCGGTGCGGCCGAACACCACGATTTCGCAGAGCAGGAGCGAAGCTGCCTCGTCGAGATCGATGTCGAAGCGGCGCTGCACGCGGGCGCGGTCGAACAGAATCGTCTCCTGGGGCAGCCAGGCAAGATGCGCGCCCGCCCCGACCTTCAGGGCGATGTTGAGCTGCGCTGCAGCTCCGGGCGTGCGATAGACCTTTTCGGCGGCCGCTGTGGTCAGCGTCAGCCGCGCTCCATCCGCCGCCGCTATCTCGATATCAAAGCGATCGCCCCCGGCAACTCCGCCGGCCGTGTTCACGAACACGCCGGACAGACCCTGATCTTCCGGCGAGGGAAAGCGGACGCGGAGCGAGCCAGATTCATGCAAGGCGCCGCGACGCGTCACGCCGTCGCGCGCATGCACGTCGAAGCGCACCGCGCCACGGGCACGGTTGGCCTCGAACAGCGTGGACGTGGCCGATAATTCGCTGCGCATCCGTCTCCCCCAGCCGGTCGCGGCAGGTCTTTTCCGGCCTACAGCGCCATCTGGCGGCTGATCTCGCCCGGATCGAGATTGGAGCGGACGCAGGTGAACTTCACCGCGCCGCGATCCATCACCGCGAAACTGTCGCCGAGTTCGCAGGCAAAGTCGAGATATTGTTCCACCAGCACGATGGCGATGTTGCCGAGATTGCGCAGATACGAGATGGCGCGGCCGATGTCCTTGATGATCGAGGGCTGGATGCCTTCGGTGGGCTCGTCGAGCAAAAGCAGTTTTGGCCGCATCACCAGCGCGCGGCCGATCGCGAGCTGCTGCTGCTGGCCGCCGGAGAGGTCGCCGCCGCGCCGGCCGAGCATGGATTGCAGCACCGGAAACAGCGAGAACACGTCGTCCGGAATGTGCTTGTCCTCGCGCTTGAGCGGACCGAAGCCGGTCTTGAGGTTCTCCTCGACCGTCAGCAGCGGAAAGATCTCGCGGCCCTGCGGCACGAAACCAATACCCTTGCGCGCCCGCTCATACGGCTTGAGGCCGGTGATATCGCTGCCGTCGAACACGATTGCGCCCGAGGAGATCGGATATTGCCCGACCATCGCGCGCAGGAGCGAGGTCTTGCCGACGCCGTTGCGCCCGAGCACGCACGTGACCTTGCCGGGCTCGGCCGAGATCGAGACGCCGCGCAGCGCCTGTGCAGCACCATAGTAGAGATTGATATCTTTCACTTCCAGCATCTTCGGTGCCTCTTGGCGAATGGCGAGTGGCGAGTAGCGAGTGGAGACGACAGAGTCACCTTTCCTTATTCGCTACTCCCTATTCGCCATTCGCGCTTCCCAGCTATCTACCCAGATACACTTCAATCACCCGCTCGTTGGACGAGACCTGGTCGATGGTCCCTTCCGCGAGCACCGTACCCTCGTGCAGGCAGGTGACCTTGACGCCGAGCTCGCGCACGAAGGTCATATCGTGCTCGACCACCATGACGGTGTGGGTCTTGTTGATTTCCTTCAGCAGCTCGGCGGTGAGGTGCGTCTCGACGTCGGTCATCCCCGCGACGGGCTCGTCGACCAGCAGCAGTTTCGGATCCTGCGCCAGCAGCATGCCGATCTCCAGCCACTGCTTCTGGCCGTGGCTGAGGCTGCCGGCAAGACGATTGCGCGCCTCGGTGAGGCGGATCGTCTCCAGCACCTTGTCGATGCGCTCGGACTCGGCCTTGCTGCCGCGCCAGAACAGCGTGCCGCGGACCGAATGGTCGACATTGAGCGCGAGCAGGAGGTTGTCCTGCACGGTCTGGCTCTCGAACACCGTCGGCTTCTGGAATTTGCGGCCGATGCCGAGCTCGGCGATGCGGGTCTCGTCGAGGCGCGTCAGATCGGTGACACCGTCGAACAGCACGGTGCCTTCATCCGGCTTGGTCTTGCCGGTGATGATGTCCATCATCGTGGTCTTGCCGGCGCCGTTCGGGCCGATGATGGCGCGCATCTCGCCGGGCTCGAGCGTCAGCGCCAGATTGTTGATGGCGTGGAAGCCGTCGAACGAGACGTGCACGCCGTCCAGATAGAGCATTGCGGAGGTCGCGCGGGTGTCCATGACGTTCATGACCGCTTACTCCGCCATCTTGGGTTCGGTGACGCCATCTTCGGCCGCGGCGCTCCTGGAGGTCGCGGGGGTGCGTTTTTCCTTCGACTGATCCCACCAGGCATTGAAGGTGCCGACGATGCCCTTGGGCAGCAGCAGCGTCACCAGGATGAACAGGGCGCCCAGCATGAAGAGCCAGTACGGCGCCAGCACGCCCGAGGTGAAGAACGTCTTGGCGTAGTTGACGACGACCGCGCCGAGCGCGGCGCCGACCAGCGTGCCGCGGCCGCCGACCGCGACCCAGATCACCGCCTCGATCGAATTGCCCGGCGCGAATTCGCTTGGGTTGATGATGCCGACCTGCGGCACATAGAGCGCGCCGGCGACGCCGGCCATGCAGGCCGACACCGTGAACACGAACAGCTTGTAGGATTCGACGCGGTAGCCGAGGAAGCGCGTGCGCGATTCCGCGTCACGCACCGCGATCAAGACCTTGCCGAGCTTGGAGGAGACGATGGCGCGGCAGATCAGGAAACCGATGATCAGCGCCAGGCAGCTCAGCGCGAACAGCGCCGCACGGGTGCCTTCGGCCTGCACGTTGAAGCCGAGGATGTCCTTGAAGTCGGTCAGGCCGTTGTTGCCGCCGAAGCCGAAA
Source organism: Bradyrhizobium sp. CB1015 (assembly GCF_025200925.1). Lineage (GTDB taxonomy): Bacteria > Pseudomonadota > Alphaproteobacteria > Rhizobiales > Xanthobacteraceae > Bradyrhizobium. The sequence goes on along the minus strand of NZ_CP104174.1, from coordinate 1,916,214 downwards.
TCGTTGCGGAAGAAGGCGAGCAGCAGCGCGTAGGTCATCGCCTGCGTGATGATCGACAGATAGACGCCGGTGACGCGGGAGCGGAAGGCGAGCCAGCCGAAGCAGAAGGCGAGCAGGCCGGGCACGACCAGCACCATCAGCGCGGCGAACCAGAACATGTCGAAGCCGTACCAGTACCAGGGCAGCTTCTGCCAATTCAGGAACACCATGAAGTCGGGCAGGATCGGGTTGCCGTAGACGCCGCGGGTGCCGATCTGCCGCATCAGGTACATGCCCATGGCGTAGCCGCCGAGCGCGAAGAAGGCGCCGTGGCCGAGCGAGAGGATGCCGCAATAGCCCCAGATCAGGTCGATCGCGAGCGCCAGGATGGCGTAGCAGACATACTTGCCCCAGAGCGCGACGAGATAGGTCGGCACCTGCAGGAACGAGCCGGCAGGCAGCAACAGGTTGGAGAGCGGGATGAGGATGCCGCAGGCGGCGACGATTGCGAGAAAGATCGTCGCGCCGCGGTCCAGCGATCGCGTCAGCATGTGAGGGGTCATGCTTCCACCGCACGGCCCTTGAGCGCGAACAGGCCGCGCGGCCGCTTTTGAATGAACAGGATGATGAGAACCAGGATGGCGATCTTGCCGAGCACGGCGCCGGCGACCGGCTCCAGGAACTTGTTGGCGATGCCGAGCGTGAAGGCGCCGACCAGCGTGCCCCAGAGGTTGCCCACGCCGCCGAACACCACGACCATGAAACTGTCGATGATGTAGCTCTGGCCGAGATTGGGGCTGACATTGTCGATCTGCGACAGCGCCACGCCGGCGATGCCGGCAATACCCGAGCCGAGGCCGAAGGTCAGCGCGTCGACGCGCGAGGTGGCGATGCCCATCGAGGCCGCCATGCGACGGTTCTGCGTCACCGCACGCATTTCGAGGCCGAGCGCGGTGTAGCGCAGCATCGCCAGCAGAATCGCGAACACGGCGAGCGTGAAGAGAAGGATCCAGAGCCGGTTGTAGGTGATGGTGATCTGGCCGAGCTCGAACGCGCCGCTCATCCAGGAGGGGTTGCCGACCTCGCGGTTGGTCGGGCCGAACATGGTGCGCACCGCCTGCTGCAGCACCAGCGACAGGCCCCAGGTCGCGAGCAGCGTCTCGAGCGGGCGGCCGTAGAGAAAGCGGATGATGCTGCGCTCGATCAGCACGCCGATCGCGCCGGCGACGAGGAAGGCGAGCGGCACGGCAATCAAGAGCGAATAGTCGAACAGGCCGGGATAGCGGGTGCGGATCACCTCCTGCACCACGAAGGTGGTGTAGGCCCCGATCATCACCATCTCGCCATGGGCCATGTTGATGACGCCCATCACGCCGAAGGTGATGGCGAGCCCGATCGCGGCGAGCAGCAACACCGAGCCGAGCGAGAGGCCGTACCAGGCGTTCTGCACCATCGACCAGACCGCGAGCGAATTCTGGATCGAGCCGATCGCGCTCGCGGCGGCCTTGGTCACCGAGGCGGGCTGCTCGCCCATGCCGGTGAGCAGCGCCAGCGCATCCTGGTCGCCCCGCGCCTTGATGGTTGCGACCGCCTCGAGCTTCTCGACCTCGGTGGCGTCGGACTTGAACAGCAGGATCGCGGCGCGGGCTTCGCCGAGCGCAGCCTTGACGGATTTGTTGGCTTCCTTGGCAAGCGCGGCATCGACCGCCTCGAGCGCGGTCTCCTCGTGCGACTTGAAGACGGACTGCGCGGCTTGCAAGCGCGTTCCCAGATCCGGCGACTGCAGCGTCAGGCTGCCGAGCGCGGCATCGACGCTGCGGCGCAGGCGGTTGTTGAGGCGAACCGCGCTCGCACTGTCGGGAACGCTGGCGACGGCCTCGCCGGTCGCAGCGTCGATCGACTTGCCGTCGGCACCGGTGACGTAGACCTTCTTGGTATCAGGGTCGGCCATGAGACGGCCGTCCTGGAGCGCATTGATGATCGGAAAAGCCAGCTTGCTGCCGCTGCCCGCGATCACACCGATCGCCTCTTCCGTGTCGGAAAAATCATCGTTGGCGAATTTGGCGACCGCATCCTCGAACGGACCGGCGAAGGCCGGCAGCGCGAACGCGATCAGGAACAACGAGAGTGCAAGCGAACAGAGACGGGCGGACAAATGGGCTGGCACTGTGAATGACCCCGGCAGAAATGAGTGGAGAAGGCGGCGGGATCGCCGCCCTCTCCGGTCTTGCAATGACGCATCAGATCGGGATCAGGAGCCCGAGCCGAGGCACTTGTTGGTCTTGGTGTTGAAGTTGCCGCACTTCTTGCCGACCCAGTCGCCGATCAGGTCCTTGGAGCCGTCGAGCTCCTTCGACCAGGCATCGCCGGGGACGAGGCTCGGGGTCTTCCAGACCACGTCGAACTGGCCGTTGCCCTTGATCTCGCCGATGAACACCGGCTTGGTGATATGGTGGTTCGGGAGCATCTTGGAGGTGCCGCCGGTCAGGTTCTTGGCTTCGATGCCCGGGAGAGCGTCGATCACCTTGTCCGGATCGGTCGACTTCACCTTCTCGACCGCCTTGACCCACATATCGAAGCCGATCACGTGGGCTTCCATCGGATCGTTGGTCACGCGCTTCGGATTCTTGGTGTAGGCCTGCCACGCCTTGATGAACTTCTCGTTCTCCGGCGACTTGATCGACTGGAAGTAGTTCCAGGCGGCGAGATGGCCGACCAGCGGCTTGGTGTCGATGCCGGCGAGCTCTTCCTCACCCACCGAGAACGCCACCACCGGGATGTCCTTGGCCTTGATGCCCTGGTTGCCGAGCTCCTTGTAGAAGGGAACGTTGGCGTCGCCGTTGATGGTCGAGACCACCGCGGTCTTCTTGCCGGCCGAGCCGAACTTCTTGATGTCGGCCACGATCGTCTGCCAGTCGGAGTGACCGAACGGCGTGTAGTTGATCATGATGTCTTCCTGGGCGACACCCTTCGACTTCAGATAGGCTTCCAGGATCTTGTTGGTGGTGCGCGGATAGACGTAGTCGGTGCCCGCGAGCACCCAGCGCTTCACCTTCTCTTCCTTCATCAGATAGTCGACGGCGGGGATCGCCTGCTGGTTCGGCGCAGCACCCGTGTAGAAGACGTTGCGCTCGCTCTCCTCACCCTCGTACTGCACGGGGTAGAACAGGATGCTGTTCAGCTCCTTGAAGACGGGGAGCACCGACTTGCGCGACACCGAGGTCCAGCAGCCGAACACGACCGAGACCTTGTCCTTGGTGATCAGCTCGCGCGCCTTTTCGGCGAACAGCGGCCAGTTCGAAGCGGGGTCGACGACGACGGCTTCCAGCTTCTTGCCGAGCACGCCGCCCTTCTTGTTCTGCTCGTCGATCAGGAAGAGGATGGTGTCCTTCAGCGTGGTTTCGCTGATGGCCATGGTGCCGGACAGGGAGTGCAGCACACCGACCTTGATGGTGCCGTCCGCGGCCTTCGCGCCAGTCAATGAAGCCAGACCGAGCATCAGTCCGGCGGTCGCGGCGAGCACGCCGCGGCGGCTAAATGACGCCGCTATATCGTGAGTGGATTTGTTAAACATGAGTGCCTCATCTCCCTGACGCAGACGTGAAAACGCTGCGAAACGGCCCCACGGCCGCCTGCGATTAACGGAATCGCAAGAACCATGCCATGGGCTAGGCACCCATCAACTCATTGAGTCTACTTACTTAATCGTCAGAAATCAAAGTTTCGCCGCAGTCAGACAGCTCAAATCGTAGGCAATCTAAATGTATGCGAAAGCGGCAGTCGGACTGTTTTCTGAGCAAATCTCCAATTCTGGCTAAATTTCCGGCAGCAGTATTTTTGCACCGCACCCGCTGTTTCGGGCCCACCTGCCTTGAAAGCGCCCCCTCGATGTTCCATATGAGGGTCCGAGACCTCTTGCGAATCAAGGGGTCGTAGCGAGCCGCGTGTTCTTAAGGCCTCTATGGGCCTCTGGCTTGCCCCATATCTCCCAAGCCATCCGACACCCCAAACACGCAGGTGTCTTCTCGACACCCTTTTGCGCGCGCCGCGCTGATGCGCCAGGCGTTCGCTTTTGACATGGAAAGAACCCCTCTTTTGACTTCGTTTCAGGACTTCGGCCTCGCCGAACCCATCGCGCACGCTCTTCGTGAAGAGAATTACCTCACCCCCACCCCGATCCAGGCCCAGACCATCCCGCTGGCATTGACCGGCCGCGACGTCGTCGGCATCGCCCAGACCGGCACCGGCAAGACCGCGTCCTTCGCGCTGCCGATCCTGCATCGTCTGATCGAGAACCGCATCAAGCCGCAGCCCAAGACCGCCCGCGTGCTGGTGCTGTCGCCGACCCGCGAGCTGTCCGGCCAGATCCTCGACAGCTTCAACGCCTACGGCCGCCACATCCGCCTGTCCTCGACGCTTGCGATCGGCGGCGTGCCGATGGGCCGCCAGGTCCGCGCGCTGATGCAGGGCGTCGATGTGCTGGTCGCCACTCCCGGCCGCCTGCTCGACCTCGTGCAGAGCAACGGCTTGAGGCTTTCAAGCGTCGAGTTCCTCGTGCTCGACGAGGCCGACCGCATGCTCGACATGGGCTTCATCAACGACATTCGCAAAATCGTCGCCAAGCTGCCAATCAAGCGGCAGACGCTGTTCTTCTCGGCCACCATGCCGAAGGATATCGCCGAGCTCGCCGATTCCATGCTGCGCGACCCCGCCCGTGTCGCCGTGACCCCGGTGTCCTCGACCGCCGAGCGGATCAACCAGCGCATCCTCCAGGTCGATTTCGCGGCCAAGCCCGCCTTTCTGACCAAGCTGCTGCAGGACGAGGCCATCAACCGCGCGCTGGTCTTCACCCGCACCAAGCACGGCGCCGACAAGGTGGTGAAGACGCTGGCCAAGGCCGGCATCGCCGCCAACGCCATCCACGGCAACAAGTCGCAGAACCATCGCGAGCGCACGCTCGCCCAGTTCCGTTCGGGCGAGATCCGCACCCTGGTTGCCACCGACATCGCTGCCCGCGGCATCGATGTCGACGGCATCAGTCACGTCATCAATTTCGACCTGCCGAACGTGCCGGAAACCTACGTCCATCGCATCGGCCGCACCGCGCGTGCCGGCGCCGACGGCACCGCGATCTCGCTGGTCGCGGGCGGCGAGGAGCTCGGCTATCTGCGCGACATCGAGCGGCTGATTCGCGTCGCCCTGCAGAGGGAGGACCACCGCACCGACGCCGGCCGCCGCGATCCCGGTCCCGCTCCATCACAGCAACGACAGGGCCGGCCGGGCGGCCGCCCCGGCCAGCGCCCGCAAGGCGCACGGCACGGTGACGGGCGTCGTGCCGACGAACGGCATGCCGACGGGCGCCACCATGGTGCCGGCAAGCAAGGCGACGGAAGGCACGGTGAGGGACGGCACGCCGAGGCAAGGCATGCGGAGGGAAGGCACGCTGACGGACGGCCTGGCTTTGGGCAGAATGCCTCCAAGGGTTCTCGCCGCCGCCGCTCCGGTGGTAAGATGCATTCATCGCCTGTCGACCGACCGGAACAGCGTTCCGCGCATAGCGCCGGGACCCCTGATGGGATACAAGGCGTTGCCTTTTTGCGCCGCCAGAGTCGGCCAAACAGCCAACCGAACCGCAAACCCTATTCGCACTAGCCGTCCACGACCTGGAGACATTCATGGCTAAGGAAGAGCTGATCCAGTTCGAAGGACTGGTCACCGAAATCCTCCCCGATGCCCGCTACCGCGTGCAGCTCGACGCCGGACACGAGATCGTTGCCTATACCGCCGGCAAGATGAAGAAGAACCGCATCAAGACGCTCGCGGGCGACCGCGTGACGGTGGAGATGTCGCCCTATGACCTCGAGAAGGGCCGGCTGATTTTCCGCCACAAGGACGAACGTCCGAGCACACCGGGCGGACCGCCCCGTCCCGGACAGCGCGGCGGTCAGTTCCGCCGCCGCTAGTCGGCTGCGGCGCGGGTTCGCATTCCGATCTGTAGGTTGATCCGCCGTTGACATCACGGCGGATCAAAAAATCGTGCACGTCCGGATTGTTTCGGACCATTGTTTCCGATAAAATGAATTAATCGATTTTCGGCCGGACGACATTGGCATCCACCGGTACAGCCGGTTCAGACACGCTGACGACCCTTCCAGAAATTCGATCTAACCCAGCCCGCGCGAGTGGGCTCCGACATTGTGTTATCTGAGAAGGGACTACCCCCGTGAGCATGGGAACCGTGAAGTGGTTTAACGCAACCAAGGGCTACGGCTTCATTCAGCCCGACGATGGCGGCCAGGACGTGTTCGTTCACATCAGCGCCGTGGAGCGCGCCGGCCTCGGCTCGCTGCGCGAGGGCCAGAAGATCTCCTACGAGATCGTGGCCGACCGCCGTTCCGGCAAGTCGGCAGCGGACAACCTGCGCGCTGCGAGCTGAGCCCGCCGGGCCGGTGGCCCAATCGAGCCAAAGCAAAAAGGCTGTGCGTGACGCACGGCCTTTTTTATTTCACGGGCGGCTGGTAAGTCTCAACAGGTCGAGGGCACGTTGTTGTAGGGCACGCAGGTGACCTGACGCGGCCGCGTGTAGGAGAGATCGCTCAGCGTCACGCTCGATTTCAACACGTAACCGATGGTCGGCGTGTAAGTGTACTTGACCTCACTCAGAATGAGATAACTCGACGGAATCAGGAGCGTCGAGGGAATCATCGTGGTGACCGTGTCGCCGGCGTTCCGAGTCGAGGTCGTCAGCGTGGCTTGCGTCGCGCCGCTCGTAATGGTGCCGGCCTTGCTCCACTGGACCTTGGCGACGCTGTTGGCGTCGATGTAGATCTGGGAGATCGTGCCCTTCACGAGCGTCGCGTCGTAAGGCATGACGACCGAGATGCTTGCCGTGAACGAATCCTTCATGCTGGCATCGTCGAGCTTCGTCGACTGCGACGTCAAATCGGACAGGGTCCGCGCGATCAACGTGACTTTGCGGTCGATCGCCACGGCCGACGAGAATTCGACGGTGCCGAAGAACATCACCAGCATCAGCGGTACGATGATCGCGAATTCGGTCGCCGCCAGCGCGCGCTTGTCGGCGACGAAGCCGCGCACGGAGCAGCGTGCATTCCTCCAGATGTTCGCAATCGCCCGCATCGGTCCGCCCAGATCCATCTGCCTCAGAAGGGTTCGTTCTTGAACGCCGCCGTCGCCACCATCAGCCGCTTGTTGTTGCAGCCTATGTTGTAGCCGAGGCCGGTGACGATGAGCGGCCACTGATAGAACAGCCGCACCACGACGACCTGGCCGGAGGCCCCGGCATTGTACTGCATGCCGGAGGGATTGAAGTTGCAGGAATCGCCAAAGCTGGTGAGGCTGAGCGTCCCGAACGAGCTGGTGCTGACAACGTCGACGTAAAGCTTGCTGCAATCGAACAGCGCCGGGATCTTGGTGCAGACAAAGGCCTTGAACGTCGTCTGATTGCATGGAGAGACCGTGTTGGGCACGGTCTGACAGGCCGCTACCGAGCCGCCTTGTGCCTGCGCCTGGCCGGTCAGAATCGCGCGCGCGGAGTCCTGCGCAATGGTCTCGAGCACCTGGCTCGAGAAGAACATGAGTGCCGTCTCGATGATGGCGAACAGCAGCGCGAAGAACATCGGTGCGACCAGCGCAAACTCGACGGCTGCGGAGCCGCGGCGGTTGCCGCGAAACCGGAGCAGCGCTTTCCGGAGCGTGAACCTCGTAGGTGCAGGCGATGGCATCTCGTCAAATTCCCCAGCAACCGGCGGTCATCTGCCCGTTCAATAGCGGAAACTGATTGTCTAAATGTTTCAGACGATCCGCAGCCGGCGGACCGCGCCGTTAAGAATGCGTTAACCAGGTGCGTCCGGAAGCGCGCGTAAGCACGGCGCGAAAACAGAAGCCGCCGGCGAAGCGGCGACCAGCCTGCGGGATGCAGGCCCGCCGCTCGGCTAGTTTGGCTTGGCGGCCGCGCCGGCACCGCCGCTGGCGCTGCTGCTCAGCGAACCGGCCTGGTTCATCGTGTTGTTGAAGTAGGTGTCGCTGTCGCCGAGCGTCACGCGGCGCTGGCAAAGCGGTACGCAGCTGTAGGACTCGCGCTCGATGCCGCGATAGACGGTGACGAGCCGGTCGCTCGGACCTTCGACCTGGATCTGGCGGTCCACCAGAATCTCGCCGCCGCGGTCGAGCGCTATGAAGTTGGTGGCCCCGTAGCCCTTTCCGGTCACGACGATCATGCCGCCGGGCTGGAGCGTGACGTCGGCGATCAGGGGATTGCCGACCACGATGGTCGCCACCTTGCCGGGCAGCCGCACCAGCTTGGCCTGGTCGACATTGACCGCGATGGTATCGGCGACGGGATCGGCGAGGCCAGCGGCCGGCGACGCCAGCACCGTAGTGGCAACCAGAAGACAGACACGCACATGACGGCGCAGCATTTCTTTACGCATACTCTTACCCCCGGGACGTCCACAAACCGGCAGAAGCGATCGAATACAGCGGAGCCGGTGCCCGACCCGGCTAACCTGCCTTTAATTCGTGAACGTTCCGCAAACTCGCCGGGTATTGTTTGAACGGATGGACATTTGCGGGGCCCGACCCCTAACGCCGGAACGGATAGGCGAGCTGGCCCCCGATCTCCTTGGGCATGCTCGCTTCGTCCTTGCCGTAGTCCTGCGGCAGCCTGCCCTCCGGCATGCGGAAGGTGTCGAACAGCACGTCCCAGATCGGGAACGTTCCGGCGAAATTGGTGTCGCCGCCCTCTTCGAGCGAGGTGTGGTGCCAACGGTGGAAGACCGGCGTCGCCAGCACGTATTTGAACGGTCCGAAGGTCCAGTTCAGGTTGGCGTGCACGAAGGCCGAATGGAAGGTGGTGAACGGGCCGACCCAGACCATGACGTTCGGGGAGATGCCTGCCATCAGCAGCACGACGTCGACGCTGATCGTCCCGAGCAAGAGATTGACCGGATGGAAGCGGGCCGCGGAGATCCAGCCGATCTCCTCCGACGAATGATGGACGGCGTGATATTTCCAGAAGCCGCCGTCGTGGAATAGTCGGTGCAGCCAGTACAGCATGAAATCCGACAGCACCAGGAACAGCAGGGCCTGCAGCCACAGCGGCAGCTGCGCCAGCGGACCGTGGCCATTGTCGTAGAAGGCGATGAGCTCGTCGGCGTCGTGGATGTTGAAGACGACGCCGGCGCCGACGACCAGAAGTCCAATCCGCATGGTGCGGGCGAACACCGGGACGAAGAACCAGTAGCAGATGTCGGTGACGATCTCCCGCTTGCGCCACCACGGCGCGCCGGGATTGCAGGCCCAGAAATGCTCCAGCACGGTGAACACCGCCGCGAGCACGAAGGTGACCGGGATCACCTTCACGATGGTCTCGCCGAGCATCAAGGCGACTTGCATGGGCAGGCTCGACATCGTCGCCTCTCTCCGCGAATTGCGCTGTTGCCTAGGCCTACTCCGCGAAATTTAAGGGAGGATGAAGCAGCCGCCGCGTTGGCGGCGCATCCGAAACCGGAACCAATTTGCAGGGGCCGTCTTAAGGCGAAATTCACTTTGGGCAAAAGCATCGCGCCGGAGCTGGGTTTACCCGATCGAATTAACTCTCCCGAAAGAGCTCGGCTCTCATGGTCGTCACGTCAACGACAGCGCCGAACGAGGCGATCCCCACCCAGACGGAGTTTTGTTCATGAAGAACTTGATTGCGCGTTTCGCGAAGGATGAATCCGGCGCCACCGCCATCGAATACGGCCTGATCGCCGCCGGCATCGCGCTGGCCATCATCACCGTCGTCAACAATCTCGGCACCACGCTGAACGCCAAGTTCACCTCGATCAGCACCTCGCTCAAGTAAGCGGGTCGACGAACGACGGCAAAAGCCCCGGACCTCCGGGGCGTTTGTTTTTCTGAAGACGGCGAGTTCCAGTGGCGTCGCACAAGGTAAGAACCGATGCCGCGGTCGCGGCGCGCGAGGCGGAAGCGGCGCAAGCCGGCTCGCCGGTCTATTGGATCTGTCTTGCGCTGCTGGTTGCGACGGTCGCGCTCGCCGCACGCATTGCCAGCTTCTGGTGAAGGCGCGTTCGCCGGCCGAGGGCCCGCGGCCCGTGCCGCCGTTGTCGGTTTGTTTAGCATCGCGCGCTAGCATCGCCCGACGCCAGCTCCCACGGCAAACCCAGGCCTCAAGACGCAGCCCATGATCCTCGACCTTGCGCGCCTTCTGCTCTTCCCGGCACTGATGGCATTTGCCGCCGCGAGCGATCTCTTCACGATGACGATCTCGAACCGCGTGTCGCTGGCGCTGGTGGCGGGCTTCTTCGTGCTCGCTCTCGCCGGTGGCATGGCACCTTACGAGATGCTCAGTCATGTCGGCGCCGGAGCGCTTCTCCTAGTCGTGGCCTTCACCTGCTTCGCCATGGGCTGGGTGGGCGGCGGCGACGCCAAGGTCGCTGCCTCGGTCGCGCTCTGGTTCGGCTTCCCACATCTGATGAACTTCCTGCTCTACGCCTCGCTTTTCGGCGGCGCGCTGACGCTGCTCCTGCTCCAGTTCCGGCAGTGGCCGCTGCCTTACGGGCTGGCAGGACAGGCCTGGCTCGCACGGCTGCACGCCAAGGAGAGCGGCATTCCCTACGGCATCGCGCTCGCGCTGAGCGCGCTGATGGTCTACCCGGAGACCGAATGGGTGAAGGCGATCGACCTCGCTCACCTCGCACTGCGCTGAACGCCCCGGGTAAACCCGGCGTTAAGGCGATTTAGATACGCCTCATTAACCATGCTTTGACGAATAGCTGGTCAACTGCCGATCACGGCGGCGGCAGCGTCGCGGCGTATTGTTGGAAAGTTGAAGCGTATGAATAGGGCACGCATTGTCGTCCTGACGGTCGCCATCAGCGCCGGCGGCGTCGCCGCGTACCTGGCGAGCAGCACCAACAATTCTGCGCCGCCTCCAGCTCCGGTCGCGCAGCTGCCGACCGTCGACGTCCTCGTGGCCAAGAACGACATCGGCCTCGGCCAGACCGTGAAGCCCGAAGACGTGCAATGGCAGACCTGGCCGACCGCAACCGCCAGCGCCACCTTCATCCGCCGCAACGAGCGCCCCGATGGCGCGACCCAGGTGACCGGCTCGATCGCGCGCGCCCCCTTCATTCAGGGTGAGCCGATCCGCGACCAGAAACTGGTCAAGGCCGAAGGCTCCGGCTTCATGGCGGCAATCCTCCCCACCGGCATGCGGGCGATCTCGACCGAGATCTCGCCGGAGACCGGCGCAGGCGGCTTCATCCTGCCCAACGACCGCGTCGACGTTCTGCTCACGCGCCGGCTCAAGAACCCGGACCAGAGCAGCGGCGCTCCCGACGTCGTCACCTCCGAGATTATCCTGGCCAACATCCGCGTCCTCGCCATCGACCAGGCGCCCAAGGAGAAGGACGGGCAGAACGCGGTGATCGGCAAGACCGTCACCCTCGAGCTCAACCCGGCGCAGACCGCAACGCTCTCCGCGGCGCGGCAGAGCGGCACGCTGTCGCTTGCGCTGCGCAGCATCGTCGACGTCAAGATGAGCGAGATCACGCTCGATGACTCCGCGCAGAAGCGGGAGGGTGTCTCGATCATTCGCTACGGCATTCCAAGTCAGACGGCTAAGGCACGATGAAGACAGTCGACATCAAATGCAGGGCGAATTCGGCGACGATGCGGACCTCACTGGTCCGCGCCCTGTCGTTTTCGGCCGCGCTCGCGCTGGTGCTCAACCCGGCGATCGCCCCTGCGGTCGCAGCCGATTACCGTCCCGTGGCGCCAGCCGCGGCGGACGGCCAGATCAATGCGCGTTTCCTCTCGCTCGGCGTCGGCAAGTCCATCGTGATCGACCTGCCGCGCGACATCAAGGACGTGCTGGTCGCCGATCCCAAGATCGCCAACGCGGTGGTCCGCTCCGCGCAGCGCGCCTATATCATCGGCGCCGCGGTCGGCCAGACCAACATCGTTTTCTTCGATTCCGCCGGGCAGCAGATTGCGGCCTATGACATCGCGGTGAAGCGCGACCTCAACGGCGTGCGGGCCGCGCTGAAGCAGGTCCTGCCCAATTCGGACATCCAGATCGACGGCCTCGGCGAAGGCATCGTTCTGACCGGCACGGCTGCCAATCCGCTGGAAGCACAGCAGGCCAACGATCTCGCCGCACGCCTGGCCGGCGGCGCCGACAAGGTGGTGAACTCGATCGTGGTGCGCGGCCGCGACCAGATCATGCTCAAGGTGACGGTGGCCGAGGTCCAGCGCAACATCGTCAAGCAGCTCGGCATCGACCTCTCCGCCAACCTCAACTACGGCACGTCGGTGGTGAGCTTCACCAATTCGAACCCGTTCACGGCGCTCGGCAAGAATCTCGTGGACGGCAACAACCTGACCACGAAGTTCGGCGCCGCCCCGTCGGTGCAGGCCACGCTGCGCGCGATGGAAACCGCCGGCGTGATCCGCACGCTGGCCGAACCGAATTTGACCGCGATCTCCGGTGAATCGGCGACCTTCATCGCCGGCGGTGAATTCCCGGTTCCGGCAGGCTATGCCTGCGATCCCACCACGCATGTCTGTACCACCCAGATCAGCTTCAAGAAGTTCGGCATCTCGCTGAACTTCACCCCCGTCGTGCTGAGCGAGGGCAAGATCAGCCTGCGGGTGATGACCGAGGTCTCGGAGCTGTCGAACGAGAATGCGATCACGCTGTCGCAGGCGGTGACCTCGAACACGGTGAACTCGCTGACGGTCCCCTCGATCAGGACCCGCCGCGCCGAGACCTCGCTGGAAATTCCCTCCGGCGGCGCGATGGCGATGGCCGGCCTGATCCAGCAGCAGACCAAGCAGGCGATCAGCGGATTGCCGGGGCTGATGCAGCTGCCGATCCTGGGCACGCTGTTCCGCAGCCGCGACTTCGTCAACAACGCGACCGAGCTGGTCGTGATCGTGACGCCCTACGTCGTCCGCGCCGTGGCGCCGAAGGACCTGTCGCGGCCGGATGACGGCTTCGCCCCGCCTGCCGATCCGCAGGCTCAGCTGATCGGCAACATCAACCGGCTCTACGGCGTGCCCGGACGGACCGAACCGGCCAAGAACTACCGCGGCACCTACGGCTTCATCACCGACTGAGGCGGAACGGGGACTTCACGATGATCATAAGACCACCCCAGCTTCGCAAACGCGCCGTCCGCCTCGGTGGCGCGCTCGTCGGCCTGACGCTCGCGCTCGGCGGCTGCCAGCACAACGAGGTCGTTACCGCCTCTATTCCCGACGACTACAAGCAGCGCCATCCAATCGCGATCGAGGAGCAGAACCGCTCGATCGTGGTCTTCGTCGGTCATGCCCGCGGCGGGTTGACCGCCGCCCAACGCGCGGACGTGATGGGCGTCGCATCGGCATGGTTGCACGAAGGTACCGGCGCCATTCGCATCGACGTGCCGTCCGGCACGCCCAACGCGCGTCCGGTCGCGGATACGATGCGCGAGATCCAGGCCATGCTGGCAGGGGCAGGCGTTCCGCCGCGCGGCGTCAACATTCGTCCCTACCAGCCCGAGGACAAGCGGTTCCTGCCGCCGATCCGGCTCACTTATTCCAAGATCGCCGCGGTTGCGGGCCCCTGCGGCCTCTGGCCGGACGACATCGGTCCTTCGATGAAGAACAAGAGCTGGTTCGAGAACAAGGATTATTACAATTACGGCTGCGCCTATCAGCGCAACCTCGCGGCCATGGTCGACAATCCATCGGACCTCGAGCAGCCGCGGCCCGAGACACCTTCCTACACGATACGGCGCACTGCCGCCTTCGAGAAGTATCGCAAGGGAGTGCCGACTTCAGTCGCCTATCCCGAAGCCGACAAGGCCAAACTCAGCGACACAGGCAAATGATCAGTTACGCGCGCCAGACACACGAAGAGCAGCCGGCAGCAGCTCCTCCGCCGGTCGAGGAGCATATTGCGCCCGCGCCGCGCGTCTCGGTCCAGGCCTTCTGCGAAACCGTGGAGACGGCCGCCGCGGTACAGTCGGCCGGCGAGGATCGCCGTCTCGGCAAGGCTCACCTGAAGATCCAGATGGGCGGCATGGCGGCCGCGATCGAAGCCTACCGCTCGGCCCCCACGCCGAACGTGATCGTGCTCGAGAGCGACGGCCGCAACGACCTGCTGGGCGGGCTCGACCAGCTCGCCACCGTCTGCGATGCCGGCACCCGCGTGGTCGTGATCGGCCGCATCAACGACGTCACGCTCTACCGCGAGCTCGTGCGCCGCGGCGTCAGCGATTACGTGCTCGCGCCGGTCGGCGCAATCGACGTCGTACGCTCGATCTGCAACCTGTTCTCGGCCCCGGAAGCCAAGGCGGTCGGCCGCATCATCGCCGTGGTCGGCGCCAAGGGCGGGGTCGGAGCTTCGACCATCTCCCACAACGTCGCCTGGGCGATCGCGCGCGACCTCGCAATGGATGCCGTCGTCGCCGATCTCGATCTCGCCTTCGGCACCGCTGGCCTCGACTACAACCAGGATCCGCCGCAGGGCATCGCCGACGCCGTGTTCTCGCCCGACCGCGTCGATACCGCCTTCATCGACCGCCTGCTGTCGAAGTGCACCGACCATCTCAGCCTGCTGGCGGCGCCTGCGACGCTCGACCGGGTCTATGATTTCGGCACCGACGCTTTCGACGCCGTGTTCGACACGCTGCGCTCCACCATGCCCTGCATCGTGCTCGACATTCCGCATCAATGGTCGGGCTGGACCAAGCGCGCCTTGATCGGAGCGGACGACATCCTGATCGTGGCCGCCCCGGACCTTGCCAATCTGCGCAATACCAAGAACCTGTTCGACCTGTTGAAGGCCGCCCGTCCCAACGACCGGCCGCCGCTCTACTGCCTGAACCAGGTCGGCGTGCCGAAACGACCCGAAATCGCCGCCACCGAGTTCGCCAAGGCGATCGAGAGCCAGCCGGTCGTCTCGATCCCGTTCGAGCCGCAGATCTTCGGCTCGGCGGCCAACAACGGCCAGATGATCGCGGAGATCTCCGCCAACCACAAGTCGATCGAGATGTTCCTGCAGATCGCCCAGCGCCTGACCGGCCGCAGCGAGACCAAGAAGCAGAAGTCGTCCCTGCTTTCACCTCTGATTGAGAAGTTGCGGGGAAGATAAGCCGCCGCATGGAGTTGTTAAGTGTTCGGTAAGCGTAGCGGAACAGACACCGACTTTCGGGCGCCCAAGCCCGGCGCCGTGTCGCTCGAGCCTGCCCCGGCTCAGGCGCCGACGGTGTCGCGCGCCCCGTCTCCGCCGGCCGTCGCCTCGCCACCGCTTGCGCCCGCCAAGGCCCCGCCGCCTCCAGCCATGGAGAGCCGGCGTTCGGACAATTATTACGAGGTCAAGGCGACCATCTTCGGCGCGCTGATCGAGGCCATCGACCTCGCCCAGCTCGCCAAGCTCGATTCGGAGTCCGCGCGCGAGGAAATCCGCGACATCGTCAACGAGATCATCGCGATCAAGAACATCGTGATGTCGATCGCCGAGCAGGAGGAGCTGCTCGACGACATCTGCAACGACGTCCTCGGCTACGGCCCGCTCGAACCATTGCTGTCGCGCGACGACATCGCCGACATCATGGTCAATGGCGCCAACACCGTCTACATCGAGGTCGGCGGCAAGATCCAGCGCACCGGCATCCGCTTCCGCGACAACCAGCAGCTTCTCAACATCTGCCAGCGCATCGTCAGCCAGGTCGGCCGGCGCGTCGACGAATCCTCGCCGATCTGCGACGCACGCCTCGCCGACGGCTCCCGCGTCAACGCCATCGTGCCGCCGCTGTCGATCGACGGCCCCGCGCTCACCATCCGCAAATTCAAGAAGGACAAGCTGACGCTGGATCAGCTCGTCAAGTTCGGCGCGATCACGCCGGAAGGCGCCGAGATCCTCCAGATCATCGGCCGCGTCCGCTGCAACGTGCTGATTTCCGGCGGTACCGGCTCGGGCAAGACCACCCTGCTCAACTGCCTCACCAACTACATCGAGCACGACGAGCGCGTCATCACCTGCGAGGACGCCGCCGAGCTCCAGCTGCAGCAGCCCCACGTGGTGCGGCTGGAAACCCGCCCGCCCAACATCGAGGGCGAGGGCCAGGTCACGATGCGCGAACTGGTGCGCAACTGCCTGCGTATGCGCCCCGAACGCATCATCGTCGGCGAGGTCCGCGGCCCCGAAGCCTTCGACCTGCTGCAGGCCATGAACACCGGCCACGACGGCTCGATGGGCACGCTGCACGCCAACAACCCGCGCGAGGCGCTGTCGCGCTGCGAATCCATGATCACGATGGGCGGCTTCTCGCTGCCCTCGCGGACCATCCGCGAGATGATCTGCGCCTCGATCGACGTCATCATCCAGGCCGCGCGCCTGCGCGACGGTTCCCGCCGCATCACCCACATCACCGAGGTGATGGGCATGGAAGGCGACACCATCATCACCCAGGACATCTTCCTCTACGACATGGTCGGCGAGGACGCCAACGGCAAGATCATCGGCCGGCACCGCTCGACCGGCATCGGCCGCCCGAAGTTCTGGGAACGCGCCCGCTATTACGGCGAAGAGAAGCGCCTCGCTGCGGCGCTCGACGCGGCGGAAGTCGCGCCGAAGACGTGAGCAGGTCAGCAGCGCCATGAACATCCAGGTCCTCGCCCTCGCCTTCCTCGCCACCGCAGCGGTCGGTGGCATCGCCTGGGTCTTTCTCTATCCGCTGCTGTCCGGGGAGCGAAAGGCGGAAAGCCGCCGCGCCTCGGTCGCGCGCGCCGAAGCGCCCACGGCCCGGCAGGCGGAGAAGACCCAGCGCTCGCGCCGCGAGCAGGTCGAGTCCACGCTCAAGGATCTCGAGGCGCGGCGCGCCCAGGAGAAGAGCGCTCCGCTCAGCGTCCGCCTGTCGCAGGCCGGGCTCGACTGGACGCCGCAGAAATTCTGGATCGTGTCCGCCGTCGTGGCGGGCGTATTCTTCGCGGCCGCGCTGTTCGCGGGCGGCGGCCTGATCGGCGCCGCCGGTCTTGCCTTTGCCGGCGGCTTCGGCCTGCCGCGCTGGGCACTCGGCTTTTTGAAGAAGCGCCGCGAAGCCAAGTTCCTGGCTGCATTGCCCGATGCGGTCGACGTGATCGTCCGCGGCATCAAGGCAGGCCTGCCCTTGTTCGAATCGATCAAGGTCGTGGCTGCCGATGCGCCCGAGCCGCTGCGCAGCGAGTTTCTGGCCATCATCGAGACGCAGGCGATCGGCATGCCGCTGGGCGAGGCCTGCGCGCGGCTGTACGAGCGCATGCCGCTGCCGGAAGCCAATTTCTTCGGCATCGTAGTGTCGATCCAGCAGAAGTCGGGCGGCAACCTCTCCGAAGCGCTCGGCAACCTCTCCAAGGTGCTGCGCGACCGCAAGAAGATGAAGGAAAAGATCCAGGCGATGTCGATGGAAGCCAAGGCCTCGGCCGGCATCATCGGCTCGCTGCCGCCGATCGTGATGTTCCTGGTCTATCTCACGACGCCGCAATACATCTCGGTGCTTTGGACTCATCCCACCGGCCAGCTGATGCTGGTCGGCTGCGTCGTTTGGATGTCGATCGGCATCCTGGTGATGAAGAAGATGATCAACTTCGATTTCTGACGGTGTCGTATGATCGAATTCCTCGTCTCGAAACTGCACGACGTCCGTTTCATGACCATGCTGCTCGCGGCCATCGCCGCGAGCGCCACCGTCTATACGCTGGTGATGCCGTTGTTCGCCGGCGAGGGCCTCTCCAAGCGCATGAAGGCGGTGGCGAGCGAGCGCGAGCGCATCCGGCAGCGCGAGCGTGAGCGTCTCAATAAGAACGAGAAGGTTTCGCTGCGCCAGACACCGAAACAACTCGTCTCCAAGGTGGTCGAGGACTTCAACCTGACGAAATGGCTCGCGCAGGAAGCTGCGCGGGACAAGCTCATCATGGCAGGTTACCGCGGCCAGGCGCCCTATATCACCTTCCTGTTTGCCCGCATGGTCGCCCCGATCGTGTTCTTGATCGGCTCGGCCCTCTACGTGTTCGTGATCGGAAACATGCAACAGGCGCTGCCGATCAAGATCGGCATCTGCGTCGGCGCAGCCTATCTCGGCCTCCAGGCGCCGATGCTGTTCCTCAGGAACGCGATCTCCAAGCGCCAGCTCTCGATCAAGCGTGCGTTTCCCGACGCGCTCGACCTGCTCCTGATCTGCATCGAATCCGGCATGTCGGTCGAGATGGCATTCCGGAAAGTTGCGACCGAAATCGTGGGACAGTCGATCGCGCTGTCGGAGGAGTTCACCCTGACCACGGCCGAGCTGTCCTATTTGCAGGATCGCAAGGTCGCCTACGAGAACCTGGCACGGCGCACCGGGCTCGAGGGCGTCAAGTCGGTGTGTCTGGCGCTGCAGCAGGCGGAACGTTACGGCACCCCGCTCGGCCATTCCTTGCGCGTCATGGCGCAGGAGAATCGCGACATGCGCATGAACGAGGCCGAGAAGAAGGCGGCCGCTCTGCCGCCGAAGCTCACGGTGCCGATGATCCTGTTTTTCCTGCCGGTGCTGTTCGTGGTCATTCTCGGACCTACCGCCATCAAGGTCACCGAGATGCAGTGAGCCGGGCTGGGACCATACGGTCCGCCACCTAAGGCCTGGAAGTCAGATGATCAGTCGGGCTGGCTCAGCGATGCGACCGGCGTCCGCTTCGGCGCGCCGCGCGGGGCGTCGCTACGGCTCAGCATTTCCTTGAGATAGGCGACATTGGCCGCAGCCTGATCCGGCGGCAGGTCCGCCTTGACGATGGTCTCCGCTTCCGCGAAGCGGCCCTGGAGACCGATGACCAAGCCGAGGTTCTGCCGCACCCGGGCGCCGGCACGCGGCGAGGCATAGGCCTGCCGCAGCGCCTCTTCCGCCTTCGGCAGCTCTTTCGACAGCATGTAGGACAGGCCGAGGTTGGAGAGCACGCCGGGATCACCCGGTGCGATCTTCAGCGCGCTCGCGTAATAGGATCGCGCCTCCTCATGACGGCCCATCTGGTCCAGCGCGGTGCCCTGCACCGAGAGCAGGCGCCAGTCCGGATTGTCGGGCGAATGCGCCTTCGACAGAACGTCGAAGGCCTGCTGGAAATTGCCGTTGTCGGCGAGTGCGCGGCCGTACTGGGCAAGCAGCGCCTTGTTGCCGGGGTTGGCGATGGTCGCCTGCTCGAGCACGGCGGCGGCCTGGGCGCGTTGGCCGTTGGCGCGCAAGGCCTGTCCATAGGCGAGTGCGGCGTCGGCATCCCGGGGATTGGCGCGGTAGCGCTCGCCATAGGCTTCGACCGCACGCGCCGGATCGGTGGGCGCGCGATCGGCAGAGGCCGCGTCCGCCCGGGGGCCGACCGAGCCCGTCACCTCGGAGAGTTTCGACATGGCCGTGCAGCCGCCGAGGCCCATCGCCACCGTCGCGACCAGCGACGTGGAAGCAAGTAGCCGGGTAAGCCTGATCCGTTGACGCATGACGCTTTGACTCTCGAGCTGCTCGATCGAGCCGAACGCGTCAGCAATAGAATGTTAACCCTAACGGCCGGTTAACGGCGCTATCCGACGTGCTCCACTCGCGCCACCGGTTGTTGCGGCGCTTGCCCGCCGAGGCCGAGATCGAGGCCGAGCGCCTTCACCTGCAGGTCCAGGTCCCGCAGCAATCGCAGCCTCTGCCGCGCCCGCCGCCGAACGTCGACACCCTCGCAAGGCAGCCGCGGCACCTGGCGCAGGAAGTCGTGACGGTTGATCAGGCCTCTCGCATAGAGCTCATCGAGCTGAGCGCGATCGATGCCGAGCACCCCGGCGGATTGCTCGATCAATCGGCCGAGCAGCGTTGTCACCGCGGCGAGCACGTCGATGTCGAACCCGAGGCCGGATCTCGCAGCCTTGCGCTCGAGCTTCGCCCAGGCATGGGCCGAGACGACGTAGGTGTAGAGCGCGCTCGCCCAGTTCGGCTCCGCCTCATCGTAAAAGCTGCCACGCATGAACAGCCGGCGGACGATCGCCGCGACTTGGTCGCCTTTCAGCGCGCCGGATGAGGCGGCCTCGATCGCCGACTGGACGGCCGGATCACGGGAAAAGTCGCGCCCCGCCGGCAGCCTGATGACGCCGCCCGGCAGGTTGGAATCGAGCGGCCTGAAGGCCGTATCGTTGCGGAGCCTCGAATAGCGGGTGATCGCGAAGCGGTGCACCGTGCGGCCGGCATGGGACGCGGGGCCGAAATGGACGAGGTTGAAGCCGGCATCGTCGCCGGCTTGCCCGGTCGAGGACGGACAGGAAAGCACGTAGATCGTGCGCCAGAACGCCTCACCGCTCTCGCTCGACGTTGCACGCGGATCGGGGATGGAATAGCGCGTCAGCCCCTCGACATGGCGATGACCGTGCAGAACCAGATCGACGTTGAGCGAGGTGGCGGCCTCGAGGAAGGTCGCGGGTGCGGCGAGATACATCAGCGGTTCGTCGGGCACGCCGAGAAAGCGCTTTCCTTCCCCGGTCGCCTGGGGCAGCAGATGATGGTGCAGGGCCAGCACGCGGACCAGGTTGTCCGCGGGCTCGGCATAGTCGGCGCGCCCGGCAGAACCGATGCTGCCCGCGAGCTCGGCGCTCAGCCGGGCGGAATCTGCCACCGTCGCCTTGTAAGCGCTCTGGTCGATCTTGCCGCTCGCGAGCGCCATCAGGCTTGCGCGATTGGAATCGAGCAGCATCAGGTCGAGGCCCGCCTGGCGGTAGTACACACTCTTCGCGATCCGCGGCAGGTGCAGGTAATCGTAGGCGTCATGACGGCCCGCACGCTGGCTCGGCCGCTTGACGTCGTGATTGCCGGCCACGGCCTGGATGTCGGTGAACAGCCCGGTCTGCCGAAAGGATGCGATGACGGCGAGCGCCTCGTCGAGCGCGCGCGGCGTCGGGTCGTCCACCAGATCGCCCGTGATCAGCAGGATGCGATCGGGAACATTCGCGACATCCGCCATCTTCTCGCAAATCGCGGCCCTGAGCGTCTCGATGGCCGGAAGCAACCGGCCCGACCCGTCCAGATGCAGGTCGGAAATCTGCGCAACAACGAACGATCTATCCATTTTGCGCCGCTCATCTGCAATGCTGCGCCGCCCAAACAATAAGAAAAAATGCTTCGACGAACCGATTCGACCCACCCTGGGCAGGCACCGACCGCGTGCTGCTGCGTGTCTGCGTTCGGGGTCACGCAGAGCGAGCGGCACAATCTAAAATGTTCGCTGATAATGCCACAACCAAAGCGCTAGTAAAGCCCCACGGCCGCGGCGTTGCGAACGGCAGCTCTCGGCGTGAGATGCGAGATTTGTTCGAGACGGTTTCGTCTCGCCCGGTCAATATTCGATGGCAAGCCGCTTGCGGATCTCGTCGACGCGCTTGTCGAGCGCATCGAAGCGCGCGTGGACGGAGCGGTCGTGGAGATAAAAGACGTAACCGCCGGCAAGGAACGCGAAGATCCAATGGTGGTGCTCGACATAACCGAAGATCACCTCGACGGCCTGGCCGATGAACGTAACCACGCTCCACACGAATTCCATCGCATTTCCTCCCGGCGCTTCGTCGTCGACCGCCCGCGATTTCATTCCGGCGACCGTTGCCGGAACCTACCATGCCCCCCTTGCGGCGAGTAGCGGCTCGCCGAACGGTGGCGGCAAAGCCGATTGCAGCGGCGGCCAAACTCTGCGAAGTCTCGTCCGGTCGCATGACTCGCCTGAACTGACGATCCGGACCCGCCAATGCCTTCTGTCTTCGAGACGTCATCCACCGCCACCCCGATCACCTTCGTCACCAAGTCGAGCTGGGATCAGGTCGCCGAGACGCTACCGGCGGCGCAACGCCAATTCGCTTGCGCCAGCGCCTTTGCCGCCAAGCCGGGCGGCTATCTTGCCCTGCCCGCGACCGACGGCACCATTGCGCAGGTGCTGTTCGGGCTCGAGGAAGAGGGTGCAAGATCGCGCGACCTGTTTCGGCCCGGCGCCCTGCCCGGCCTTTTGCCGCCGGGCACTTATCGCTTTGCCAATGCACCGCACGATGCACGGCTGGCGGCGCTCGCCTTCGCGCTCGGCACCTACCGCTTCGCGCGCTACCGCAAGGCTGAGCGCCCCGAGGTCCGGCTGGTGCCGCCTGATGGCGTCGATCCGACCGAGATCGAGCGGATCGCCGGTGCGGCGATGCTCGCGCGCGACCTCATCAACACGCCGTCCAACGACATGGGCCCGGATGAGCTCGCCGCAGCGGCGCAAGCGCTCGCCGCCGAGTTCGACGCGAGCTTTGCCTGCACCATCGGCGAAGAGCTGGCAAAGAGCTTTCCGCTGATCCACGCCGTCGGCATGGCGTCCAGCCGCGCGCCGCGGCTGATCGACATCGTCTGGGGCGATCCTGACCATCCCAAGGTGACGCTGGTCGGCAAGGGCGTCTGTTTCGACACCGGCGGCCTCGACCTGAAGCCGTCGAGCGGCATGCTGATCATGAAGAAGGACATGGGCGGCGCCGCCAACGTGCTGGCGCTGGCGCGCATGGTGATGGATGCGAAGCTGAAGGTGCGGCTGCGCGTGCTGATCCCTGCGGTGGAGAACGCCGTCGCCGGCAATGCCTTCCGCCCGCTCGATATCTTCACCTCCCGTAAAGGGATCACGGTCGAGATCGGCAACACCGACGCCGAAGGCCGCCTCGTGCTCGCCGACGCGCTGGCGCTGGCCGACGAGGAGGAGCCCGATCTGCTGATCGACCTCGGCACGCTGACCGGCGCGGCCCGCGTCGCGCTCGGGCCGGATCTGCCGCCCTTCTACACCAATGATGAGACACTGGCTGCCGACGTCGCGCGCTGCGCGATGAACGAGAACGATCCGTTGTGGCGCATGCCGCTGTGGCCGCCTTACGATGCCTGGCTGGACTCCAAGACCGCCACCATCACCAATGCACCGTCCGGCGGTTTTGCCGGCTCGATCACCTGCGCCCTGTTCCTGCAACGCTTCGTCGAGCACACCAAGAGCTGGCTGCATGTCGACATCTTTGGCTGGACGCCGTCGGCGAAGCCGGCGCGGCCCGAGGGCGGCGAGTGCCAGGCCGCACGCGCCATCTACGCACTGCTGAGCGAGCGCTATGCATGACCCGCGACTGACGCCGGCGCGGGGCGACCTCGCCGCAAAATATCTCGAAGGCAAGGTGCAGGCGGATCGATATGTCGCCGGCGAGGAATTCGAGGTGGTCGAAGCGATCGCGCCGGTGCGCGAGCAGCCGTCTTCGAACGCGATGCTGATGACGGAGGCCCTGCGCGGCGAAAGCGTCACGGTCTACGACCGCAATGGCGAGGGTTGGGCGTGGGGCCAGCTCCATGGCGATGGCTATGTCGGCTGGCTGCCGGATTCGGCACTCGCAAGGCCGTCGGCCGCCCCAACTCACTTGGTCAGCGCGCTGCGGACGTTTGCGTTCCCCGGCCCCTCGATCAAGCTGCCGCCGGCCGATACGCTCGTGATGGGATCGAAGCTCGCCGTGGCGCGCGAGGACGGCAGCTTCGCCGTGACGCACGACGGCAGATATCTTCCGAAAACGCATCTGGTCCCGCTCGATCATCGCGAACCGGATTTCGTCGCGGTCGCCGAGCGCTTCGTCGGCACGCCCTATCTCTGGGGCGGCAAGAGCAGCTTTGGCATCGATTGCTCCGGCCTCGTCCAGGTCTCGCTGACATCGGCCGGGATCGGCTGCCCGCGCGACAGCGACATGCAGCTCGCCGGTCTCGGCCGCCCGCTGGAGCCGCATGAGCGAACCCACTTGCAGCGCGGCGATCTGATCTTCTGGAAAGGTCATGTCGCGATCGTGCGCGATGCCGCCACCATGGTTCACGCCAATGCGCATCACATGGCAACGGTGATCGAGCCGATCGAGCCAGCCATCGCGCGGATCAAGGCGGCTGGCAGCGAGGTCGTCGCGATCAAGCGGATTTAGCGACACTTTCGTAGGATGGGTAGAGCGCAGCGAAACCCATCGCTTTGAGGCCGCGTCGTTAGAACGATGGGTTTCGCTGCGCTCTACCCATCCTACCGGAGCTACGTCGCCACCGCCCCGTTCCCGGCTGCCTCCAGCCGGAACGCGGCCGCGAACAGCGCGCGGGTGTAGTCCGTCTTCGGATTCCTGAACAGCTCGGCCGCCTGACCTTCCTCGACCACCTTGCCGCCGCGCATCACGATGAGGTGGCTGGCGAGCGAGGCGACGACGCGCAAATCGTGCGAGATGAACATGTAAGTGAGCTCGCGCTTGCGCTGGAGCTCGCGCAACAGATCGACCATCTGCGCCTGGAACAGCATGTCGAGCGCGCTGGTCGGCTCGTCCAGCACGACGAAATCCGGCTCCAGCACGATCGCGCGCGCGATCGAGATGCGCTGCCGCTGACCGCCGGAGAATTCGTGCGGATAGCGGAAGCGCGTCTCCGGATTGAGCCCGACATCCTCGAGCGCCTTGACGACGCGCGCCTCGCGTTCCTCGCGCGAGAGCTTCGGCTGATGCACGGAGAGGCCTTCGGCGATGATGTCGGCGACCGACATGCGCGGTGAGAGCGAGCCGAACGGATCCTGAAACACGATCTGCATGTCGCGCCGGAAGGGACGCATCTCCTTGAAGCGCAGGCCCTGGATGTCGTTCCCTAAGAACACGATGCGCCCGTTCGAGGAGATCAGCCGCAGCAGTGCCAGCCCCAGCGTGGTCTTTCCCGAGCCGGATTCGCCGACCACCCCAAGCGTCTCGCCCTTGCGTACGGCGACACTGACGCCATCGACCGCCTTGATGTGGCCGACCGTCTTGCGCATCAGGCCGCGCTTGATCGGGAACCAGACCTTGAGATCATTGGCCGACATCACCACCGGCGCATTCGGCTGCGGCGGCGCCGGATCGGGCTTGGGCTCCGCCGCGAGCAGGTCACGCGTATAGGGATGTTTCGGGGTCTTGAAGACCTGCTCGACCGGCCCCTGCTCGACGATCACGCCGCCCTTCATGACGCAGACCGTGTCGGCGATCCGGCGCACGATGCCGAGATCGTGGGTGATGAACAACAGGCTCATGCCGAGCCGCGCGCGGATCTCGGCGAGCAGTGCCAGGATCTGCGCCTGCACGGTGACGTCGAGCGCCGTGGTCGGCTCGTCCGCGATCAGAAGGTCCGGCTCGTTGGCGAGCGCCATCGCGATCATCACGCGCTGACGCTGGCCGCCGGAGAGCTGGTGCGGATAGCTGTTCAGCCGCGTCTCCGGATCGGGAATGCCGACCTGGGTCAGCAGCTCCAGCGTCCGCTTGCGCGCCTGCGCGTTGCTGGTCGGATTGTGCAGCTGGATGATCTCGCCGATCTGCGCCTCGATCGTGTGCAGCGGATTGAGCGAGGTCATCGGCTCCTGGAAGATGATGGAGATGTCGCTGCCCCTGATCTCCCGCATCTGCTGCTCGGACTGGTCGATCAACTCCTGGCCCTTGAAGCGGATGCTCCCCGAGGGATGGGAGGCGTTCGGATACGGCAGCAGCTTCAGGATCGAGAGCGCGCTGACCGACTTGCCGGAGCCGGACTCGCCGACCAGCGCCACGCATTCGCCGCGCTTGATCTGGAACGAGACCTTGTCGACCGCGAGCGTGGTGGCGCCACCCTGGTGGAAGGCCACCGAGAGATCGCGCACGCTGAGCAGAGGCTGGTTGATCGCGTCCATGACCTTACCTGAACGTCTTGCGCGGGTCGAAGGCGTCGCGCACGGCTTCGCCGATGAAGATCAACAGCGACAGCATGATCGCCACCGAGAAGAAGCCGGAGAAACCCAGCCACGGCGCCTGCACGTTGGCCTTGGCCTGCGACAGCAACTCACCAAGGGAAGGCGAACCCGGCGGCAGGCCGAAGCCGAGGAAATCGAGCGCCGTCAGTGTCATCACCGAGCTCGACACGATGAACGGCAGGAACGTCATGGTCGCAACCATCGCGTTCGGCAGCAGGTGACGGAACATGATGACCGGGTTGGACACGCCGAGCGCCCGCGCCGCCTGGATGTATTCGAAATTGCGCCCGCGCAGGAACTCGGCGCGCACGAGGCCGACCAGCGAGACCCAGGAGAACAGCAGCAAGATGCCGAGCAGCACGAAGAAACCGGGCACGAGCACCGAGGACAGGATCAGGAGCAGATAGAGCGACGGAATCGCGGTCCAGATCTCGATGAAACGCTGGAAGATCAAATCGACCCTACCGCCGAAATAGCCCTGCACCGCGCCCGCCGCGATGCCGATGACCGACGAGACGATGGTGAGACAAAGGCCGAACAGCACCGAGATGCGGAAGCCGTAGATCAGCCGCGCCACCACGTCGCGGCCCTGATCGTCGGTGCCGAGCCAATTGTATTCGAGATCGCGGCAGCTCTTCAGTCCCTTCTTCTCCACCACCGGCTTGCACTGCTTCTCCGTCAGCATCCAGGTCGGCGGCGACGGCGCCGGCGTCGGCAGGTCGAGATTGTGGGTATCGTATGAGTAGCGGATCAGCGGCCAGACAATGCTGCCGCCCTTGTCCTTGATCAGCTTCTGCAAGTACGGGTCGCGGTAGTCGGCCGCCGTCTCGAAATCGCCGCCGAAGGTCGTCTCCGAATAGGTCACGAAGGCCGGCCAATACAGCCGCCCGTCGAACTTGATCAGGAAGGGCCGATCGTTCGCGATCAACTCGGCGAACAGCGAGATCACGAACAGGCCGATGAAGATCCAGAACGACCAGTAGCCGCGGCGGTTGGCCTTGAAGTTCTGCCACCGCCGCCTGTTGAGCGGTGAAGGCACGAAGGGCTTGCGCGTGATCGGAACTGCATCGCCGAGCGGCGACTTCGCTGTTGTCTCGATCGGCGTGGGCGCGGTGATCGTCATCAGACCTCCCGTGCCTCGAAATCGATCCGGGGGTCGATCCACATATAGGTCAGGTCGGAGATCAGGTTGATCACGAGTCCGACCAGCGAAAAGATGTAGAGCGTGCCGAACACCACGGGATAGTCGCGGTTGAGCACGCTCTCGAAGCTGAGCAGCCCGAGCCCGTCCAGCGAGAAGATGGTCTCGATCAGAAGCGAGCCGGAAAAGAAGGCGTGGATGAATGTTCCGGGAAAACCTGCGATGACGATCAGCATGGCGTTGCGGAAGACGTGGCCGTAGAGCACCCGGCTCTCACTGCAGCCCTTGGCACGCGCAGTCATGACGTATTGCTTGCGAATCTCGTCCAGGAACGAGTTCTTGGTCAGGAACGTCATGGTGGTGAAGGCACCTAGCCCCATGGCGATCAGCGGCAGCGTCAGGTGCCAGAAATAATCGACGATCTTCCAGTACCAGGGAAATTGCGACCAGCCGTCCGAGGTCAGCCCACGCAGCGGGAACCAGTTGAAGAACGAGCCGCCGGCAAACAGGATGATCAGCAGGATCGCGAACAGGAAGCCGGGGATGGCATAGCCGAGCACGAGTACCGTCGAGGTCCAGGTGTCGAACCGCGCCCCGTCGTTCACGGCCTTGCGAATGCCGAGCGGGATCGAGATCAGGTACGTCACAAGCGTCAGCCAGAGGCCAAGCGAGATCGAGACCGGCAGCTTTTCCTTGATGAGCTGGAGCACGCTGACGTCGCGAAAATAGCTCTTGCCGAAATCGAAGCGGGCGAAGTTCCACACCATCAGCAGGAAGCGTTCCGGCGCCGGCTTGTCGAAGCCGAACTGCACCTCCAGCTTCTTGATGAAATCAGGATCGAGGCCCTGCGCACCGCGATATTTGGAGTTGACGGCATCGCCGCCGGCACCGACCTGCCCCGGCGCGCGCTGCGCAAAATCGCTGCCACCGGAAATACGCGAGGTCCCGCCGGTGTCGGCGCCCGAGAGCTGCGCGATCACGCGCTCGACCGGGCCGCCCGGCGCGAACTGCACGACGACGAAGGAGACGAACAGGATCCCGAGCAGGGTCGGGATCATCAGGAGGAGCCGGCGGGCGATATAGGCGCTCATGGCTATTTCGCCTGCTCGAGCTTGGCCGCCTTGGCCGGTTCATACCACCAGATCTCCGGCGCGCCGACGCCGTTGGCATAGCGCGGCAGCTTCTGCGGATGGCCGAACTGATCCCAGTAGGCCAGCCGGTGCGTCTTGTTGTACCATTGCGGTACCCAATAGCGACCGGCGCGGAACAGCCGATCGAACGCGCGGCAGGCGACGGTCAACTCTTCACGGCTGTCGGCGGCCATGATCTTGTCGATCATGGCGTCGATCGCCGGACTGGCGACGCCAGCGAGATTGTACGAGCCCTTGGTGTTCGCGACCTGCGAGGAGAAGAACGCGCGCATGGCATCGCCTGGTGTCGCCGACATGCTGAAGCGCTGGATGGTCATATCGAAATCAAAATCTTCCTGCCGAGCCTTGTGCTGTACGGCATCGACGAGGCGCACGCTCGCTTCGATGCCGAGCGTCGCGAGATTCTTGATGTAAGGCGCGTGGTGCGGCTGGAACGAGGGCTCATCCAGCAGGAACTCGATCTTGAAGACCTCGCCGTTCGGCAGCACCCGCTTGCCGTCCTTGATGGGAACGCCGGCCTCGGTCAGCAATTGCTGCGCCTTGCGGAGCAGGCTGCGGTCCTGTCCGGAGCCGTCGGAGGCCGGCGGCGTGAACGGCGCCGCGAACACCTCGTCGGGAACCTGGCCGCGAAACGGCTCTAGCAGCTTCAGCTCTTCCTGCGAAGGCGGCGCATTGCCAGCCATGAGGTCCGAGTTCTGGAATGGCGACACCGTACGGGCATAGGCGCCGTACATGATGGTCTTGTTGGTCCATTCGAAATCGAAAGCGTTGATCAGGGCCTCGCGCACGCGGGGGTCTTTGAATTTGTCGCGCCGCGTATTGATGAACCAGCCCTGCGCGCCGGAGGGCGTATCGTCGGGCACGACCTCCATTTTGACACGACCATCCTTGACCGCGGGGAAGTCATAGCGCGTCGCCCAGATGCGCGAGGTGAACTCCTCGCGGTAGAGATAGCTCTTGCCGGTAAAGCCCTCGAAGGCGACATCGCGGTCGCGATAGAATTCGTAGCGGACGACATCGAAATTGTAGCTGCCGCGGCAGGGCGGCAGATCAGCGGCCCACCAGTCCTTCACGCGCTCGAATTCGATGTAACGATTGACCTCGAACCTGCCGACCCTGTACGGGCCCGAGCCGAGCGGAATCTCCAGCGACGATTCATCGAACGGGCGGGACGCGTAATACGCCTTCGAAAAGATCGGCAGACTGGCGACATAGAGCGGCACGTCGCGCGCGCGCCCCTTGGCGAAGGTGACCACGAGCGTCGCATCGTCGAGGGCTTCCGCACTGACCATGTCGCGCATCTGCACGATGATCAGCGGATGCCCCTTGGTCTTCAGCGTCGTCAGCGAAAAAGCTGCATCGTGGGCAGTGAGCCTGGACCCGTCGTGGAATCTCGCCTCTTGCCGCATCGTGAAGCGATAGACCAGCTTGTCCGGCGATATTTGCACGGATTTGGCGGCCAGCCCGTACATTGCGTCGGGCTCGTCACTTGCCCGGACCATCAGCGGCGAGAACGTCATATCCATACCTTGTGCGCCGTCGCCCTTCAGGATGAAGGCGTTGAGCGAGTTGAAGGTCTGGTAGGACTGATTGTAGGCGCGCACCGACGGGATCAGCGAGAACGTGCCGCCTTTCGGCGCGTCGACATTGACATAATCGAAATGATGGAAGTCGGCGGGATATTTGAGATCGCCGAATGCCGACATGCCGTGCGCCTCGATCGCCGCTTCCGATGCTCGCGCGCTGCGCAGCAGCGGCGCGCCGACGGACGCTCCGAGGGCGCCGCCAACACCCAGGACCAGCACATGGCGGCGTGACATCTGCGTCATGCGGGGATTGTCCTTCACGATTTTCTTGCGATCCGCGCCGCCTTGTCTGCGTCGTACCACCAGATGAACGGGAAACCGGACTGACCGTATTTGGGCAATTCCGCCGGCCGGCCGAAGCGATCCCAGCGCGCGGTGCGCACCTTGTTATAGGTCCATTGCGGCACGACGTAGTGATTCCACAACAGCACGCGGTCGAGCGCCTTGGTGGCCGCAACGAGATCGTCGCGGTCCGTGGCGTAGATGACGCGTTCGATCAGCTTATCAACCGCCGGATTCTTGATCCCGGCAAGATTGCGCGAGCCGGCGATGTCGGCCGACTTGGATGACCAGAACTCGCGCTGCTCGTTGCCCGGCGATTGCGACTCGCCCCAGGAGTTCGTCACGATGTCGAAGTCCCACTCGCGCGTCCTGTTCTCATATTGGGTCGGATCGACCGTCCGAACGCTCACGGCAATGCCGAGCCGCTCCAGCGACGGCTTGTAGAACAGCGTAATTCGTTCGAAGCTGGGATCCGAGTTGAGCAATTCCAGCGAGAACTGCGCGCCGGTCTTGACGTCGATCAGCTTGCGGTCGCGCACCTCGTAGCCCGCCTCCTTGAACAGGCGCAGCGCCTCACGCAGATTATCGCGCACCGCTTCCGGACTGCCCCCGACCGGATTGGTGTAGGCCGTCGTGAAGACCTCGGGCGGCACCTGGGCGCGAACGGTCTCGAGGATCTCCAGCTCTTTTCCCTGCGGCAATCCGGTTGCCATCAGCTCATCGATGCCGTCGAAATAGCTGCTGATGCGCTTGTACTGACCGTAGAAGATCTGCTTGTTCATCTCCTCGAAGTCGAACGCGTAGTTGAGCGCACGACGGACGCGCGGATCGCTGAACTTGGCGCGCCGCAGGTTCGGCACGAAGGCCTGCATCACGCCGGAGCTGCGGTTAGCGAATTCCTCGAGGATCACCCGCTTTTCGGTCACGGCCGGGAAATCGTAGGCGGTCGCCCAGCTCTTCGCGCTGTTCTCGGTGCGCCAGTCGACCTGGTCGGCCTTGAAGGCCTCGATCGCAACGGTGCCGTCGCGGAAATATTCGTAGCGCAGCTCGTCGAAATTGTTGCGGCCGACATTGATGGGAAGATCGCGGCCCCAATAGTCCTTGACGCGCTCCAGCGCGATCGAGCGTCCTGCGACGAATTCCTTGACCTTGTAGGGGCCCGAGCCGAGCGGTACTTCCAGCGTGGTGGCGGCGACATCGCGCTTGCGGCCCTGCGCGTCCGTCCCCTCCCACCAATGTTTCGGCAGGACGATCAGCTGTCCCACGATCAGCGGCAGCTCGCGGTTGCCGGGTGCGTCGAACACAAACTTCACGTCACGCTCGCCGACCTTCTCGGCCTTCACCACATGGCTGTAATAGGCCGAGTACATCGGGTGGTTCTTCTTGAAGGAATCGAGCGAGAAGATCACATCCTCCGGCGTGACGGGCTTGCCGTCATGCCATTTCGCCTGCGGGCGCAGGCGATAGGTGACGAAGGAGAAATCGTCTGGATGGCTGACCGCTTCGGCCAGCGCGCCGTATTCGGTCGAGACCTCGTCGAGCGACTGCGTCAGGAGCGATTCATAGATGAATGCGACGGCGCCGGCGACCTGGCCCTTCACGCCCGAGACGACGATGTTGAAATTGTCGAACGTGCCGACGGCGATCTGGCGCGCGACACCGCCTTTGGGGGCGTCCGGATTGACGTAGTCGAAGCGCTTGAAGTCGGCGGGGTACTTGACGTTTCCGAACAGCGACAAGGCGTGGCGCCAAGGCAACCCGCCGGAAGGCAGCTCGCTTGCCGATTGCGCCTGTGCCGTGCCGACGACGGGAACGCCCGCGACGGAGCCAAGGGCTGGAAGCGCTGCCGCAGCAGTGCCGGTGAGCAGGAGATCGCGTCGGGTAATGGCCAAATCAACATCCCTATCTTGAAGGAGGCTACTCCTTTAAGTTCCCAATATAGGCGAGGTTTCGACCGAATATGTTGCTTTTTCCTCATCTTGGAAGCCCGGCCGGCCCATCGGATGCGGCCAAACGCCCCGATAACGTCGTCGCGAGGCCCGGATAAGGAAACGGCCAGGCTTTTCAGCCTGGCCGCATATCCGAAAATCGGTTCTGGAAGCCTTATTTCGAGGCGGTCGGCAGCGGCTGCGGATGCTCCGACAGCGAGTTCAGATAGGCGATGACGTCGGCACGTTCGGAATCCTTCTGAATGCCGGCGAAGCCCATGGCGGTGCCCGGGATGAAGCCCTTCGGGTTGGCGATGAACTTGTCGAGGTCGTCGAAGGTCCAGGTGCCGCCCTTGGCCTTCATGGCAGCCGAGAAGTTGAAGCCGCCACGGCCCTCACCACGCTTCTCGCCGACGACGCCATAGAGGTTCGGACCGACACGGTTCGGGCCGCCCTTCTCGAAGGTGTGGCAGGCGCCGCATTTCTTGGCGGCGGCAGCACCCTTCTCGACGGAAGCAGTCTGGAGCAACTTTTCGATCGGCTCGGAGGAGGCTGCAGCGGCGCCGCCTCCCTTGCCGTGTCCGGCGTCTTCCTTCACCGCGATCTCGAAGCCCGGCTTTTCCGGCGTCTTGGGGGAGAACAGCGCACTCGCGGTGAAGCTCGTCACCAGCAGGAAAAGACAGGTGCCGAGCACGGCACCGAGAATCTTGTTGAGTTCGAAAGAGTCCATTTCCGGCCAGGCCCCACCGCAAGAAGGAAACAGCGGCCCAAGCGGCCGCCAGGACGAGCCTCGGGAGAATCAAACGTTCCTTATTGTTTCCCCGAGTTTTGCCATTGAGATATCGGTTTGCCCGGGGTCTGGCAACCCGTATAAGCGACCCGGCTTCAGGCCGGTCCCCATCCCATTTCCCGGTGCGGAAAACGCTCCGTTTTCAGGCTCTTGACCTCAGACCTTTGAACCCAATGATCGACCCCCGCATCCTGGTGCTGATCCCGGCCCGCATGGCGGCCACCCGCCTGCCCGGCAAGCCGCTCGCCGATATCGCCGGCCTGCCGATGATCGTGCATGTGCTGCGCCGTGCCGAGGCCGCTGCAATCGGCCGGGTTGCGGTCGCGACCGACACCGACGAAATCGCCTCGGTCGTGACCGCCCATGGCGGCGAGGCGGTGATGACCCGCGCCGACCACCCCTCCGGCTCGGACCGCATCCACGAGGCCATGCGGAAGCTGGACCCTGAAGGCAGGGCCGAGATCGTGATCAATCTCCAGGGCGATTTCCCGACCATCACGCCGCAGACCATCCGCGAGGTGCTGCCGCCCTTCGACGATCCCGCCGTCGACATCGTAACATTGGCCTCGCAGATCCACACCGAGGAGGAGGACCTCGCGCCGAGCGTCGTGAAGGCCATCGGTTCGCCGATCGGGCCGAAGCGGTTGCGGGCACTTTATTTCACCCGCGCCACAGCTCCCTACGGCAACGGACCGCGATACCACCACATCGGCCTCTATGCCTATCGCCGCGCGGCGCTGGAGCGGTTCGTATCGCTGCCGCCGTCTCCCCTGGAACGTCAGGAGAGCCTGGAACAGCTCCGGGCGGTGGAGGCCGGCATGCGGATCGACATCATGATCGTCGACAGCGTGCCCCGCGGCGTCGACACGCCGCCCGATCTCGAAACCGCGCGCAGCATCCTTTCCAAATCCTGAGCCGCTGCTACAAGGCCGACCAGGAGCACTTCAAGACATGAGCAAGATGAAGATCGCATTCCAGGGCGAACCCGGAGCCAATTCCCACATCGCCATCGTCGAGGCCTATCCCGACGCCGAGCCGATGCCCTGCGCCACTTTTGAAGACGCGCTGTCGGCGATCTCGTCGGGCGAAGCCGATCTCGGCATGATCCCGATCGAGAATTCGGTCGCCGGCCGCGTCGCCGACATCCATCACCTCCTGCCGGCGTCGGGCCTCTTCATCGTCGGCGAATGGTTTCTGCCGGTGCGGCATCAGCTGATGGCGGTGAGGGGGACCAAGCTCGAAGACATCAAGAGCGTCGAGAGCCACGTGCACGCGCTCGGCCAGTGCCGGCGCATCATCCGCAAGCTCGGCATCAAGCCGATCGTGCACGCCGACACCGCCGGCAGCGCCCGCGACATCTCGGAGCGCAAGGACAAGACGGTGGCCGCGATCGCCTCGCGCCTGGCCGCAAAGATCTACGGTCTCGACATCCTCGCCGAGGACATCGAGGACGAGGCCCACAACACCACGCGCTTCGTGGTGCTGGCGCGCGAGCCGAAATGGGCGCCCCAAGGCACCGGGCCGCTCGTCACGACCTTTGTTTTCCGCGTGCGCAATTTGCCGGCCGCGCTCTACAAGGCGCTCGGCGGCTTCGCCACCAACGGCGTCAACATGACCAAGCTCGAGAGCTACATGGTCGACGGCAATTTCTTCGCCACGCAGTTCTATGCCGACGTCGACGGCCACCCCGATGACAAGGGCCTCGCCTTCGCCATCGAGGAGCTGAAATTCTTCTCGCGCGAATTCCGCATCGTCGGCGTCTATCCGGGCCATCCGTTCCGCGCGACATTCAGCGAGGCGCAGGATTAGTGGCGTGTCCCGGACGCGCGAAGCGCGAGCCGGGACCCAGGGACAGGATACCCAGTCGCGAGATGGGCCCCGGCTCTGCAGCGCACCGCTGAAGAAGCGCTGCGCTGCGTCCGGGGCACGAGAGCGGTCTACACGCTTTCTCTTTTCGCCAGCCCGAACGCCTCCGCCAGCAGCGAATACGACTTCTTTCGCGCCTCGTGGTCATACACCGCCGTGATCACCATCAGCTCGTCCGGCTTGCTCGCGTAGATCAAGGGCTGCAGCTTCTTCTGCACCGTCGCGGGGCTGCCGACGAACAGGCGCGAGCGGTTGCGCAGGATCGAGGTGCGCTCGGCATCCGTATATGGATAGGCCATCGCCTCCTCGACGCTCGGCAGCGGCAGATATTGGCCGCGGTCGCGGCGAAGGCGATTGAGGTCAAAGGACGAGGCAAGCCTTTCGGCTTCCTCGTCGGTATCGGCGGCGATAACGGCGACCGCGAGAATGGCATGCGGGCTCGCACGCCAGGCCGAGGGCTGAAAACGATTGCGGTAGTGCACCATCGCATCGATCGCGTCGTGGGACGCGAAATGATGGGCGAAGGCGAAGCCCATGCCGACCTGGGCGGCCAATTCCGACGAATAATCACTGGAGCCAAGCAGCCAGATCGGCGGCAGCCTGGTGTCGTCGGGCATCGCGACGACGTTGTTGTAGGGATGCCCTGCGGGGAATTCCCGGGTCTCCCACAGGATCAGCTCGTGCAGCCGCTCCAGAAAATCGTCGCCCTCGCGGCGGTCGAGCCGGCTTCGCAGCGCATAGGCCGTGGCGCCATCGGTGCCCGGCGCGCGACCGAGACCGAGATCGATCCGGCCGGGAAACAGCGCCTCCAGCATCTTGAAACGCTCGGCGACGACCAGCGGCGCGTGGTTGGGCAGCATCACGCCGCCGGAGCCGACGCGGAGGTGCTTCGTCACCGCCGCGATCTGCCCGATCATGACATCGGGCGCGGGGCTCGCGACAGAGGCGAGGTTGTGATGCTCGGCGAGCCAGTAGCGGACATAGCCGAGGCCATCGACGTGACGCGCCAAATCGATGCTGTTGCGCAGCGCCGCGGCGGGCTTGGTGCCTGTTGTGACGACGGAGAGGTCGAGGACGGAGAGCGGGATCATGGCGGCATAACGTAATGGAGGCCGTCGTGGCGGCAATGGGCAGGCTGCGCAGGCCTGACGTGTACAGCGGGCGGGCACGCCAGCGGCTCAAGTTGGGCCAACTGCCGCTTGTTTGTAGACGACTTCGTCTTGCCCACCACGATACTTGGCCAACGAGAGGTAGTTCATGGAACATAATCTTTTAGATTCAGTATTTTACGTCAAACAAACAACGTTCCCACCAGACGCGTGATTCAAGAGAATAATGTGCCAGTCTGCATCTAAATGGGCAACTTCCCACCAATGATGGGCTGTCGACCAAGGGGCCTTTGCCGTATTTTAGGTCCCCGAAGCTAGACCCGATCGCCGGCCCGACATTGGAGTGAGTGGCGCCATGACTGACCTGACGACGCCTGCGACAGCCGACCGGCAAGACGGGCACCTGAAGCGGCCTGCGATCTCCTTCGAGTTCTTTCCGCCCAAGACGGAAGAGATGGAGCGCAATCTCTGGGAGACCATCAACCGGCTCGCCCCGCTCGAGCCGAAATTCGTCTCGGTGACCTATGGCGCCGGCGGCTCGACGCGTGAGCGTACCCATTCGACCATTGCCCGCATCCTGCAGGAAACCGCGCTGCTGCCGGCGGCGCATCTGACCTGCGTCGGTGCTTCGCGCGGCGAGATCGACGAGATCGTCGACCGCTATCACGAGGTCGGCGTCCGCCACATCGTGGCCTTGCGCGGCGATCCCGTCGGCGGCATCGGCACGCCCTATTCGAGCCATCCCGAGGGGTATCAGAGCTCGGCCGGGCTCGTCGCTGGGATCAAGAAGCGGCACGGCGATATCGAGGTCTCGGTCTCGGCCTATCCCGAGAAGCACCCCGAATCGCGCGACTTCGATGCCGATATCGACACGCTCAAGGCCAAGGTCGATGCCGGTGCGACGCGCGCGATCACGCAGGTGTTCTTCGACAACGACCTCTACTTCCGCTATCTCGACCGCGTGCGTGCGCGCGGCATCGACATCCCGATCGTGCCGGGCATCATGCCCATGCACAATTTCAAGCAGGCGCGCAATTTCGTCACCCGGAACGGCACCACGGTGCCCGACTGGCTCGCCGCGAAATTCGAGGGCCTCGATGACGATGCCGAAACGCGCAAGCTGGTGGCCGCGACCGTCGCCGCCGGCCAGGTGCAGAAGCTCGCCAAGCACGGCGTCGACACCTTCCATTTCTACACCATGAACCGCGCCGATCTCGTCTTCGCGATCAGCCATTTGCTCGGCATTCGCGCCAAGAGCGCGCAGAAGGCGGCTTAAGAGAAAATGACCGTGACCATCTCTCCGAAGCGAACTGCCCTGCTGAACGCCGCGCGCGAGCGCATCCTCGTGCTCGACGGCGCCATGGGCACGATGATCCAGAACCTCCAGCTCGACGAGAAAGCCTTCCGTGGCGAGCGCTTCAAGAACTTTCATCGCGACCTGCGCGGCAACAACGATTTGCTGATCCTGACGCAGCCGCAGGCGATCGAGGACATCCACGCCGCCTATTTGCGCGCCGGCGCCGACATCGTCGCGACCAACACGTTCTCGACGACCTCGATCGCGCAGGCCGATTACGACCTCACCGACATCGTCTACGAGATGGCGCGCGAGGGCGCCCGCCTCGCCGGCAATGCGGCACGGCGCGTCGCCGCCGAGGACGGCAAGCCGCGCTTCGTTGCCGGTGCCATCGGCCCCACCAACCGCACCGCCTCGATCTCGCCCGACGTCTCCAATCCCGGCTACCGCGCCGTCACCTTCGACGATTTGCGCAAGTCCTATGGCGAGCAGATCCGCGGCCTGATCGACGGCGGCGTCGACCTCCTGCTGGTCGAGACCATCTTCGACACGCTCAACGCCAAGGCGGCGCTCTATGCGATCGCCGAGATCACCGAAGAGCGCGGCATCGACATGCCGGTGATGGTGTCGGGCACCATCACCGATAAGTCCGGCCGCCTGCTCTCGGGCCAGATGCCGGAAGCGTTCTGGAATTCGGTGCGACATGCAAAGCCCATCACCATCGGCTTCAACTGCGCGCTCGGTGCAGAAGATCTGCGCGCGCACATAGCCGACATCGGCCGCGTCGCCGACACGCTCGTGTGCGCCTATCCCAATGCCGGCCTGCCGAACGAGTTCGGCCAATATGACGAGACGCCGGAGTACATGGCCCGCCTCGTCGGCGAGTTCGCGCGCGATGGCCTCGTCAACATCGTCGGCGGCTGCTGCGGCACCACGCCGGACCATATCGCGGCGATCGCAGCTAGCGTCGCCCCGCACAAGCCGCGCATCGTGCCGGATATCGAGCCGCGCCTGCGGCTCTCCGGCCTCGAGCCGTTCGTGCTGACCGACGCGATCCCCTTCGTCAATGTCGGCGAGCGGACCAACGTCACGGGTTCGGCCCGCTTCCGCAAGCTGATCACCGCCGGCGATTACACCGCCGCGCTCCAGGTCGCGCGCGACCAGGTCGAGAACGGCGCCCAGATCATCGACGTCAACATGGACGAGGGCCTGCTCGATTCCGAAGCGGCGATGGTGACGTTCCTCAACCTCCTCGCCGCCGAGCCCGACATCGCGCGCGTCCCGGTCATGGTCGATTCCTCGAAATTCTCCGTGATCGAGGCCGGCCTGAAATGCGTGCAGGGCAAGCCGGTCGTGAACTCGATCTCGATGAAGGAAGGCGAGGAGAAGTTCATCCACGAGGCGAAAGTAGCGCGTCGTCACGGCGCGGCGGTGGTGGTCATGGCGTTCGACGAGGTCGGCCAGGCCGATACGTTTGCGCGCAAGACCGAGATCTGCAAGCGCGCCTACGACATCCTGGTGAACAAGATCGGCTTCCCGCCCGAGGACATCATCTTCGATCCGAACATCTTCGCGATCGCGACCGGCATCGAGGAGCACAACAATTACGGCGTCGACTTCATCGAGGCGACGCGCTGGATCCGCCAGAACCTGCCGGGCGCGCATGTCTCGGGCGGCGTCTCCAACCTGTCGTTCTCGTTCCGCGGCAACGAGCCGGTGCGCGAGGCCATGCACTCGGTGTTTCTGTATCACGCCATCAAAGCCGGCATGGACATGGGCATCGTCAATGCCGGGCAGATGATCGTCTATGACGACATCGATCCGGAGCTGCGGCAAGTGTGCGAGGACGTCGTCCTCAATCGCGATCCCGGCGCGTCCGAGCGGCTGCTGGCGCTGGCGGAGAAATTCCGCGGCAAGAAGACGGAAAGCAAGGAAGCCGATCTCGCCTGGCGCGAATGGCCGGTGGAGAAGCGGCTGTCGCATTCGCTGGTACACGGCATCACCGAATTCATCGAGCAGGACACCGAGGAGGCCCGCCAGAAATCCTCGCGCCCGCTCGACGTCATCGAGGGCCCGCTGATGGCCGGCATGAACGTCGTCGGCGACCTCTTCGGCGATGGCAAGATGTTTTTGCCGCAGGTGGTGAAGTCCGCCCGCGTCATGAAGCAGGCCGTTGCTTACCTGATGCCGTTCATGGAGGAGGAGAAGGCGCGCAACCTTGCGAGCGGCATCGGCACCGAGGGTTCGTCGTCCGCCGGCAAGATCGTGCTCGCGACGGTGAAGGGCGATGTCCACGACATCGGCAAGAACATCGTCGGCATCGTGCTCCAGTGCAACAATTTCGAGGTCATCGACCTCGGCGTGATGGTGCCGGCGGCGAAGATCGTCGAGACCGTGAAGGCGGAAAAGGCGGACATCGTCGGGCTCTCCGGCCTGATCACGCCCTCGCTCGACGAGATGGCGTTCTTCGCCGGCGAATTGCAGCGCGAAGGCTTGAGGCTGCCGCTGCTGATCGGCGGCGCCACCACCAGCCGCGTGCATACGGCGGTCAAGATCGACCCGAGCTATCGCGCCGGTCCCGTCGTGCATGTCAACGACGCCAGCCGCGCCGTCGGCGTCGCCTCCGCGCTGCTCTCGCCGGAGAAGCGCGAGGCCTATGCCGCCGAGGTGCGCGCCGAATACGCCAAGATCTCGGAGGCGCATCTGCGCGCGCAGGCCGACAAGAAGCGGTTGAAGCTCGCTGATGCCCGCGCCAACCGCGTGCCGATCGATTTCGCCGCGAACAAGCCGGTGAAGCCGACCTTCCTCGGCACCCGCAGCTTCGACGAATATGACCTCGCCGAGCTCGTGCCCTATATCGACTGGACGCCGTTCTTCCAGACCTGGGAGCTCGCCGGACGCTTCCCCGCCATCCTCGACGACGCCAAGGTCGGCGAGGTCGCGCGCTCGCTCTATGACGACGCGCGCAAGATGCTCGACACCATCGTCAAGGAGAAGTGGTTCCGGGCGCGCGCGACGATCGGCTTCTGGCCGGCGAACGCGCAAGGCGACGACATCGTGCTCTATGCCGACGAGAGCCGCACCAAGAGCATCGCGACGCTGCATACGCTGCGCCAGCAGCTGGAGAAGCGCGAAGGCCGCTTCAACGCGGCGCTGTCCGACTTCATCGCGCCGGCCGGCGTGCCGGATTACATCGGCGGCTTCGTCGTCACCGCAGGGATCGGCGAGGATGCGGTTGCCGATCGCTTCAAGATGGCCAACGACGATTACTCATCGATCCTGTGCAAGGCGCTGGCCGACCGCCTCGCCGAGGCCTTCGCCGAACGCATGCATGCGCGCGTGCGGCGCGAGTTCTGGGCCTATGCGCCGGACGAGGCGCTCTCCAACGAGGAGCTGATCCTGGAGAAGTACTCTGGGATCCGCCCCGCGCCCGGCTATCCCGCGCAGCCCGACCACACCGAGAAGGCGACACTGTTCGAGCTGCTCGATGCGGAGGCCACCGCCGGCGTGAAGCTGACCGAGAGCTTTGCGATGTGGCCGGGCTCAAGCGTGTCCGGGCTCTATTTTGCCAGCCCCGAAAGCTATTATTTCGGCGTCGGCAAGATCGAGCGCGACCAGGTCGAGGACTACGCCGCGCGCAAGGGCATGAGTGTCGCGGAAGCCGAGCGCTGGCTCGCGCCGGTGCTGAACTACATCCCGTCGCGGGACAAGCCCTTCGCCGCCACGCCGGCGAACGACGAGATGCCGAAAGACCTCGCCTCGCATCCGCCGGGCTGCACCTGCGCGGTGCACCTCGTCTGGCAGAAAAAGCGCGCGGGGGCGGGCTAGGCGCGCCTGCCAAATAAAAGTTGAGAAAACAACCCCATGCACAGTAGCGATGGGGTTGAAAGGCTTGAGGATTTTCGGTCTTGCCGAAATCCCGTTGCGGCGTCGGGCAAAACAGGGGTATTATTGCATCATCGGGCTGTCACGCGCGGTGACGCAAAGGCGGCGGATGTATCCTGTAACCCTCCCACATGCACGGTGCCCATCCTCCCCCTCCAGGGCAGGGCTATCGCATATGACTTGTGACGTCGGCCTGCGCGCACGCCTCGTCCTTCGAGACGGCGCTGACGCGCCTCCTCAGGATGAGGCTAATCAGCGTCAGTGCTCGTTGAAACTGCTGCCGCACACTCCGCCCTCATCCTGAGGAGCCCGCCCAAAGCGGGCGTCTCGAAGGATGGCCGCCGGGAAAAGCTCTCAAATGCGATAGCCCTGTCTGGAGGGGGAGGATCGGTTCGCATGCAGCGAAGCTGAATGCGAACTGAGGTGGGGTGACGGTCTCTCCACGTCCAACACTGCCCGTGTGGATAGATCACCCCACCCCGCTCGCGCTTTGCGCGATCGACCCTCCCCCTCCAGGGGAGGGTAAGGGATCTCACCCCTTCGGCGGGGCCAGCGGCTGCACGATCTCCTGGAACGGGGCCAGCGCCTCGCAGCGCTCGCTATGGGCCGCGAGCGCTGGATAGCGCGAGGCATCGAACAGGTCGGGATGCGCTTCGCGGGTGAAGCGCATGACGCAAGCGACGGCGACGTCGGCGTGGCCGATGCGCGTCCCCAGCCAGTACGGCGTCGTCACCTTGGCGCGCTCGGCCTCGAGCACCTCTAGCACGTCCGCGATCTGCGCCTGGCAACGCTCGACCCACAGCGCGAGTTGCTCCTTCCGCAGCACGCGCTCGTAGAGCAGGCTGACCGCCTTGTCGCCGAGGCCGGAGGCGAGCGCGCAGATGCGCAAATGCTTGCGCCGCTCGGTGCCGCCGCGCGGCAGCATGGCCTTCTCGGGCCCGACGAGGTCGTCGAGATAGTCGAGGATGATCATGCTCTCGATCAGCGCCTCGCCGTCGTCGAGCACCAGGGTCGGCACGCGGCGGAGCGGATTGTACGGCGCGATCTTGTCGGCATCGCCGAAGGTCGACCACGGTCTGTGCTCGAAGGCGAGCCCGTAAAGCCGCAGCGCAATCGCGACGCGGCGGACGAAGGGGGAATCATATTGGCCGATCAGGAACATGGTTCTCGCTCTTCTTCAGTCGTTGAACAAGGCAGGGCCGATCAGTCTCCACGACCGGCTCGGGCCGGCGCAACGAAAATCTCGGAAAGGGAGCATTGCGCCGGCTGCAACGAGACCCGCGGGCGGCCTTGCGCTCAAAAGCCGTCCTGGATCGCGCGCTTGATGGCGGCGATGGCGGTCTCGTTGCGCTTGTACATCGTCCATTGCTTGATCCGCTTGGCGCGCACCAGCTTGGCTGATGTCAGCACCCGCATGTGCTCGCTCAATGTCGGGGCACTGACGCCGAGCTTTTCGGCGATCAGCAATCCGCAGACGCCGTCCTCGACCAGGTCGCCGTCTTCCTGCTCGCGAAAATGCCGCCGCGGATCCCGCAGCCATTCCAGGATCTGCAGGCGGCGTTCGTTGGCGAGCGCGCGCAAGGCGACGGCAAATTTCATTTAGCCATTTTGCTAATTACCTAATTGATGTCAACGCTCCCTTGGGCTATCCTGGACGGTATCATGACAGCGACAATGGACATCACACGGGAGCGAATTGCGGCGACCGACGCGGTCATCCGTCCCCATATCAGGCGCACGCCGCTAGTTCAGGCCGATCTCGCCGATTTCGGCCTACCGGCAGCGCCGGTCACGTTCAAGCTCGAGATGCTGCAGCATTCCGGATCGTTCAAGGCACGCGGCGCCTTCGCCAATCTGCTGCTGCGGCAGGTGCCGCAGACCGGTGTCGTCGCCGCCTCCGGCGGCAATCACGGCGCGGCCGTGGCCTATGCGGCGCAGCGGCTCGGCATTCCCGCCACGATCTTCGTGCCCGACATCACCTCGCCGGCCAAGGCCGAGCGGATCAGGGCTTACGGCGCAAAGCTCGTGATCGCGGGCAACCGCTACGCCGATGCGCTCGCCGCCAGCGAGGCGCATGTCGCGCAGACCGGTGCGCTGTCCGTACATGCCTACGATCAGGCCGAAACGCTGCTCGGCCAGGGCAGCGTCGGACTGGAATTGGAGCAGGATGCGCCCGGCATCGACACGCTGCTGGTGGCGGTCGGCGGCGGCGGGCTGATTGGCGGCATTGCGGCGTGGTACGCCGGCAGGACCCGCATCGTCGCGGTCGAGCCGGAGCAATCGCCAACCCTGCACGCCGCGTTCGAGGCGGGCGCGCCGGTCGATGCGCCGGCCGGCGGCATCGCCGCCGACAGCCTTGCGCCGCGGCGCGTCGGCGAGTTGATGTTTCCGGTCGCGCGCACCCATGTCGAGCGCGTCGTCCTGGTCAGCGACGATGCGATCCGGCAGGCCCAGGCCGCGCTGTGGTCGCACTTGCGCCTCGTGGCCGAGCCCGGCGGCGCAGCCGCCTTTGCCGCGGTGCTCTCCGGCCGCTATCGTCCTTCACCCACTGAGCGCGTCGCGATTCTGGTCTGCGGCGCCAACACCAATGCGGTGAATTTCGATAGCTGAGCGGGAATGCCAAGGGGAGCCTCGAAGGATGGGCCACAGGCGCCCGCAGCCCATCCTTCGAGGCGCGCAAGAGCGCGCACCTCAGGATGACGGCGGAGTGCTCGGCGACGGAGAAATCGCCCTTCGGATTACGCTGCGCTCCATCCGGGCTACGCTCTTCCGTGCTATTCGATGATCGGCACATGCTTCGCCGCATCGCGCGGCGCCCTCCCGTCGAGGCGCGGGTCGTCGTCGATTTCGATCTGGCGGCGGAAGGGGCGGAAGCCGGAGCGCTGATAGAAGGCGACCGCCCCCGGATGATCGAAGGAAAGGGCTCCTCGCAATGACGGTCTAGAGGCGAGCGTGTAGCCCGGATGGAGCGCAGCGCAATCCGGGATTTGTGCCACCAGCGACAGCGGTCCCGGATTGCGCTGCGCTCCATCCGGGCTACGAAATATCGCTACCCCTCCCCTTCGTCGCTCGCGAGCACGCCCTTCACCGCGCGGGCCCAGCCGGCGAGCTTCCGCTCGCGCGTGGCCTGGCTCATGTTCGGCTTGAAGCGGTGCTCGAGGCGCCAATTGTCGGCGAATTTTGTCGGCTCGGGATAGACGCCCGCCTGGAGGCCGGCGAGGTAGGCCGCGCCAAGGGCCGTGGTTTCCTGGATCACGGGACGATCCACCGGCGCATCCAGGAGATCGGCGAGGCGCTGCATGGTCCAGTCGGAAGCGGTCATGCCGCCGTCGACGCGGAGCACGACGCTGGCGGTTTCCGAGCTCGGCCAGTCCGCGCGCATCGCAGCCCAGAGATCGAAGGTCTGGTAGCAGACGCTTTCCAGCGCGGCATGGGCGAGCTCGGCGGGACCGGTGTTGCGGGTGAGGCCGAACAGCGCGCCGCGGACGCGCGGATTCCAGTAGGGCGCGCCCATGCCGACGAAGGCGGGGACCAGATAGACGCTCTGCATCGAGTCCGATTGATCGGCAAGAGGTCCGGTCTCGGCGGCGTGCTTGATGATGCCGAGGCCGTCGCGCAGCCATTGCACGGCGCTGCCGGCGACGAAGATCGAGCCTTCGAGCGCGTAGGTGCGCTTGCCCTCGAGCTGGTAGGCGACGGTGGTGAGCAGCTTGTTCCTGGAGACGACGGGCGTGGTGCCGGTGTTGAGCAAGGCAAAGCAGCCGGTGCCGTAGGTGGA
Organism: Bradyrhizobium sp. CB1015; assembly: GCF_025200925.1. Taxonomy (GTDB): domain Bacteria; phylum Pseudomonadota; class Alphaproteobacteria; order Rhizobiales; family Xanthobacteraceae; genus Bradyrhizobium. Next base: position 1,871,631 of record NZ_CP104174.1, on the reverse strand, counting down.
CTTCATCATGCCCGGGCGGAAGCAGGCCTGGCCGATGGTGGCGGCCTGCTGGTCGCCGGCGATGCCGGCGATGACGATGGGGCCGCCGAACAGGTCCGGCGTGCTCTCGCCGAAGCGGGCGGAGGAATCCTTCACCTCGGGCAGCATCGAGCGCGGCACGCCGATGATCTCCAGGAGTTCATCGTCCCACTCGCCGGTGTGGATGTTGAACAGCAGCGTGCGCGAAGCATTGGTGGCGTCGGTGGCGTGCACCTTGCCGCCGGTGAGGCGCCAGAGCAGATAGCAATCGATGGTGCCGAACATCAGTTCGCCGCGCGCGGCGCGGGCGCGGGCGCCAGGGACGTGGTCGAGGATCCAGGCGACTTTGGTTCCAGAGAAATAGGGATCGATGATCAGGCCGGTCTTCTGCGAGATCACGTCCTCGCGGCCTTCTGCTTTCAATTTGGCGCAGATGTCGGCGGTGCGGCGGTCCTGCCAGACGATGGCACGGTGCACGGCCTGGCCGGTGGCGCGGTCCCACACCACGGTGGTCTCGCGCTGATTGGTGATGCCGATCGCGGCGATGTCCTTTGCGGTGATGCCGGCGTGCTCCATCGCCTCGCGGCAGACCATCACGGTCGAGGTCCAGATGTCCTCGGGCTCGTGCTCGACCCAGCCGGAGGCCGGAAAATGCTGCGGGAATTCCTGTTGCGCCTTGGCAGCGATGGAAATGTCGCCGCGAAACACGATCGCGCGCGAAGAGGTGGTGCCCTGGTCGATGGCGAGGACGAAAGACATGGCGGCTTACCTTGGCGTTTTCTTTGGGCGTTTTTCCCCGGGAGGGGTCATTGTGTCGCGCCAAAGGGAGCGGATTGGAGGCCGAAGGTCAAGATTGGATGCGTTGGGTGCCTCTTACCCTCCCCTGGAGGGGGAGGGTCGGCTCACATTGAGCGCAGCGAAATGTGAGACGGGGTGGGGTGACGGTCTCTCGACATCGAACAGTGCCCGTGTGGAGAGATCACCCCACCCCGCTCGCGCTGCGCGCGATCGACCCTCCCCCTCCAGGGGAGGGTAAGAGAAAGTGCCGCCTAGGCTGCTAAGTTCGGCGATGTTTCAAGGGTGTCGTCTCTGCCTCGCGCGATCCGTACATCTCGACATAGATGCGTTCCATCACCGCGGTCAGGTCAGTCGCGATCTCCGAATTCCAGAAACGGAGGACGCGATAGCCTTCGTGTTCGAGCCAGCGTTGGCGTTCGAGATCGCGTGCGGCGGTATCGTCTTCGTTGTGGTGGCCGCCATCGAGCTCGATGATGAGGCGCTTGGCCGGACAGAAGAAGTCGACGACGTAGGGGCCGATCGGTGCCTGCCGGCGAAAATGCGAGCCGTCCATCGGAAATTCCTTGAGCGCACGCCATAACATCCGCTCGTGCGGCGTCGTGTTGGCTCGCAGCTTCTTTGCGGCGGCGCGGCGGATTGATGTTGAGACCATTTGCGTGGCTTCACCCGGCCCGCGCTTCGCGCGAGCGACCCACGGGCGAGCTGCGCTCGTCCCGGACCCCTCCAGGGGAGGGTGAAGTGAAGCGTGCGCGCGTTACAATTGCAAGTAGTGTGACCCTACACCGCCGCTGTGGTCACGCCGCCGTCGATGACGATGGTCTGGCCGGTCATGAAGCTCGAGGCGTCGGAGGCGAGGTAGGCGACGGCGCCGGCGATTTCGTCGGGCTCGCCGATGCGGCGGAGCGGCGTGGTGGCGGTGCGGCGCTTCAGATTGGCCTCGTCCTCCCACAGGGCGCGGGCGAAGTCGGTCTTGACGAGGCCGGGCGCAATGCAGTTGACGCGGACGCCTTTCGGGCCCCATTCGCCGGCGAGCGAGCGGCACAGCGCGAAGTCGGCGGCCTTGGAGATGCCGTAGGCGCCGATCACGGTGGAGCCGCGCAGGCCCCCGATCGAGGAGATGATGATCACCGAGCCGTTGCCGCGCTCGGCCATTTGCGGAATCGCGAGCGCAGAGAGCCAGATGTTGCTCTTGACGTTCGAGCCCATGATCTTGTCGAAGGCTTCGTCGGTGATGTCGAGCAGCGGGCCGTAATAAGGATTGACCGCGGCGTTGCAGACCAGGATGTCGATCTTGCCGTAATGCTTGGTGGCACCCGCGATCAGCGCCTCGACCTCGGCCTTGCGCGCGATGTTGCAGGGGACGACTGTTGCCTCGCCGCCAGCGGCATTGATGCCGTCGGCGACCTCCTTGCAGGCCTCCGCCTTGCGCGAGGAGACCACGACCTTGGCCCCTAACTTGGCGAGCAGCTCGGCGGAGGAGCGGCCGATGCCGCGGCTGGAGCCGGTGACCACGGCGACCTTGCCGGTGAGATCGAACGGGGTGTTTTTCATTGTTGTTGGGTTCCGCTGATTCAACTTGCTCCGTCATTGCGAGCGCAGCGAAGCAATCCAGGATCTTTCGGTGGAGAAAGTCTGGATTGCTTCGTCGCAAGAGCTCCTCGCAATGACGATGGTGGCTATCAGATCAACCCGCCCGCGTCCGCGACGCGGCGCTGGTGGTAGTCGGTGTCGCCGAACGTGTTCTCGATCATGGTGAGGCGCTTGAAGTAGTGGCCGATCTTCGCCTCCATGGTCATGCCGATGCCGCCGTGGAGCTGGATCGACTGCTGGCCGACGAATTTGGCCGACTTGCCGATCTGCACCTTGGCCGCAGCGATCGCGGTGCTGCGCTCCTTGGCGTCCTCGAAGTCGTTCGCCATGGTCGCGAACATCGACATCGAGCGCGCCTGCTCGGTGGCGACGAACATATCCGAGGCGCGGTGCTGCAGCGACTGGAACGAGCCGATCGCGACGCCGAACTGCTTGCGCGTCTTGATGTACTCGACCGTGGTCTTGAGCGATTCGTCCATCAGACCGACCGCTTCGGCGCAGAGCGCGACGCGGGCCTCGTCCACCACGCGCTCGATCAGCGCCAGCGAATCCTCGGGGTTGCCGAGCACGGCGTCCGGGCCGACCTCGACACCGGTGAAGGTGATGTCGGCGGCGTGCAGGCCGTCCTGGGTCGGATAGGACTTCCTGGCGACGCCCTTGGCATTGGCCGGGACCAGGAACACGCCGATGCCGGTTTTGTCGCGGCGGTCGCCCTTGGTGCGCGCGGTGACGATGAGGGTGTCGGCGTTCTCGCCGTTGAACACGACGAACTTCTCGCCGTCGATCACGTAAGAATCGCCCTTCTTCTTCGCGGTCGTGGTGACGTCGAACAGATCGTAGCGCGAGTTCTTCTCGAGCTGGGCAAAGGCGAGCGTCTTGCTGCCGTCGATGATTCCCGGCACGTGCGCGGCCTTCTGCGCATCGCTGCCGGCATGGCGCAGGAAGCCGCCGCCGATCACGATTGTGGCGAGATACGGCTCCAGCACCAGCGCCTTGCCGAGCGCCTCCATCACGATCATGGTCTCGACGCCGCCGCCGCCGAAGCCGCCGTCGGCCTCGCTGAAGGGCAGGCCCAAAAGCCCCTGCTCGGCGAGCTTGAGCCAGACCGTTTTGCTCCAGCCGCCCTTATCCGCCATGTACTTCTTGCGCTGCTCGAAATCGTAGGAATCGGTCAGCAGGCCGTCGATGCTTTCCTTGAGAAGCCGCTGCTCCTCGGACAGGTCAAAATCCATATCTGTTCCCTCAAGTCAAAACTGTCTGCGTGGCGCGGGGTGCCTCTTCACCTCTCCCCGCTTGCGGGGAGAGGTCGATTTGCGAAGCAAATCGGGTGAGGGGGTACCGCTCTCTCGACGATCTTTGCTCGGAGAGAGGCCCCTCACCCCGACCCTCTCCCCGTAAGAACGGGGAGAGGGAGAAGAACCTCACAATCCCAGCACCGCCTTGGCGATGATGTTGCGCTGGATCTCGTTGGAGCCGCCGTAGATCGAGACCTTGCGGTTGTTGAAGTAGCTCGGCGCGATCTGGGCGGTCCAGTCCATGGCTTCGTTCGAGCCGTCGTCGCCGTGCACGTCGTAAGGCGCGGCGAACGGGCCGATCACTTCCATCAGCAGCTCGGTGGTGGTCTGCTGGATCTCGGAGCCCTTGATCTTCAGCACCGACGAGGCCGGATTGGGCTTGCCCTTGCCGTGCTTGCCTTCGTCGGCGACGACGCGCAGCTGGGTCAGCTCGAGCGCCTTCAGCTCGATCTCACAGGCCGCCAGCTTCTCGCGGAAGGCGGGATCCTGGATGATCGGCTTGCCGGCGGATTCGACCTTCGAAGCCAGATCCTTGATGCGGCGGATGCGCTCCTTGGAGACGCCGACGCGGGCGATGCCGGTGCGCTCGTTGCCGAGCAGGAACTTTGCGTAGTCCCAGCCCTTGTTCTCCTCGCCGATCAGGTTCTCGATGGGCACCTCGACGTCGTCGAAGAAGACCTCGTTGACCTCGCGGCCGCCGTCGATGGTCTGGATCGGGCGCACGGTGACGCCCTTCGACTTCATCGAGAACACGATGAAGGAGATGCCCATCTGCTTCTTGGCGGAGGGATCGGTGCGGCAGAGGCAGAAGATCATGTCGGCGTGCTGGGCGAGCGTGGTCCAGGTCTTCTGGCCGTTGATGATCCACTTGTCGCCACGGCGCTCGGCTTTCGTCTTCAGCGAGGCGAGGTCGGAGCCGGAGCCCGGCTCCGAAAAGCCCTGGCACCACCAATCGTCGACATTGGCGATGCGCGGCAGGTACTTCTTCTTCTGCTCCTCGTTGCCGAAGGTGTAGATGACGGGACCGACCATGCTGACGCCGAAGGCGAGCGGCTGCGGCGCCGGATAGGACTGCAGCTCCTCGTTGAAGATGTAGTGCTGCACGCTGGTCCAGCCGGTGCCGCCATATTCCTTCGGCCAATGGCTGACGCCCCAGCCCTTCTTGTTGAGGATGCGCCACCAATTCACCATCTCGTCCTTGGAGAGGTGGCGGCCCTCGACCAGCTTGCGCCGCGTATCCGGCGGCACGTTGTCGCGGAAGAACTGCCGCACTTCGTCGCGAAACGCCTGCTCTTCTTTCGTGAATGCGAGATCCATCGGATCCTCCTGTGAATTACTGCAAAACTTCGAACAGTCCCGCCGCGCCCATGCCGCCGCCGATGCACATGGTGACGACCGCATACTTGGCCTTGCGGCGACGGCCTTCGATCAGAGCGTGGCCGGTGAGGCGCGCGCCGGACATGCCGTAGGGATGGCCGACCGAGATCGCGCCGCCGTTGACGTTGATCTTGTCGGGATCGATGCCGAGCTTGTCGCGGCAATACAGCACCTGCACCGCGAAAGCTTCGTTGAGCTCCCAGAGGCCGATGTCGTCGACGGTGAGGCCGTGGCGCTTGAGCAGGCGCGGCACGGCGAAGACCGGGCCGATGCCCATCTCGTCCGGCTCGCAGCCCGCGGAGACGAAGCCGCGGAAGATGCCGAGGGGGCTGAGGCCGCGCTTTGCGGCTTCCTTGTCGCTCATGATCACGGAGGCGCTGGCGCCGTCGGAGAGCTGGCTGGCATTGCCGGCGGTGATGGTGAAGCCTTCGCCGCGCACGGCCTTCAGGCCAGCAAGGCCCTCGATCGTGGTCTCGGGACGAGGGCCCTCGTCCTGCGACAGCGTGACCTGCTTCATCGAGACGGCGCCGGTCGCCTTGTCGGTGACCGCCATCTGCGTCGTGATTGGGGCGAGCTCGTCCTTGAACTTGCCGCCCTGCTGCGCGGCCGCGGTGCGGCGCTGGCTCTCCAGCGAATATTCGTCCTGGCGTTCGCGCGAGATGCCGTAGCGCTTGGCGACGACTTCCGCGGTGTCGATCATGGGCATGTAGACCTCGCCCTTGATCTTGAGCAGCGCCGGATCCTGGGCATGGAAGCCGTTCATCTTGTCGTTCTGCACGAGCGAGATCGACTCGCCGCCGCCGCCGACTGCGATCTCGACGCCGTCGAAGATGACCGCGCGCGCGGCGAGCGCGATCGCCTGCAGGCCCGAGGCGCATTGCCGGTCGATGGTGGTGCCGGCGACGGTGACCGGCAGGCCGGCGCGCAGCAGCGCCTTGCGCGCGATGTTGCCGCCGGTCGCGCCCTGCTGGAGCGCCGCGCCCATCACGACGTCCTCGATCTCCTTCGGATCGACCTTTGCGCGGGCGACGGCTTCGCCGATGGCGTGGCCGAGCAGCGTTGCGCCCTCGGTGGCGTTGAGCGCGCCGCGATAGGCCTTGCCGATCGGGGTGCGGGCGGTGGAAACGATGACGGCGTCGGTCAAGAGCGACCTCCTGATGCGAGTGAGGTGGATTGTGACGGTTTCTGCTGCTGGCGCAATTCGTGGCGCGACAATTTTCCGACCGGCGTGCGCGGCAGGTCATCGACGAACTCGACCGCGGCCGGCAGCTCGTGCTTGCCGACCTTGCCGGCGAGCTGCGCGCGCAGCTCGTCGAGCGTGAACGGCTTTGCGTCGGGCCTCAGCTTGATGAAGGCCTTTGCGGCTTCGCCGCGATAGGGGTCGGGAACGCCGAGCACGATCACCTCGTGCACGCCCGGGATGGTGTAGATCGCCTGCTCGATCATCTGCGGATAGACGTTGAAGCCGCCGGAGATGATCATGTCCTTCTTGCGGTCGACCAGGAAGAAATAGCCGTCGGCATCGACATAGCCGATGTCGCCGGTGAGGAAGCGGCCGTCGACGAAGGCCTCGGTCGATCCCTCCGGCTTGTTCCAGTAGCCCCTGGTGACGTTCGGGCCCTTGATGCGGATCTCGCCGATCTCGCCCGGCGGCAGCACGCGTCTGGGATCGTCGAGCGCGACGACGTCGAGCTCGATGCCGGGCAGCATCAGGCCGATCGAGCCGGGCTTCTCGGGGCCGGTGGGCGGATGGCCGGTGCCGGGCGAGCAGGTCTCGGTCATGCCCCAGCCGCTGCGCAGCTTCTTGCCGACCTTGCGCTCGAAGAAGCTCGCGATCTCCACCGGTAGCGGCGCGCCGCCGGAGCCGATGGTGGCGAGCGAGGAGAAGTCGCGCTTGTCGAGATCTGGCAGCGCAGCGATGGCGATCCACATCGTCGGCACGCCCGGGAAATAAGTCGCACGCTTGACCTCGATGTCGCGCATCACGGCTTCGACGTCGAAGCGCTGATGCAGCGAGATCAGATTGCCGCGCCGAAGCGAGGACAGCAGCACGACGGTGAGCGCGTAGATGTGGAACAGCGGCAGCACGCAGATCACGCGCTCGATGACGTCGCCGCGGGCGGCGCGTGCCGGCTTGCCCCAGACGTCGTAGATCGACACCGCCGAGGTGAGATTGCCGTGGGTGAGCATCGCGCCCTTGGGCAGGCCGGTGGTGCCGCCGGTATATTGCAGCAGCGCGACGTCGTCGGCCGTGACGACAGGCCATTGCGCAGGCGCGGTGGCGCCTTCGACGAAAGCCTCGAAGGTGACGATGCGGGGATCGTCGGGGATCGCCGCCTGCGGCGTGCCGACCTTGCCCCAATGATCGTCCTCGCAGACCACGAGCTTGTCGATCAGGCCCTTCTCCAGGAACTTCAGCGCGGTCGGCAGCAGGGCCTGGAGGTTGGAGGTCACGAGCAGGCGCGAGCCGGAATCGGTGATCTTGTGCGTCAGCGCGATCTCGCCGTCGAGCGGCGACAGATGCGCAACGCGCCCGCCGGCCTTCAGCGCACCGAAGAAGTTGACGGGGTGATCTGGCGTGTTGCCGAGGAACAGCGCGACCGAACTGTTCTTGCCGCACCCGGCGCGAAAAAACGCCGCGGCAGCGCGTTCGGCCTGAGCGGCGAGCTCGGTGTAGCTGATAGGTCGGTCGCGGAACTCCAGCGCGGTGCGCGTGCCGTAATCGGCGGCGGCCTTCGCGAGAAGGTCCGGGAGCGTGCCCTGGACGATGGCGTCGTCCCACCGCACGCCCTCGGGATAAAACTGTTCGCCGGGATGGGTCATTTTCTTGATTGCTTGAGCGAGCAACTAACACAGACCGTCATTCCGGGCCTGCGCCTTGCGGCGCATCCCGGAATGACGAAGGTTGAGACGAAGCCCCGATCACGCCGCTTTCGACTCCGCAGCCAGCGAGGCAAACGTCTTGCCCTCCGCCGCGAGCTTCTTCAGCAGCGGGGCGGGCTCGAGGCTGGGGTCGTTGGTCTCCTTGGCGTAGAAGGCCAGACGATCGGCGATGTGCTTGAGGCCGACGCTGTCGGCCCAGTACATCGGGCCGCCGCGATAGATCGGCCAGCCATAGCCGTAGAGCCAGACCACGTCGATGTCGCTGGGACGCGCCGCGATGCCCTCTTCGAGGATCTTCGCGCCCTCATTGATCATCGGATACATCATGCGCTCGAGGATCTCCTCGTCGCTGACGACGCGCTTCTTGCGGCCGAGACGCAGCAAGGTCTCGTCGATCAGCTTCTCGACCTCGGGATCGGGCAGCGGCGCGCGAGAACCGGCTTCGTACTTGTAGTAGCCCTTGCCGGTCTTCTGCCCGAAGCGGCCGGCTTCGCACAGCGCGTCCGCGATCTCCGACTTGATGCCGCGGTCCTTGCGCGAGCGCCAGCCGATGTCGAGGCCGGCGAGATCGCTCATCGCGAACGGTCCCATCGGCATGCCGAATTTTGTCACCACGGCATCGACCTGCTGCGGCAGCGCGCCTTCGAACAGGAGCTTCTCGGACTGCTTGCCGCGCTGCGCCAGCATGCGATTGCCGACGAAGCCGTCGCAGACGCCGACGACGGCCGGCACCTTCGCGATCTTGCGCGCGATGGTGACGGCGGTCACCAGCGCATCCGGCGCGGTCTTGTCGGCACGCACGATCTCGCACAGCTTCATGACGTTGGCCGGCGAGAAGAAGTGCATGCCGAGCACGTCCTGCGGACGCTTGGTCGACTTGGCGATCTCGTCGATGTTCAGATACGAGGTGTTGGAGGCGAGCACCGCGCCCGGCTTGGCGTACTGGTCGAGCTTGCCGAACACCTCCTTCTTCACCGCCATGGTCTCGAACACGGCCTCGATGACGAGGTCGGCATCGCCGACATTCTCGATGCCGACCTTGCCGTCGATCAGCGCCATGCGCTTGGCGGGCGCATCGGCCGGGATGCCGCCGCGCGCGGCGGTCGCTTCCCAGTTCTTCTGCATGATGCCCATGCCGCGCTTGAGCTGCTCTTCGCCGGTCTCGATCAGGGTGACGGGCACGCCGGCATTGGCAAAGGACATCGCGATGCCGCCGCCCATGGTGCCGGCACCGAGAATGGCGACGCGGTTCACGGGCCGCGGCTTGGTGCCTTCAGGAACGCCCGCAATCTTGTTGGCCTCGCGCTCGGCGAAGAAGGCGTAGCGCTGCGCCTTGGACTGGTCGCTGGCGACGAGCTTGAGGAAGCCCTCGCGCTCCTTCTTCAGGCCTTCGTCGAAGGGTAGGTCAATGGCGTAGCCGACGGCATCGGCCGCCGCGAACGGCGCCTCCAGGCCGCGCGACTTCTTGGTCATGGCTGCAACCGCATTGGTGAAGATCGAGCGGTCGGCCTTGGCGGCCGCGAGCTTGGAATCGTCGTCGCGCAGGCGCCGCAGCGGGCGCTTCTCGGCGATGAGCTTGCGCACGAAGGCTTCACCGCCGGAGGCCGGCCCCTCGATGATCTCCTCGATCAGGCCGTTCTTCAGCGCTTCCGCCGCCCCGATCGGGTCGCCGCCGACGATCATCTTGACCGCAAGCTCGGGCCCGACCGCGCGGGGCAGGCGCTGGGTGCCGCCGGCGCCGGGCAACAGGCCGAGCTTGACCTCGGGCAGGCCGAGCTTGGCTTCTTTCACCGCGACGCGGAAATGGCAGGCCAGCGCGACCTCGAGGCCGCCGCCGAGCGCGGTGCCGTGGATGGCGGCAACGACCGGCTTGGGCGAGTTTTCGATCTCGGACAGCACGTCGTTGAGGGCGGGCGGCTTCGGCGGCTTGCCGAACTCGGTGATGTCGGCCCCGGCAATGAAGGTGCGGCCGGCGCAGGTCAGTACGATGCCCTTGATGGCGGGATCGGCGATCGCGGCCTTGATGCACTCGAGGATCCCACCGCGGACTGCGGCACTCAGCGCGTTGACCGGCGGGCTGTTGACCGTGACGATCCCGACTTCGTCATGACGCTCAAGCTTGACCACTTCGCTCACGGTGTCCCTCCTTGGTGGGGATTTACTTTTGTTCGATTTCGCGGTGCGGAATTTAATTCCGCATCTTGACGGCAGGGTTATTTTGAAGCACGGACGTTGTCAACGACTCCGCGCAAGAAGCAGATCAGGGATGAAGCGTACAGGAAAGAAGACTGCGACCGATCGGAATTTCGTCGTCGCGCTTTCCCGCGGACTGGAAGTATTGCGCGCGTTCCAACCCAATGACGGCCTGCTCGGCAATCAGGAGATTGCGTCGCGCACCAATCTGCCCAAGCCCACCGTATCGCGGCTGACCTACACGCTGACCAAGCTCGGCTACCTGACGCCGGTTCCCCGCTTCGAGAAGTACCAGCTCGCACCTGCAGCGATGTCGCTCGGCTACGCGGCGCTGGCCAATCTCGGCGTTCGGCATTTGTCCGAGCCGTTCCGCGAGGAAGTGATGCGCGCGACCGGCGGCGCCGTCGCCGTCGGCGGCCGTGACCGCCACAGCATGATCTATTTCGGGCAGAGCCGCGGCAGCGAGACCGTCGGCGTTCAACTTGACGTCGGCTCGCGCGTGCCGATTGCAACCAGCGCGATGGGCCGCGCCTATTTCTGGGCGCTCGACGACGAAGGTCGCGCTGAAGTGTCGCGCATCCTGCGCGAACATTACGGCAGCCGCTGGCCCAAGATGCGCGAGGGATTGGAACGTTCCGGCGAGACCGTCGCGAAGTACGGCTTTGCCATTTCGGTCGGCGACTGGCACGACGACATCGGCGCGGCCGGCGTCGCGCTCAAGCTCAACGACGGAACCGGACCTTACGCATTCAATTGCGGCGCGCCCGCATTCCGTTTCACGGAAGAGCGCTTGATCAACGACATTGGACCGCGTCTCTTAGCGATGGTAAGGAACATCGAAGCGGCGCTCGGGGGTCTGATGCCGCATTCAAAAAAAGACATCAGCAAAAAGCTGAAATCAGGAGGAAAAGTTGCGCGTGTGGCCGAGGGATTCAGATAGCCTTTGTCATCACCGGGAGCGGCTCGCATCGCCCCATCGCTCACTGAACGACGTGAGCGAGACGAGATGACGCAGGCACAGCTCGCGCAGGGGACATCGCCCCTGCTCGCGGTTCGCGACGTCAGCGTCGTGTTCGGCGGCATCGTCGCGCTCAACGGCGTGTCCTTCGACATGCACAAGGGCCAGATCCTCGGCTTGATCGGCCCGAACGGCGCCGGCAAGACCACGCTGTTCAACTGCCTGTCGCGGCTGTACCAGCCCTCGTCCGGCGATATCCTGATGGAGGGCGTCAGCATCCTGTCGCGGCCGCCGCACCGGATCGCCGAGATCGGCATCGGCCGCACCTTCCAGAACGTGGCGCTGTTCCCGAATCTCTCGGTGATGGACAACGTCCGCGTCGGCGCGCATGCCCGCACCTCCAGCGACATCATCAGCGACTCCCTGAAGCTTGCCTGGGTCCGCCGCAGCGAGACCGCGGTCAACAAGAAGGTCCACGAGATCCTCGCCTATCTCGACCTCGAGGACGTCGCTCACACCATCGTCTCCGGCCTGCCCTTCGGCACGCAGAAGCGGGTCGAACTGGCGCGCGCGCTGGCGGCGGATCCGAAGATCCTGCTGCTCGACGAGCCCGCCGGCGGCCTCAACCACGAGGAAGTCTACGTGCTCGGCGACCTCATCCGCCGCATCCGCAATGAGCGCCACATGACCGTGCTGCTGGTCGAGCACCATATGGGCCTCGTGATGTCGATCGCCGACCACGTCGTTGCGCTGAATTTCGGCAAGAAGCTCGCGGAAGGAACCCCCGCCCAGGTGCAGGCGGACCCCGACGTCATCAAGGCCTATCTCGGGAGCAAGGACCAATGACGACACTGCTCAACGTCAAGGACCTGCGCGCCTATTACGGTCAGGTCCAGGCGCTCCATGGCCTGTCGTTCTCGCTCAACGAGGGATCGCTGACGACGCTGCTCGGGGCCAACGGCGCCGGCAAGACCACCACGCTGCGCGCGATCTGCAACATGGTGCGCTCAACCGGCGGAATCGAGTTCGACGGCAAGCCGCTGAACAACCGCTCCACCGAGAGCATCGTGCGGTTCGGCATCGCCCATGTGCCGCAGGGCCGCGGCACCTTCACCACCATGACGGTGGAGGAGAATCTCCAGCTCGGGGCCATCACCCGCAAGGACAGTGCCGGCATCGTCGCCGACATCGAGCGCATGTATGCGCATTTCCCGGTGTTGAAGCAGCGCCACACCCAGCAGGCCGGCACGCTCTCCGGCGGCGAACAGCAGATGCTCGCGGTCGCCCGCGCGTTGATGCTGCGGCCGCGGCTGATGCTGCTCGACGAGCCCTCCTTCGGCCTCGCGCCGCTGGTGGTGCGCGATCTGTTCGGCATCCTCGGCAAGATCAACCGCGAGGACAAGGTGTCGATCCTGGTGGTCGAGCAGAACGCCCAGCTCGCGCTCGAGCTCGCCGACCAGGCCTATGTGATCGAGACCGGCCGCATCGTGATGTCCGGCAAGGCCAAGGACATCGCGAACAACGAAGAAATCCGCAAATCCTATCTGGGTTACTGAGGGAGCCGGGACAATGGAGCTGTTCACCAACCAGGTCCTGGCCGGCATCGCCACGGGCGCGATCTACGCCTGCATGGCGCTCGCCGTAGTCATGATCTACCAGGCCATCGACCATCTCAACTTCGCGCAGGGCGAGATGGCGATGTTCTCGACCTTCATCTCGTGGCAGCTGATGCAGTGGGGCGTGTCCTATTGGGCCGCCTTCCTGATCACGCTGGCATTTTCCTTCGTTGCCGGCATCGCCATCGAGCGCATCCTGTTCAAGCCGCTCGCCAAGGCACCGGTGCTGACCAACGTCGCCGGCTTCATCGCGCTGTTTGCGATCATCAACTCCTCGGCCGGCCTGATCTGGGACTTCACCATCAAGCAATATCCGACGCCGTTCGGCTCCGCACCGTTCCTGGGCAGCCAGCTGATCTCGACCCACCAGGCCGGCATGATCGGCGTCACCGTGCTGCTGTTGCTCGGGCTCTATTTCTTCTTCCAGTACACCCGCATCGGTCTCGCCATGCGCGCGGCCGCGTCGGTGCCTGAATCGGCCCGCCTCGTCGGCATCAACACCAGCTGGATGATCGCGCTTGGCTGGGGCATGGCGACCGCGATCGGCGCGATCGCCGGCATGCTGATCGCCCCTGTCGTGTTCCTCGAGCCCAACATGATGGGCGGCGTGCTGATCTACGGCTTCGCCGCGGCGGTGCTCGGGGGATTGTCGAGCCCGTTCGGCGCCGTCGTCGGCGGCTTCCTGGTCGGCGTCTTCGAGAATCTCGCCGGCACCTACATCCCAGGCGTCGGCAACGAGCTGAAGCTCCCGATCGCGCTCGCGCTGATCATCTCCGTCCTGGTCGTCAAACCCGCTGGTCTGTTCGGCCGGCACATCGTCAAGCGAGTTTGATCATGAGCGCAGCAGAAGAAGTCGTGGCCGAAGGCCACGAGGCGGTCGAGGCGGTTCCGAAGCGGGCCATGACGCTGGGCACCGGCACCTCGCTGGTGGTGCTGGCGGCGCTGTTGATCGTTCCGATGTTCGTCAAGAACTTCATCATCTTCCAGATGACGATGCTCCTGATCTACGGCCTCGCGGTGCTGGCGCTGAACATCCTGACCGGCGGAAGCGGCCAGTTCTCGCTCGGCCAGAGCGCGTTCTACGCCGTCGGCGCCTATACTTCGGCAGTGCTGATGGAGCACGCCAACATCAACTACGCGCTGACCATTCCGATCTCCGCCGCTGTCTGCTTCGCGTTCGGCTATTTGTTCGGCAAGCCGGCGCTGCGGCTGTCCGGCGTCTATCTCGCGCTCGCGACCTTCGCGCTCGCCACCGCGATGCCGCAGCTGCTCAAGCTGAACTTCCTCGAGCACTGGACCGGCGGCGTGCAGGGCCTCGTCGTCACCAAGCCGGACGCGCCGTTCGGCCTGCCGATGTCGCAGGACATGTGGCTCTACTATTTCACCCTCATCGTGACGATCGCGATCTACATCTTCTCGGTGAACCTGCTGCGCTCGCGCTCCGGCCGCGCCTTCATGGCGATCCGCGACAACGAGATCGCGGCCTCCTCGATGGGCGTCAACGTCGCGCTGTACAAGACGCTGGCGTTCGGCGTGTCCGCGGGCATCACCGGCGTTGCCGGCTCGCTCGGCGCCATCGCGGTGCAGTTCGTCGCGCCCGACAGCTACACCATCACGCTCGCGATCTCGCTGTTCCTCGGCATGGTCGTCGGCGGCGTCGGCTGGCTGCCCGGCTCGTTCGTCGGTGCTGCCTTCATCATCTTCGTGCCGAACATGGCCGAGAGCATCTCCAAGGGCCTCTCCGGCGCGGTGTTCGGCGTGCTGTTGTTCCTCGTCATCTACCTCGTGCCGCACGGCGCAAGGCAGGCTGCGATCCTGGGCCAGCAACTCGTCGGCAAGCTCAGGAAGAACTGAAGACCCGTTGAATTAACCAAGGAGACCGAATTGGATTTTGGAAGAACACTGCGAGCCGCCGCGCTGGTCACGGCAACGGCGGCCATCACCCTCACCTCCGGCGCTGCACTCGCCCAAAAGAAATACGACACCGGCGCGTCCGATACCGAGATCAAGATCGGCAACATCATGCCGTACAGCGGTCCGGCGTCGGCCTATGGCATCATCGGCAAGACCGAAGAAGCCTATTTCAAGATGATCAACGACAAGGGCGGCATCAACGGCCGCAAGGTCAATTTCGTGACCTATGACGACGGCTATTCGCCGCCGAAGGCCGTCGAGCAGGTCCGCAAGCTGGTCGAGAGCGACGAGGTGCTGGCCGTCTTCAACCCGCTCGGCACGCCCTCGAACAGCGCGATCCAGAAATATCTCAACGCCAAGAAAATCCCCCAGCTCTTCGTCGCCACCGGCGCCACCAAGTGGAACGATCCGAAGAACTTCCCCTGGACCATCGGCTGGCAGCCCTCCTACCAGAGCGAAGCGCACATCTACGCGAAATGGCTGATGAAGGAGAAGCCGGACGCCAAGATCGCGATCCTCTATCAGAACGACGATTTCGGCAAAGACTACCTCAAGGGCACCAAGGACGGTCTCGGCGCCAAGGCGTCCATGATCATCCTGGAGGAGAGCTACGAGGTTTCCGAGCCGTCGATCGACGGCCACATCGTCAAGATCAAGGCCGCCAATCCCGACGTGCTGCTGATCTACGCGACGCCGAAATTCGCGGCCCAGACCATCAAGAAGACCGCCGAGCTCAGCTGGAAGCCGCTCCAGATCCTCACCAACGTGTCGATCTCGGTGGGCAGCGTGATGAAGCCGGCCGGCTTCGAGAACGCGCAGGGCGTGCTGTCGGCCGCCTATGCCAAGGACTCGACGGACCCGCAATGGGCCAACGATCCCGGGATGAAGAGGTGGAACGAGTTCGTCGACAAGTACATGCCGGGCGCCGACAAGTCGGACACCAGCATGGTCTATGGCTACGGCGCCGCCTCGACCCTGGCCAAGGTGCTGGAAATGAGCGGTGACGATCTCACCCGCGCCAACATCATGAAGCAGGCCGCGAGCCTGAAGGACTTCGCGCCGGATACGCTGCTGCCCGGCGTCAAGATCAACACCAGCGCCACCGACTTCGCTCCGATCGCGCAGCTCCAGATGATGCGCTTCAAGGGTGAGAAGTGGGAACTGTTCGGCGAGATCATCAGCGGTGACGTCGCCTCCGAGTGACGGGCTGACGCGATCACCCAAGACGAGGAGCCCCCGCGGACAGCCGCGGGGGCTTTTTGTTGACGACAGGCGCCAATCTTGTTCAATGCGATCGATCCATCCCGGGGTAGGAGAACAATGGCCGCTGTTCGTTCCCAGGTTGCGCTCCTCTGGGCCGCGCTCGCCTTGTGCACTGCAACGAGCAGCGGAGCGCTGGCGCAGAAGAAATACGACAGCGGCGCGTCCGATACCGAGATCAAGATCGGTAACATCATGCCCTATAGCGGTCCGGCCTCCGCCTATGCCGCGATCGGCAGGACCGAGGAAGCCTATTTCAACAAGATCAATGCCGAGGGCGGCATCAACGGCCGCAAGATCAAATTCATCTCCTATGACGACGGCTATTCGCCGCCGAAGACGGTGGAACAGGCGCGCAAGCTGGTCGAGAGCGACAATGTGCTGCTGATCTTCGGCTCGCTCGGCACCTCCACCAACAGCGCCATCCGCAAATACATGAACGAGAAGAAGGTGCCGCAATTGTTCGTGGCGAGCGGCGCGTCGAAATGGAACGATCCCAAGCAATATCCCTGGACCATGGGCTGGCAGCCGAGCTACGCGAGCGAAGCGCGCATCTATGCCAAATACATCATGAAGGAGAAGCCGGACGGAAAGATCGGCGTGCTCTACCAGAATGACGATTTCGGCAAAGACTATCTATTGGGGTTGAAGGAGGGCCTCGGCGCCAAGGCTTCGATGATCGTGCGGGAGGAAGCCTACGACATCTCCGAGACCGCAATCGACGAGCGAGTCGTGAAGCTGAAGGCGACCGGCGCCGATATCTTCATCAGCTTCACCAACCAGAAATTCGCCGCGGAAGGAATCAAGAAAGCGGCGGAGATCAACTGGCATCCGATGCAGATCATCTCCAACGTCTCGGCTTCGGTCAGCGGCGTATTGGAGCCGGCGGGCATCGAAATCTCGCAAGGCGTCCTGTCGGCGACCTACACCAAGGACGGCTCCGACCCGCAGTGGAATGCCGATGACGGCATGAAGAAGTTCTACAACTTCCTCGCCCAATACCAGCCCAAGGCCAACAAGCTCGATGCCGGCGTCGTGTTCGGCTACGCCGCCGCGCAGACCATGGTGAAGGTGCTGCAGATGTGCGGCGACGATCTCACCCGCGAGAACGTCATGAAGCAGGCCGCCAGCCTGAAGGACTTCGAACCCGATACGCTGCTGCCCGGCATCAAGATCAACACCGCGCCGGACAATTTCGCCCCGATCGAGCAGCTGCAGATGATGCGCTTCAAGGGCAAGAAATGGGAGCTGTTCGGCGACATCATCTCGAGCGAGATGAGTCATTGAGCGCCGCCGCGGCGCAATTCAAGATCGTTGCTTCTTCCGCTAGCAACTCCAGCGGTGAGTTTGCCGCGCAAAAATCTCACGCGCCGGAATATTAACTATCGCCTTCGAAGAGATCGCCGCCCCCGCGACGCTCGTGCGAGGCGTTTGTCTTGCTGACGGCCGTGGATAGGTATTGAATACGCGATGGAGCGACGAGCAACGATCGCTCCCAACAAGAACAATCGACACAATCAAACCCACCTAGGGAGAGCAAGATGCCTGCAATGCATGTGCGATTGGGGGCCGTCTCGGCCGCCCTCGTGCTGGCTGCCACACTTTCCACGGCGGCGTCCGCGCAGAAGAAATACGACACGGGCGCATCCGACACCGAAATCAAGATCGGCAACATCATGCCCTATAGCGGTCCCGCATCCGCCTACGGCGTGATCGGCAAGACCGAAGAGGCCTATTTCCGCAAGATCAACGCCGAGGGCGGCATCAACGGCCGCAAGATCAACTTCGTCTCCTATGACGACGCCTATTCGCCGCCGAAGACGGTGGAGCAGGCGCGCAAGCTGGTCGAGAGCGACGAGGTGCTGCTGATCTTCAACTCGCTCGGCACGCCGCCCAACTCGGCGATCCAGAAATACATGAACCAGAAGAAGGTGCCGCAGCTGTTCGTCGCCACCGGCGCCACCAAATGGAACGATCCGCAGAACTTCCCGTGGACGATGGGCTGGCAGCCGAACTACCAGAGCGAGGCGATCATCTACGCCAAGTACATCCTGAAGAACCATCCGAACGCCAAGATCGCCGTGCTCTACCAGAACGACGATTACGGCAAGGATTATCTGAAGGGCTTCAAGGACGGCCTGGGCGCCAAGGCCGCCTCGATGATCGTCATCGAGGACAGCTACGAAGTCTCCGAGCCGACCATCGACTCCCACATCGTCAAGATGAAGGCGACCAACGCCGACGTTTTCTTCAACATAACCACGCCGAAATTTGCGGCGCAGGCGATCAAGAAGAACGCAGAGATCGGCTGGAAGCCGCTCCACTTCCTCAACAACGTGTCCGTTTCGATCGGCAGCGTGATGAAGCCGGCCGGTTTCGAGAACGGTCAGGACATCATCTCCTCGGCCTATCTGAAGGATCCGACCGATCCGGAATGGAAGACCGATGCGGCAGTCAAGGCCTGGAATGAGTTCCTGGACAAGTACTATCCCGAGGCCAATCGCGCCGACGTCAGCGTGATGTACGGTTACATCGTGGCTCAGGGGCTCGTGCAAGTCTTGAAGGCCTGCGGCGACGATCTGACGCGCGCGAACGTGATGAAGCAGGCCGCCAGCCTCAGGGACTTTGAGCCCGCCGGCCTGCTGCCGGGTGTCAAGGTCAATACCAGCCCGACCGACTTTGCACCGCTTTCGCAGTTGCAACTAATGCGCTTCAAGGGCGAAAGCTGGGAGCGGTTCGGCGATATCGTCAGCGGCGACGTCGGCGGCTGACCCTCAACCAGTCGCTAAAGAGGTAAGTCCCAGTCGACTAAAGACGCAGCCCCTGCGGCCCTGCCGCAGGGGCTTTTCCTTGAAGCTTTCGGGCAAATCGTATTGAATTGCGGCCGCGTCGCCAAGAACAATCAAGCCAAGAAAAGGGACGCGCAAACCAAGAAAAACAGGGAGATTGGAATGCCTGCTGTCACCGGCAAGCTTGCGGCCGCATCATTGGCGCTCGCGCTCATCGCGGCTTCGGCCTCAACCGCATCGGCCCAGAAGAAATACGATGCCGGCGCGACCGACACCGAGATCAAGATCGGCAACATCATGCCCTACAGCGGACCGGCCTCCGCCTATGGCATCATCGGGCGCACCGAAGCCGCCTATTTCAAGAAGATCAACGAGGAGGGCGGCATCAACGGCCGCAAGATCAATTTCGTCTCCTACGACGACGCCTACTCACCGCCGAAGACGGTGGAGCAGGCGCGCAAGCTGGTCGAGAGCGACGAGGTTCTGCTCGTCTTCAACTCGCTCGGCACGCCGCCGAACACGGCGATCCAGAAATACATGAACTCGAAAAAGGTGCCGCAACTGTTCGTCGCCACCGGCGCCACCAAGTGGAACGATCCGCAGAACTTCCCGTGGACGATGGGCTGGCAGCCCAACTACCAGAGCGAGACGCAGATCTACGCCAAGTACATCCTCAAGGCCATGCCGAACGCCAAGATCGGCGTCCTCTACCAGAACGACGATTACGGCAAGGACTATTTGAAGGGCCTGAAGGACGGCCTAGGGGCCAAGGCCGCGAGCATGATCGTGCTGGAGGAAAGCTACGAGACATCGGAGCCGACCATCGACAATCACATCGTCAAGCTGAAAGCCACCGGCGCTGACGTCTTCATCAACATCACCACGCCGAAATTCGCGGCACAGGCGATCAAGAAGATCTCCGAGATCGGCTGGAAGCCGACTCACTTCCTCAACAACGTCTCGGCCTCGGTCGGCAGCGTGATCAAGCCCGCCGGCTTCGAGAATTCGCAGGACATCATCTCGGCCGCCTATCTGAAGGACGTCTCCGATCCGCAGTGGAAGGACGACGCCGGCATGAAGGCGTTCCTGGAGTTCATGACGAAGTACTTCCCCGAAGGCGACAAGCTCGACGGCGGCACCATCGTCGGCTACGGCGTGGCACAGACGCTGGTCGAAGTGCTGAAGAAATGCGGCGACAATCTCACGCGCGAGAACGTCATGAAGCAGGCGGCGAGCCTGAAGGACTTCCGCACCGAGGTGCTGCTGCCCGGCATCAAGATCAATACCGGGCCGAACGACTTCGCTCCGATCAGCTCGCTCCAGCTCATGAAGTTCAAGGGCGAGAAGTGGGATCTGTTCGGTGACGTGATCAGCGCCGACGCCGGCGGCTAAAGCGCGATGCGATTAGAATGAATCTCATCGCGCTTCAGGTTATTGTTTGAGCATGATCTTTTCGGAAAACCGCTACGCACTTTTCCGGATCATGCTCTAGCCGCTAAGGCGCGGACAAAGCCCCCTGCGCTGATCACGCAGGGGGCTTCTGCTTTGTACGGCAATTATGATCACGCGATTGCACAATCGAATGAC
Source organism: Bradyrhizobium sp. CB1015 (assembly GCF_025200925.1). Classification (GTDB taxonomy): domain Bacteria; phylum Pseudomonadota; class Alphaproteobacteria; order Rhizobiales; family Xanthobacteraceae; genus Bradyrhizobium. Next base: position 1,851,353 of record NZ_CP104174.1, on the reverse strand, counting down.
GGCGAAGGCGCTTACGCTTCGGCGCCCGATGCGGTAGGCAGATGGCGGCGACCTCGTCGCCGCCACTCCCGTCTGCTCAAGGCCATTGTCCATGACCGATCGACGTCCCCTGCTCCGCGCGCTCTACGACGCCGCCGTTGCCGCCGCCCATCCCAACGTGGTGCTGGCCCCTCACCTGCGGCCTGCGCCCCGGGGGCGCGTGATCTGCCTCGCCGCCGGCAAGGGCGCCGGCGCGATGGCGGCGGCCGCGGAGCGGCATTATCTCGACGCGCTGGGATCGGCGCCGGAGCGCCTCGTCGGCATCGCCACCACGCGCCACGGCTACGGCGTGCCGACGCGCCGCATTCGCGTGGTCGAGGCCGGTCATCCCGTGCCTGACGAAGCCGGCCTGAAGGGCGCGGCCGACACGCTCGCACTCGCGGGCGAGGCCGGGCCGGACGATCTGCTGCTGGTGCTGCTGACCGGCGGCGGCTCGGCCAACTGGATCGCACCGGTGGACGGCATCAGCTTCGCGCAGAAGCAGGCGGTCAACAAGGCACTGCTGCGCTCGGGCGCACCGATCGGCGAGATCAACGTCGTGCGCAAGCACCTGTCGCGGATCAAGGGCGGCCGTCTCGCCCGCGCCGGCAGGAATGCCGCCGAGATCGTGACGCTCGCGATCTCCGACGTGCCGCATGACGATCCTTCCGCGATCGCCTCCGGCCCCACCGTGCCCGATCCGACCACGCTGGCCGATGCGCGCGCGATCGTGGCGAAATACAAGCTCGACATCGACGATGCGGTGCGCCGCGCGCTCGACGATCCCAACAACGAGAGCTGCAAGCCGGGTGACGCCGCCTTTGCGCGTGCGCATTTCGAGCTGATCGCGCGGCCCAAGCAGTCGCTGGACGCCGCGCTGAAGCTCGCACGCGAGTCCGGTTACGAGACCATCGATCTCGGCGCCGATCTCGAAGGCGAGGCGCGCGAAGTCGCCGCCGATCACGCCAGGCTGGCGCTCGAGGCACGCAGCCGAGGCAAGCGCGTCGCGATCCTCTCCGGCGGCGAGCTCACGGTCACCGTGCGCGGCAACGGGCGCGGCGGACCGAACCAGGAATACGCACTGGCGCTGGCCTCGCTCTTGAAGGACACGGTCGGCATTTCGGCGCTGGCCGGCGACACCGACGGCGCCGATGGCGGCGCCGGCCACCCGACCGACCCGGCCGGCGCGCTGATCGATGCCGCAACGTTCGCGAAGATGAAGGCGCTGGGGCTCGAGCCGCAGGCCTATCTCGACAACAACGACGCCACGACATTCTTCGAGGCGGCAGGGGATCTGCTGCAGCCCGGCCCGACACTGACGAATGTGAACGACATCCGGGTGATTTTGGTGGATTAGCGTGAGCGCGGCTTACCGTTTGCCGCTGACGTGTTCCAGCAGCGCGAGCAGGCCCTTCAACAAGTCCGTCGGCGACGGCGGGCAGCCCGTGATGTGCAAATCAACCGGAATGGTCTCGGAGACGCCGCCAACGCAGGCGTAGCTGCCTCTGAAAAGACCGCCATCGATCGCGCAGCCGCCGACCGCGACGACCCATTTCGGATCTGGCGTCGCATTGTAGGTCCGCTCCAGCGCCTGTCGCATGTTCTTCGTCACCGGACCCGTGACCAGCAGCACGTCGGCGTGCCGCGGCGAGGCGACGAAACGCAGGCCGAAACGTTCGATGTCGTAGAAGGCGTTGGACAGCGCGTGGACCTCCAGCTCGCAGCCGTTGCAGGAGCCGGCATCGACCTCGCGAATGGCAAGAGAACGCCCAAGCCTGGCCTGGGCCGCGCGGTCGACTTTCGTCGCAAGCTCCGCCAGCGCCGACTCGTCCGGCCCCGGCGCGGGCTCCGTCAGCGAGCCATGGGTGAGGCTTTCGAGCAAGGTCTTGCGCATGGCTTAGAGGTCCGCACCCGAATAGGAACAGTTGAACGACTTATTGCAGAGCGGAAAGTCGGCAATGATGTTGCCCTCGATCGCAGCTTCCAGCAGCGGCCACTGGAACCATGAGGCGTCGCGCAGGTGGCAGCGTTCGACGCGCAGCTCACCATCGAGCCGCAGCCACACCAGAACGTCGCCGCGGAAGGCCTCGGTGAGCGCCAGGCCTTCGCATGCGCCGCGCCCCGCCGGCGGCGCGCTGCTGATCTCGCCCGGCTCGATCAGGTCGAGGATCTGCGCGATCAGCTCGACGCTCTGCTCGACCTCGCGGATGCGGATCCAGACCCGTGCGTTGACATCGCCGGCTTCCAGCACCGGCACCTCGAACGACAATTGTTCGTAGGGCGCATAAGCAAGCGTGCGTCGTGCATCGAAATTGCGGCCCGAGGCGCGGCCGACATAGCCGCCGGCGCCGAACTGACGGGCATAGTCCGCCTTCACGATGCCCGTGGTGACGGTGCGGTCCTGCAAGGATGCGGTGTTGTCGTAAAGCTCGATCAGGCGCGGGAATACCTTCTTGATTTCAGCAAGCAGCATTCGCAGCGCCGGGATACCGTCCGGCGCCATGTCGCGCGCCAGGCCACCGGGCACGACGACGTCCATCATCAGGCGATGGCCGAACGCAGCATCCGCAGCGCGCAGGGTCCGCTCGCGCAAAATGCCGGTCTGGGCGTGCATCAGCGCGAACGACGCATCGTTGCAGATCGCGCCGATGTCGCCGAAATGATTGGCGAGCCGCTCCAATTCCGCCATCAACGCCCGCAAGTACGTCGCGCGCCGCGGCACCTCGATGTCGAGCGCGGCTTCCGCCGCGCGGGCAAAGGCGAAAGCGTAGGCCACCGCGCTATCGCCGGAGGTCCGGTTGGCGAGCTTTGCCGCGGCCTCGAGGCTCGCGCCCAGCATCAGCGACTCGATGCCCTTGTGGGTGTAGCCGAGCCGCTGCTCCAGCCGCACCACATGCTCACCATTGGCGGTGAAGCGGAAGTGGCCGGGCTCGATGATCCCGGCATGGACCGGGCCGACCGCGACCTGATGCAGCGCCTCGCCCTCGGACGGCAGGAACTGGTATGGCCGCACGTGGCGCGATGCGTTGCGGCCCGAGAGCGGAAAGGATTTGCCCCAGACGTCGTGATCGAGCCATGGCCGCAGATCGTCAGCGCCGGTCGGAGCAAGCCCGAACAGATCATGAATGGTCCGCTCGAGCCGAAGCGCCGGCGGATGACGGCCGGCAACGCTTGGAAATGTGCCGGCCGTACACGCGTAGGTCACGACCGCGATCTCGGCCGAGCCTCCATCGAGCATCGCCATATGCACCGCGGTCGGCTCGCCCCAGAAGCCAAGCAGTGTGAGGCCTCCCTCGACCAGTCGATCGATCGCCGCCTGCCAGCCCGCCTCCGTCACGACCGCGCGCGGCCACGGTCGGTGCGATGGCACCGCACTGACATGGGGGATGCTGTCGAGGATGCCCATGGCCTACCCCAGGAGCTTCGCGACGTTCTGGAAGCCGGTGACCAGCACCGGCGGCAGATAGATGCCGGCCATCAGAACCAAGCCGAGATGCGTGAACATCGGCACGTAGGACGCTTCCGCGGGCGCGGTCTTGCCTTTGGGCTCGCCAAACATCACCGGTCCGATCCGCAAGAAAAGCCCGCCGAGCGCGATGATGATGCCGAGCACCAGGATCACCGTCAGCCAGGGCGCGCGGGCGAAAGTCGAGCTCACCACCAGGAACTCGCTCATGAAGATGCCGAGCGGCGGCAGCCCGACGATGGCGATGACGCCGAGCATCAGGCCCCAGCCGAGCGCGGGGTTGGTCACCGTGAGCCCGCCGATATCGGCGATCTTCTGTGTGCCCTTGACCTGTGCGATGTGGCCGACCGCAAAGAAGATCGCCGACTTGGTCAGCGAATGCATGGTCATGTGCAACAGTCCTGCGAAATTCGCGAGCGGCCCGCCCATTCCGAAGGCGAAGACGATGATGCCCATATGCTCGATCGAGGAATAGGCGAACATCCGCTTGATGTCGCGGCGCCGGTACAGCATCAGCGAAGCGAAGATCACCGAGATCAGGCCCATGGTCACCATCAACGGACCCGGCGCGATCGCCGCAGAGTTGACCGCGAGCATCATCTTGAAGCGCAGGAGCGCATAGAGCGCGACATTGAGCAACAGGCCGGACAGCACCGCCGAGATCGGCGTCGGGCCCTCTGCATGCGCATCCGGCAGCCAAGCATGCAGCGGTGCGAGGCCGACCTTGGTGCCATAGCCGAGCAGGAGGAAGGCGAAGGCGACGTTGAGCAACGCCGGGTCGAACTGTGCGGCGTGCTTCACCAGCACCGTCCATACCATGCCGTCCAGCCCCTCGCCCACCACGGGGCGCGCCGCCATATAGACCAGGATGGTGCCGAACAGCGCGAGCGCAATACCGACGCTACCGAGGATGAAGTATTTCCAAGCTGCCTCCAGCGCCTCATGGGTGCGGTAGATGCCGACCATCAGGACCGTCGTCAGCGTCGCCACCTCGACCGCGACCCACATCAGTCCGATATTGTTGGCGAGGAGCGCGAGGTTCATCGCGAACATCAGCGTCTGATACATCGCGTGATAGAAGCGCAGGAACGCCGGCGCCAGGCGCCCGATCTCGATCTCGTGCTGGATGTAGCTCGCGCTGAACACCGATGTGGTGAAGCTGACGAAGGTGGTCAACACGACGAAGACCTTGTTGAGGTCGTCCATCAGCAGATACTGCCCCGATACCGGTTCGACCACGAACAGCGAGAGTGAGGTGAGGAAGGTCGCGAGCGCTGCCACTACATTCAGCTTGGCCGTCAGTCGGTAGCCGGGCAAAATTGCCAGCAGCGCCGCCGAGAGGGCCGGAATCAAGAGGATGGCGCTGAGGGCGTCGATGCTCATCGCCGCTCTCCGCGAAAGCGATCAAGCTCCTGCACGTCCACGCTGTCGAAACGCTCGCGGATGCGGAACAGGAAGATGCCGATCACGATGAAGGCGATCAGCACCGAGAAGGCGACACTGATCTCGACCACCAGCGGCATGCCCTTCGCGCCGGTTGCCGCCAGCACCAGCCCGTTCTCCAGCGACATGAATCCGACGACCTGGCTCACGGCGTTGCGTCGCGTCACCATGATCAGGAGCCCCAGCAGCACAACCGACAGCGCGAAGGCAAGGTCCTCGCGCGCGAGCGCGTCAGCGCTCGGCGTCACCCGCAGCATCACCACCATCGACAGCGCGACGAGGCCGATACCGGCCATCATGGTCAACCCGATGCCGATCGCATTCTCGATCTCGCGGTGGATACCGAGCCGCTTGATGATCCGGTGCAGCGCCACCGGGATGATGATGGCCTTGAACAGCAGCGCGATCAGCGCCGTGACATAGAGATGCGGCGCTTGCTGCACATAGGCCTGCCAGGCTACCGATAGCGCCAGCACGCCGGCATGCAGTGCATAGACATTGAGCAGCGCATAAAGGCGGTCCTGATAGAGCATCATGAAGCTCGCCAGCACGAGGGAGCCGGCGAGCAGATGGGCGATGTCGAATTGCAGGCTGCTCATCTCTTAGAGGCTCCCCGACACAAAGCGCAACAGGGTGGCAAGCATTGCCAGCATCAGCGCCGCGCCCAAGAACTCCGGAATCCGGAACACGCGCATCTTGGCGATCGACGTCTCGAACACGGCGAGCAAAAAGCCAAGCACCGCCAGCTTGCCGAAATAGAGCAGCGCGCCAAAGACGAGCCTCGCAATGCCCGCGTCGGCAGTCGCCGTGCCCCATGGCAGGAACACGCAGGCGATCAGCGAGACATAGAGCAGGAGCTTGAGCTGCGACGACAGATCGATCAGCGCGAGATGCCGCCCCGAATATTCCAGCACCATGGCCTCGTGCACCATGGTGAGCTCGAGATGGGTGGCGGGGTTATCAACGGGAATACGGGCATTCTCCGCCAGCGCTACGATGGTCAGTGCCACGAACGCCATGCCCAGGGACACACGCAGACCGACCGCGTCCGAGCCCATGAACTCGGCCACGTTGGGGAGCTGCGTCGAGCCGGCGATCATCGCAACCGAGAACACCGTGATCAGCATCGCGGGCTCGGCGAGGGAGGCGATCATGACCTCGCGGCTGGAGCCGATGCCGCCGAAGGCGGTGCCGACGTCCATGCCGGCAAGCGCCTGGAAGAAACGGGCGCTGCCGAGCAGCGCAATGATGGCGATGAGATCGGCGGTCCAGGAGAACAACAGGCCATTGCCGAAAGTCGGTACCAGCGAGGCGGCGACCCAGGTGCCCGCGAAGATCAGATAGGGAATGACACGGAACAGCCAGGATGCGTTGTCCGCGAGCACGACGTCCTTGCGCATCAGGCGAATGAGGTCGCGATAGGGCTGAAGCAGCGGCGGCCCGCGCCGGCGCAGCAGCCGCGCCTTCACCTTGCGCACGAAACCCGTCAGCAGCGGCGTGAGCCCCAGCACCAGCGACATCTGGGCGCCCTGGGAGAGGATATCGCGCAGCGCGCTCATAGTGCCACCACCAGCAACAGTACCACCAGCGCCACGAAGACGAGCGTCAGATAGCGGCGGATGGTGAGGAACTGCAGGATATTGATGCGGTCGGTCGCAAAGCCGATGACCTTCGCGATCGGCGCGTACAGCACATCCCAGATCAGATCGTGCAGTTCGACCTGGAGCCGCGCGGGAACCGGCGAGGACGGCGGCGGCATCTCGCCGATCTCGCGTGCGGCAAAGACGACGCTGCCGAACACGCGGCGGATCGGCTGCGAGAAGCTCGAAGCCGAGTACTGGATCAAAGGGTTCGGATCGGGATAGCCGCAATCCCAGGCCGGTGCGCGGCGCAAGCGATCGGAGGCGAGACGGTGAATGGCTGTCGCCGCCGTCGTGCCGCAGAGCGCCGCGAACAGGAACACCAGAAGGCCGTTATAGGAGCTGCGGCTTTCGGCGATCGGCACGATGGTGAGCCACTGCAATCCGACCTGATGCGGCATGATGTTGCCGACCATAGCCTTGCTCACCGGCGCCAGCGCATCGATGAACAACCCGGGCAGGATGCCGGCAACGAGGCAAAGGGCGGCAAGCACGAACATCGCGGTCAGCGAGAAGCGGTCGGTCTCATGTGCTGACGCCGCGACATCCGAACGCGGCCGGCCGAGGAAGCTGATGCCATAGAGCTTGACGAAGCAGGCCGCGGCAAAGGCGGCGGCGAGCGCCAGCAAACCGCCGACCGCCGGAATGACCAGCTTGAGGCCCCATGAGGGCAGCTGCGGTGAGAGCAGGATCGCCTGGAAGGTCAGCCATTCCGAAACGAAGCCGTTGAATGGCGGCAATGCCGAGATCGCGACGCAGCCGACCAGCACCGCGAACGCCGTCCTCGGCATGCGATGGATCAGCCCGCCGAGCTTCTCCATGTCGCGCTCACCGGTTGCTCCCAGCACCGCGCCGGCGCCGAAGAACAACAGGCTCTTGAACAGCGCATGGTTGAAGACATGCAGCATCGCCGCGGTGAAAGCGAGCGCCGCCACCCAGTCGAGTCCTTCCGCCTTGAAAGCCAGCGCCAACCCGAGGCCGGTGAAGATGATGCCGATATTCTCTATCGTTGAATAAGCGAGCACGCGCTTGATATCGCGCTGCATCAGCGCGTAGAGCACGCCCAGGGTCGCCGACGGACCGCCGACCAGCAGCACCACCATGCTCCACCACCACACCGGTTCGGGCAGAAGATCAAAGACGATGCGCACGAAGCCGTAGACGGCGACCTTGGTCATGACGCCGCTCATGAGGCCGGAGACGTGGCTGGGTGCGGCGGGATGGGCGAGCGGCAGCCAAGCGTGCAGCGGCACCAGGCCAGCCTTGGAGCCGGCGCCCAGCAGCATGAGGATCACCACCACGCCGCTCAGCGCAGCGGAAGGATGCGAGGCTCGGATCGCATCGAAATCGTAGCCGGCGCCGCTCGCGAGCAGGCCGAAGGCGAGCAGCAGCGCCAGCGTGCCGAAACTTGCCATCAAGAGATAGACATAGCCAGCGCGGATGTTCTCGGCCTCCCGGTGATGCGAGACCACCATCGCCCAGGAGGTCAGCGACATGAATTCCCAGGCGACCAGGAAGCTGAAGGCATCGTTTGCCAGCACGACGACGTTCATCCCCGCGAGATAGGCAGGATAGAACGGCAGCACGCGGCCGGGGGAGTCCTCGTGCCTGAAGTAGCCGAGCGCGAACAGGCTCGCAGCGGCGCCGCCGAGATTGACGACGACGAGGAAGAAGGCCGACAGCGCATCGAGCCGGAAATGGGCACCGAGCCAGGGCAGGCCGATCGGCAGTGTCGCGCTCGGCGTCAGATGAGGGAAAAAGAGCAGATCCGACAGCGCCGTGACACATAGCGTCGATGTGGCGATCAGGCATCCGCCGTAGAGGATGATCGAGCCGCGCGGGCGCGTCGACAGCACGACTCCCGCAGGCGCCAGCGCCAGCAGAGCCGCCACTGACCATAGCGCCACAGCGATCATAGCCGCTCCTGGATCATGATTTGCGCGCGCGTCATCACTATTGGCCGCCTGCGCTCGGGGGTGGAGACTTCAGCCGAACACCGCGCCCCCCGGCGCTCGACACCGCCCCCTCGGCGATCAGCTCGATGCCGGCAACCGACAGCGCCTCGACCAGCTTCACCAGGGAATCGACATTGCCGCGGATCACCCCTTCGGAGGCCTCCATGCGCTGGATCGTCGGCAGCGACAGCGAACAGCGCTGCGCGAGTTCGCGCTGGTCGATCCTGAGCAAGGCACGGGCGGCTCGAAGCTGCGCGGCGGTGATCACGGGGCACAACGTCCGTGGCAGTTACAGTGCTTGATTTACCAAGCTTAGGGCGCGCAAAGTGATGTTTCAAGCATCATCTTCTAGATGCAATGCATCATTCCGCGCAACGTCCTCCGAGTACGCCCCCCGAACGCGTGTGGCGCTCTGATCGATGCCGCGACCTTCGCGAGGATGAAGACGCTGGGGCTCGCCGCAGGCCTCTCTCGACAACAACGACGCGACCGCGTTCTTCGAGGCCACGGGCGATCTGCTACAGCCCGGCCCGACGCTGACCAACGTGAACGACATCCGCGTGATTTTGGTGGATTGAGGCGCTTACCCTCCCCTGGAGGGCAGGGCTATCGCATATCACTCGTGGCGGCGGCCTGCGCGCACGCCTCGTCCTTCGAGACGGCGCTTATGCGCCTCCTCAGGATGAGGCTAATCAGCGTCAGTGTTCGTTGAAACTGCTGCCGCGCACTCCGCCCTCATCCTGAGGAGCCCGCCCAAAGCGGGCGTCTCGAAGGATGGCTGCAGGGAAAAGCTCTCAAATGCGATAGCCCTCCCCTGGAGGGGGAGGGTCGATCGCGCGCAGCGCGAGCGGGGTGGGGTGATCTCTCCACTCTGGCACTACTCAATGCCGAGAGACTGTCACCCCACCCCGCTACGCATTTCGCTTCGCTCATGCGTAGCGACCCACGGGCGAGCTACGCTCGTCCCGGACCCCTCCAGGGGAGGGTAAGAGTCAAAACTCGCTGGCGATCTTCGCGAGCATTCCGATCAGGGCTTCGCGGTTGGCCTGGCCGAGCAGATCGTTCAGCCGGGCCTCGTGCTTGGTGGCGACGAGCTTCTTGGCGCGGGCCAGCACGGCCTTGCCCTTGTCGGTCAAGACCAGGATGTGCGAGCGGCGGTCGTTGGTGGAGCGGATCCGCGCGCAAAGGTCGCGGCTCTCCAGATTGTCGAGCATGGCCACGAAGTTCGGCCTGAGGATGCCGAGCGTGGAGGCGATCTCGGTCTGGTTACGGCCGGGGTTTTTCTCGACCAGCAGCAGCACCGAGAATTGCGCCGGCGTCAGCTGGAGCGAGGCCATGCAGCGCAAGAAATTCTCGAACACCTTGAGCTGCGCACGTTTCAGGACATAGCCGAGCTGCTCGGAAAGCTCGCCGAGCTGGAGGGCCTCCGCCTGCGGCTCGCTTGCGTCCTTGCGGCCCTTGGCCGCGTCGGCCGGCTTTTCGGAGGACTTTTCAGCGGTTTTGGAAACGGTCATCGCCTCGTGCTCGCAATCCCGCTAAATTCGGGACGGGTCGTTCCCCACCCTTGAAGTTATATTCGATAATCGTTATAGACCATACCAAATATCGCATGCGTTTTTCAATGGCTGTGAGCGGACCGTCCACCGCAATCGAGGGGACCGGTCCGGATTAGGGGGAGCGTCCGGTCTTGAATACCACCATCATGCTGTTCCTGGTGCAGGACGGCATCACCAATGGCGCGATCTATGCGCTGCTCGGCCTGGCGCTGGTGCTGGTGTTCGCCGTCACCCGCGTCATCCTCATTCCCCAGGGCGAATTCGTCACCTATGGCGCGCTGACCTATGCCTCGCTGGCCGCCGGCCAGATGCCGGGCACGGCAAAGCTGGCGCTGGCGCTCGGCATCGGCGCCTTCGCCTTCGACCTGTTCGAGGCGCGCAAGGCGCTGCATGGGCGGCTGGTCGTCCGCAGCTTCATCGCCAACGTCGTGTTGCCCGCGATCGTGCTGGCGCTGACCCTGTCCTTCGCCGCGCAGAAGCCGCCGGTCGCGGTCTGCATCGCGCTGTCGCTGGTGATCGTGGCGATGATCGGCCTCTATCTCTACCGCATCGCCTTCCAGCCGCTGGCGCACACCTCGGTGCTGGTGCTGCTGATTGCCTCGGTCGGCGTCCACCTCGCGCTGCAGGGCCTCGGCCTGCTGTTCTTCGGCGCCGAAGGCCAGCGCGGGCCTGCCGTGCTGTCCGGCGCCTTCACCGCCGGCGCCCTGCGCTTCACCGGCCAGAGCATCACCGTCTACGCCATCACCATCGCCTTCATCGTCGGGCTCTGGCTGTTCTTCGGCCTGACGCTCTATGGCAAGGCGCTGCGCGCGACCGCGGTGAACCGGCTCGGCGCGCGGCTTGCGGGCATCCGCACCACGCTGTCGGGCCAGATCGCTTTCCTGCTGGCCTCCGTGATCGGCGCGCTCTCCGGCATCTTGATCGTGCCGATCACAACTCTGTACTATGACTCCGGCTTCCTCATCGGGCTGAAGGGCTTCGTCGCCGCGATCATCGGCGGCCTCGTCAGCTATCCCCTCACCGCCGTCGCGGCGCTGGTGGTCGGCATCGTCGAGGCGTTCTCGTCCTTCTATGCCTCCAATTACAAGGAGGTGATCGTCTTCATGCTGCTGATCCCCGTGCTGCTGCTGCGCTCGCTCGCCGCGCCCGCCGTCGAGGAAGAGAAGGACTGACGCGCATGCAGAGCCGGCTTCCCATCCTCGTTTTCGCGATTGTTATGGCCGCGATCCCGTTCATCCCGGGCGTGCCCCCGTTCTGGATCGTGCTGCTCGACAATATCGGCCTTGCGGCCCTGGTCGCGATGGGCCTCGTGCTGCTGACCGGCGTCGGCGGCCTCACCTCGTTCGGCCAAGCCGCCTTCGTCGGCTTCGGCGCCTATACCACCGCGGTGCTGTCGACGGCCTACGGCCTGTCGCCCTGGCTGACGCTGCCGCTGTCGCTCCTGGTCAGCGGCTCGCTCGCGGTGCTGCTCGGGCTGATCACCGTGCGCCTCTCGGGGCATTATCTGCCGCTCGGCACGCTCGCTTGGGGGCTCGGGCTGTTCTACCTGTTCAGCAAGCTTGAGTTTCTGGGCCGCAACGACGGCATCTCGGCGATCCCGCCGCTGTCGATCGGCGCGTTCAAGATGCTCTCGCCCGGCTCGATCTATTACGCGATCTGGGTCGCCGTGATCCTCTCGGCCCTGCTGACGATGAACCTCTTGGACTCCCGCACCGGCCGCGCCATCCGCGCGCTCAGGCGCGGCCATGTCGCGGCCGAGGCGTTCGGCGTCCACACGCCGCGCGCAAAGCTCCTGGTTTTCATCCATGCCGCAGTGCTCGCCGGCCTGTCCGGGTGGCTCTACGCCCATCTCCAGCGCGCGGTGAACCCGACGCCGTTCGGTGCGCATATGGGCATCGAATATCTCTTCATCGCGGTGGTCGGCGGCGCCGGCTATGTCTGGGGCGGCGTCCTGGGCGCGGCAATCGTCGTGATCCTGAAAGAGGTGCTGCAGAGCTATCTGCCGCTGATCCTGCCAGGCTCCGGCCAGGTCGAGACCATCGTGTTCGGCATCATGCTGGTGGCGCTGCTGCAGCTTGCGCCCGGCGGCCTCTGGCCCTGGCTGATGTCGTTCTTCCCAGAGCGTACCGATGGCAAGAAGCCCGACACCTCGCTGAAGCTGGAGCACCGTGCCCGCGCGCCCACCGAGGCCGGTGTCCTGCTTCAGGTCGATAAGGCGCGCAAACAGTTCGGCGGCGTGGTCGCGGTGAACAACGTCTCCTTCGACGTCCAGGCCCGCGAGATCGTCGCGCTGATCGGCCCGAACGGCGCCGGCAAGAGCACGACCTTCAACCTGATCACCGGCGTGCTGTCGGCGACCTCGGGCTCGATCTCCGTGCTCGGCAGGAAGGTCGACAACGCGCCGCCGCAGGAGATCGTCAAGCTCGGCATCAGCAGGACCTTCCAGCACGTCAAGCTCGTCCCCGACATGACCGTGCTGGAGAACGTGGCGATCGGCGCACATTTGCGCGGCCATTCCGGACCCGTTTCCTCGATGCTGCGGCTCGACCGCGCTGATGAAGCCAAGCTGCTCGCCGAGGCCGCGCGTCAGATCGAGCGCGTCGGCCTCACCGAGCAGATGCACCAGCTGGCAGGCTCGCTCTCGCTCGGCCAGCAGCGCATCGTCGAGATCGCCCGCGCGCTCTGCGTCGATCCGATGCTGCTGCTGCTCGACGAGCCGGCCGCGGGCCTGCGCCACATGGAGAAGCAGCGGCTCGCCGCGCTGCTCCGCGAGCTGCGCGACGGCGGCATGAGCGTGCTGCTGGTCGAGCACGACATGGGCTTCGTGATGAACCTCGCCAACCGCATCGTGGTGCTCGATTTCGGCACCAAGATCGCGGAAGGCACGCCGGCGACGATCAAGACCAATCCCGAAGTGATCAAGGCCTATCTCGGAGTGGCGGCATGAGCACGCTGTTGTCCGTCACCGACGCGCATGTCGCCTATGGCAAGGTCGAGGCGGTGCGTTCGGTCTCGCTCGAGGTCGGCACCAACGAGATCGTCACCATCGTCGGCGCCAACGGTGCCGGCAAGACCACGCTGCTTTCGGCCGTCATGGGCATCCTGCCGCTGAAGGGCCGCGTCGCCTTTGCCGGGCAGGATCTCGCCCGGCTCGACATCGAGGACCGCGTCGCCATGGGCCTCGGTCTCGTTCCCGAGCACCGCGAATTGTTCGTGACCATGAATGTCGAGGACAATCTCGAGCTCGGCGCGTTCCGGATCGAGCGCAGCAAGGCAAAAGCCTCGATCGAGCGCGTCTATGCGCTGTTTCCACGGCTCAAGGAGCGGCGCAAGCAGCTCGCCGGCACGCTCTCCGGCGGCGAGCAGCAGATGCTCGCGATGGGCCGCGCGCTGATGGGCGAGCCGAAGCTCTTGATGCTGGACGAGCCGAGCCTGGGCCTTGCCCCGATCATCGTCGCCGACATCTTCCGCATCGTCACCGAGCTCCGCGCCGCCGGCGTCTCCGTGCTGCTGGTCGAGCAGAACGCGCAGGCCGCGCTGAAGATCGCGGACCATGCCTATGTCATGGAGCTCGGCGAGTTCGTGCTCAGCGGCAAGGCCAGCGACATCGCAGCCAACGAGCGCGTCGCGGCGAGCTATCTCGGCTTCCAGCACGAAGGCGCGAGCGCTATTTGATTTGCGGCTGGCTCCTCTTCCCTTCTCCCCTTGTGGGAGAAGGTGGCGCGAAGCGCCGGATGAGGGGTTCTCTCGGCGCGTGAGGCCGTTCGTGAGGATAGAACCCCTCACCCGGCTTCGATGCTTCACATCGAAGCCACCCTCTCCCACAAGGGGAGAGGGTGCACCGAGCACGCGGCGCTTGCTCCAAACTAATCGCCAACCCCCTTCGCCCCCTTCAGCGCCGCAACCTCCGCTTCCAGCTCTGCGATCCTCGCATCCCTCGCCGCGAGCGCGGCCGCGACATCGGCTGCATCGAACTTCTGCGGGATGTGCTGCGGGCAGTTGGTGTCCCAGGCTGCGATCTTGAACAGGATCACCTGCTCGGGTCGGGCGCGGTAGTCTTTCGGCATCAGCGACGTGGTCAGGGCTTCGTCGTCCTCGACCACGCGTGCCTCGCCCCAGATCTTCACACGGCGGCGGTGGGCGTAGTCCATCACGAAGATGTAGGCCTTGGGATTCTCCGAGAGATTGCCCTGGGTGATGAACTGCTGGTTGCCGGCATAGTCGGCGAAGGCGAGCGTCTGCTTGTCCAGCATCTTGAGAAAGCCCTTGGGCCCGCCGCGGTGCTGGATATAAGGCTGGCCGTCGGCTGAAGCCGTGGCGAAGTAGAAGCTGTTGGCGTCAGCCAGGAACGCGGCGAGATTGTCGTCGACCTCGGTGCGCCAGCCGCGCTGCTCGCTACGCGCATAGGCCTCGCGCGAGCCCTTGCGCGCCTGGATCGCCTTCACTGCCGGCGAGAACGCCACGTCGCTGGCATAGGTATGGACTGCCGTCATCGGAACATCTCCTGAAATTCCGGCGCATTGCTGCGTCTTCCGTGTCAAATCTGGACCTTTCGGCGTCTAAAACAATTGAGCACCTTGACACTTCATCATTGCAATATATGCAATAATGTCCATGGACCGCCTGGAAGCCATGCATGTCTTCGTCACGGTCGCCGATCTGCGCGGCTTTGCGCCGGCCGCGCGCAAACTGCGGCTGTCGCCGTCGGCGGTGACGCGGCTGATCGCGGCGCTGGAGGAGCATCTCGGCGCGCGGCTGCTGCAGCGAACCACGCGGCAAGTGACGCTGACCGACGTCGGCACGCGCTATCTGGAGCGCGCGCGGCGCATCCTCGCCGATGTCGAGGAGGCCGACGGCTCGGCGCGGGAGGAGCGCAACCGGCCGAGCGGTCGTCTCGTCGTATCAGCGCCGGTCGGCTTCGGCCGGCTGCATGTCGGGCCGATCATGACCGCCTATCTCAAGCGTTATCCCGAGGTCACGGCCGAGCTCCGGCTGTCGGATCATCTCGTCAACCTCGTTGAAGACGCCGTCGATGCCGCGGTGCGGATCGGCCATCTCGCCGATTCCTCGCTTGTCGCACGCCAGGTCGGCGCGATGCGGCGGATCGTGGTGGCCGCGCCCGCCTATCTCAAGCGCCATGGCGAGCCGAAGACCCCGGAAGCGCTCGCCATACACCAGACCATCCAGTTCGGCCCCTGGTCCGAATGGCGCTTCCTGCGCGACGGCCGCGATATCGAGCTGCCGCTGTCCCCTCGCTTGATCAGCAACAGCGCCGACGCCGCCCTACAATATGCCGAGGCCGGCGGCGGCGTGACGCGGGTGCTGGCCTATCAGGCCGCCGAGGGCCTGAAGCGCGGACGCCTCAAGATCGTGCTGGCGAAATACGAGCAGCCGGCGCTGCCGATCCACATCGTCTACCCGACCTCGCGTCTGCTCTCGGCCAAGGTGCGCGCGTTCATCGATCTCGTGGTGGAGACGGCGGAGTGGAGATTTGGGTAGAGAGCTATTTCTTCGGCACCACCCGAAAGGTGCCGCTGGCCCGCGCGATCACGGCGTCGTCCGCCTTCACCAGGCACTGCGCGAAGCAGATCGTGTTCCCGGTCTTGATCGCCTCGCCCTCGACCGTGAGCCATTGGCCGATCTCGGCGGCGCCGACATAGTCGACCGACAGCGAGATGGTGACGAACGACGTCGTCCAGCCCGTCGCCTGGGCGCAGCTGTAGCCCATCGCGGCGTCAGCGAGCGCCACGATCAGCCCGCCGTGGATCAGCCCGCGGGCGTTGGTGTGCGGCGTCGCCAGGCGGAGTCCGACGGTGACGCCCTTGTCGGTCTTCTTCGAATAGAGCGGCTCCCAGGGATCGGTCAGGGGCGCTTTGCGGAAATGCGGCTCGTAGCCGGCGGGGATGTCGGTGAGGGTCATGGCAATCTCGCTTCATTGCTTTGACGACATTGGAAGCGAATGACGCGACGAATGCATCACCTACAAAGCTTTAAACGGAATTTGTGCAGGTGTTTGAAACGAGCTTCGCCGTCGCCTCGCCAACAGCCTGCTTGTAGCCAAGGCTCGCAGGCGATAATTATACCATATAACGTTTGCGCAAAGGGGAGAGCGGTCGTCGCCCGAGCAGCGACAAATCCATGCAACATGGCTGACGTAGAAGGCGCGACACGGAGCGCTCAGTTCCGGCTTGAACGCGCCGGCCAATTAGATAACATGTTAATTAACGAGACCGGGCCAATGAAGCCCGCCGTCGCAAAAGGGAGAGACGCGTGATGAGGAAAGCCTGTCTGGCGTTGCTGCTGGCAGCAAGCGTGAGCCCTGCGCTCGCGCAGGACAAAACTTTTGACCTGAAGGTCTCGCACTGGGTGCCGGCCTCGCATCCGCTGCAAAAATCGCTGGAAGACTGGGTGGCCGCGGTGAACAAGGATTCCGGCGGCACCATCACCGGCAAGGTGTTTCCGGCCCAACAGCTCGGCAAGGCGTTCGACCATTACGACATGGCGCGCGACGGCATTGCCGACGTCACCTATGTCAATCCCGGCTACCAGCCCGGCCGCTTCCCGATCATCGGCGCCGGGGAATTGCCGTTCCTGATCTCGGACGCCAAGGGCGGCTCGATGGGGCTCGACGCCTGGTATCGCAAATATGCCGAGAAGGAGATGAAGGACGTCAAATACTGCCTCGCCTTCGTCCACTCGCCCTCCTCGTTCCATTCCCGCACCAAGAAGATCGTCAACCCCGAGGACGTGAAGGGCCTGAAGATTCGCCCCGCTCACGCCACCATGGCGAATTTCGTCACTTCGCTCGGCGGCACCAACGTGCAGTCCTCGGCGCCGGAAGTGCGCGACATCATCGAGCGCGGCGTCGCCGACGGCGTCACCTTCCCCTGGGGCTCCCTGGTGCTGTTCGGCATCGACAAGGTGACCAAGTACGACATGGAGGCGCCGCTCTACACCACGACCTTCGTGTTCGTGATCAACAAGGACAAGTACAATGCCATGTCCGACAAGCAGAAAGCCGCGATCGACAAGAACTGCACGGTCGAGACGGCGGGCGCGGTCGGCGAGCACTGGGGCAAGTTCGAGGACGCCGGCATCGCCAAGGTGAAGGCGGAGTCCAGCCATGAGGTCTACAAGCTGACGCCCGAGCAGATCGCGGCCTGGAAGAAGGCCGCCGAGCCGCTGGTCAAGACCTGGGGCGACGGTGCCAAGAAGGCCGGCGCGGATCCCGACGCCGCGCTCGCGGAGCTCAAGGCCTCGCTGAAGAAGTACAACGCGCTGGCGGAATGAGGCGATGGCGGGCTCTCTCTCTCCCCCTCTCTCCGTTCTTACGGGAAGAGGGTTGGGGTGAGGGGCTGCTTCCGCAAAGACGGTAAGAGACGGACTCGCGGAGAGTCCCCCTCACCCGCGTGCGATGCGGCCTCTCCCCGCGCGCGGGGAGAGGCGAAGAGCCGCCGCTGGAGCGAGATCAAGCAATGACAGCACACGACGGTACACACCCCGCAAGGCGCTCCTGGATGGATCGCGTGATCGACTCGATCGAATGGATCGCGGCCGGCTTTGTCGGCATCGTCGCACTCGACATCTTCCTGTCGGTGCTCCTGCGCAACACGCTTAACTATTCGATCCCTGATTCCTTCGACATCGGCCGCATGCTGCTCGGCATCCTCATTTTCTGGGGCATCGCCGCAACCTCCTATCGCGGCACCCACATCACGGTCGACCTGGTCTGGGGCAATGTCGAACCGCGCTATCAGCGCTGGATCGACGTGTTCGCGACGCTGGTGCTGCTGTTCGTCGTCACCGTGCAGACC